>NZ_REFU01000001.1:2870159-3189065 GCF_003688915.1 Rhodococcus sp. SBT000017
ACCTCACCGTCACCCATCGTGATGGGACCGACGACATCGAGGATGTAGCCGAGGGCAACGGGATCGGTGGCCAGAGCGCCGTCGACACGTTCACCGGTTTCCTGCTCCCACATCGACTGCCAGATTCGCCCGGCGTACGGGAAGTGCGGGCTGACGTTGCTGTTCTGCCAATTCCGAGTGGGCTGGAAGCGACTCTCGTAAGTGTTGAAGAAGTCCGGACCGAGATCGATGGCGTCGTAGGGGATTCGGAGCTCGTCGTTGCTTGCCAGGCTGTCCACGCCGATTCGTCCGTCCGCAGCCCGCACGATACTGACGCCACCGATCAGCCCGCCGGTTCCCCGCGATTCCGACAGTGTCTGAAACGCCATGAAGTAACTGCGAGGTCCGTCGGCACCGAGCATCGCCGGGAGCACCTTGGCGGCGATGTCGGTGTTGGTCAACAGGGTCGTGAGCTCATGGGTCTGATCCTGCAGCTGAGTTCGAGCGTCGCCGACCTGAGCGACGAAGGTCGGTTCTTCGATCGCCCGGGATTGTGCGTCGAGTACGTCCGCTGCGGCGGCGGCCTGCGACAGCGCGGGCGAAGCGGTGCGCAGGGCGACGATGTCGATGGCACCGTCGGGCCCGCGCAGCCGACTCGGATCGAGTGTGGCCCCCACCTCGACCGATGGAGTCAATACATCCACGGTCAGCCCGTTGACGACGTCGGTGATCTGCGAGACGACATCCAGCGGTTGGCCCACGTACGGAATCGCGGCAGCCGCCTGCCAGATCAGCGAATCGGTGGCGTCCTTCGCCTGGGTCGAGGTACGCACTGCGTCGTCCACGGAAGTCTCCGCAGTCTGCGTATCCCCCTCCAGCAGAGCACTTTTCGCCGCCTGTGCGTAGTCGCGAGCCTGATCGAGGTTGGTGTATGCGGTGTTGGCTGTGTAAGCCAGCCACGTACCGAGTCCGAGCGCAACGACGACGAACACACCGAAACCGAGCAGGAGGCGTCGACCGGTCTTCTTGGAACGACGACGTCTGCTGCGACCACGAGAGCTGCGACGGTCGCCGTGCGGGGAGTCGTTGTCGTAGCTCATGGCTGGATGGGCACCCTTTCGTTGCGGCTAAGACTACAAACGACGTCCCCTCACCGCGACACGACTTTCGGGCGGGCTGCACCGGTCTCGTACCGGCGCAGCCGTCGAACTCAGGACCCGAGGATTGCGCTCACCGCGGTGGCGCCGCTCTCGGCGCTTCCGCTGCTGACCAGCTGAATGATGACCTCGGCGATGATCTTGGCGATGAATACGTCCATAGCTACTCCTGTTGTGAAGTACCCCCGACGGGATACAGACGGACCTACGTGCGCTGCAGCCGTTTGTGACCGGCCACAGCGAGTCGGAAGGTAGCAGCTGGATCTGTCCAAACGGTGGCGCTGTGGGCGCAGCCACATTCCCGTGCTCGTTTGTACAAATTTGCAGATTTGTCCACCGAGGTGACAAATCTGGTGTATTGTCCAATCCATAGTGATCGGCCTTACACAAGGAGTGACGATGACCGCATCGAATGTGGACAACCATGCGCAGGCACCGGTTGCCGAATGGCACGACCGAAAGCGCTACCTCTGGCTGATGGGGTTGATTCCGCCCACGGCGGTGTTCCTGGCCACCGGCCTGGTCTGGGCTTTCAATCAGCTCGGCTGGAACGCAGTGGCTCCGGTCTGGTGGTGGATCGGCGCGCTGCTCGTCTACGGACTGCTCCCGATCCTGGACCGGTTCTTCGGCCCGGACGGCGACAACCCACCCGACGAGGTGATGAAGGCGCTCGAGGAAGACAAGTACTACCGCTACTGCACGTACGCGTACATTCCGTTCCAGCTCGCGAGCTTGGTGTTCGCCTGCTACCTCTGGTCGGCCGACAACCTGTCGTGGCTCGGGATCGACGGAGGGCTGGGGCTGATCTCGAAGATCGGTCTGGCCATCAGCATCGGCGTGATGGGCGGCGTCGGCATCAACACCGCGCACGAGCTCGGTCACAAGAAGGACAGCCTCGAGCGCTGGCTGTCGAAAATCACACTGGCACAGACGTTCTACGGCCACTTCTACATCGAGCACAATCGCGGCCACCATGTTCGCGTCGCCACACCCGAGGATCCGGCGAGCTCGAAGTTCGGCGAGAGCTTCTGGGCCTTTCTCCCTCGCAGTGTCTGGGGCAGCCTGAAGTCGTCGTGGGAGCTCGAGAAGACTCGCATGGAGCGATTGGGCAAAAGCACGTGGAGCATTCAGAACGACGTACTCAACGCGTGGCTGATGTCCGTCGTTCTCTACGCGGTGCTCGTCGCGGTGTTCGGTCCGATCGTGCTGCCGTTCCTGGTGATTCAGGCCATCTACGGCTTCTCGCTGCTCGAGACGGTCAACTACCTCGAGCATTACGGCCTGCAGCGTCAGAAGAAGGAGAACGGCCGCTACGAGCGGTGCACCCCCGAGCACAGCTGGAACTCCGATCACATCGTGACCAACATCTTCCTGTATCACCTTCAGCGACACAGTGATCACCATGCCAACCCCACTCGCCGCTACCAGACTCTGCGCAGCATGGACGGGGCACCGAACCTGCCGAGCGGATACGCGAGCATGATCTCGCTGGCGTACTTCCCGCCCGTGTGGCGCAAGGTGATGGACCACCGCGTTCTCGACCACTACGACGGCGACATCACAAAGGTCAACATTCAGCCGTCCAAGCGGGAGAAGATCCTCGCCCAGCACGGAGCCAAGTGATGGCCGCCTTCGAGTGCCCGGTGTGCGAGTTCGTCTACGACGAGACCAACGGCGCTCCGCGCGAGGGCTTTCCGGCCGGCACAGCGTGGTCCGAGGTACCCGACGACTGGCCGTGCCCCGATTGCGGTGTCCGCGAGAAAATCGACTTCAGGAGTAAGGCATGAAGCTCTACCGCTGCGTTCAGTGTGGATTCGAATACGACGAGGAACTGGGCTGGCCCGAAGACGGGATCGAGCCCGGCACGCGCTGGGACGACATCCCCGACGACTGGTCGTGCCCCGATTGTGGCGCTGCCAAGGCGGATTTCGAGATGGTCGAGGTCGAGCGCGGGTGAGTACGTCCGCTCCGCACGCGATCGCGATCATCGGTTCGGGTGCAACCGGGTACACCGCGGCCAAAGTTCTACGCGCCGAGGGTTTCACCGGGTCCATCACGATGATCGGCAGTGAACACGCTGCGCCGTACCGCCGCCCGACGGTGTCCAAGGAGTTGCTGACCGGAACCAAGTCGATCGAGCAAGTGCAGCTCGGCTCGGCCATCGACGGCGTCGACGTACGCTCGGGTGTCACGGCTGTCGGCGTCGCCGATTCGACTGTGCTGCTCGACGACGGCGACCCGGTTCCGTACGACGCGCTGCTTTTGGCAACCGGCTCTCGGGCACGGCAACTCGATCTCCCGGGCCACGTGTTCACCCTCCGCGGTGCCGCCGATGTCGAGCCGCTGCACGCCGACATTCTGCGCACCCGATCACTCCTGGTGATCGGCGGCGGCCTGATCGGATGCGAGGCAGCCGCAGCTGCGCGGTCCCTCGGAGCCGAGGTCACCGTCCTCGAGGCAGCAGCGGCACCGCTCAACCGGATCGCTCCGGCCGCGGTCTCGCAGATGTACGTCGACCTGCACGCAGACAACGGGATCGCGTTCCACACCGACGTCGCCGTCACCGACCTCACCGAGCAAGGCGACGGAACATCTCTCGTGACCGCCGCGGACGGTCGTTCGTGGTCCGCCGGCACTGTGCTGGTCTCCGTCGGCTCGGTGCCCAACGTCGAACTCGGCGCAGGCATGGGCCTCGAGATCGGATCCGGCGTTCTTGTCGACGCGGGGATGCGTACCTCCACACCGAACGTCTACGCGGCGGGCGACGTGGCAGAGGTACCCAATCGACTCCTCGGCGGCACGTATCGCAGCGAACACTGGAACGGCGCACTGGATCAGGCCGCCCGGGCTGCCCGCTCGATGATGGGTGTGGAACCCGGCGATCTCGATGTCCCGTGGGGGTGGTCCACCCAACACGGCGTCAACCTCCAGTTCGCCGGTTGGACCCGTGCGACCGACGAGTACGTGGTGGCTCGCGGCTCTGTTGCCGACCGCCACTTCACCGCATGTGCGCTGCGTGACGGCCGCCTCGTCGGGGCAATCGGAGTGGGATACCCGAAGGACATCAGGCAGGTCAGGGCGGCGATCGCGACCGGTAGTCCCGTCCAACGTGATCAATTGACGGAGGCCTGGTTGGACGGTCCACAGGCCGTCGTTCGATAGAGTCGTGCTCATGCCCGCAGCCGAACAGACGTCGACCCCCGGTCGATACCGCGTGGCTGCCTCCACCCTCGCACGCGACACCGCGCTCGATGCCCTGCGTGAACTGTTGCACGCGCGCACCTGGCGCACCGTCACCATGAGCCACATCGCCAAGGCCGCGGGCTTGAGCCGACAGAGCCTGTACAACGAGTTCGGTTCGCGGCGCGGAGTCGCACAGGGATACGCGATCAGACTGACGGACATGTTCGTGGACCTGTGCGGTTCTGCGTTGTACCAACATCCAAATGATGCTCGTGCAGCACTGCAGCAGGGCTTCTCCGCGTTCTTCGAATTGAGCGTGCTCGATCCGCTTGTGCGATCGCTGCACGGAGACGACGCGCCAGAGGATCTGCTCCGACTCATCACCACCGACAGTGCCGTGCTCATCGAGCGCGCGGGCGACCGTCTCGCAGAAACACTCCAACACGGCTGGGTCGGCGCGAGTCCACGACACGCCGACATCGCCAGCAAGGCAATCGTGCGCTTGGCCCTGAGCTACATCCCCGAGCCGCCCGACGACATCGCCGCTGCCGCAGACGACATCGCGCTGCTGTTGACGCCGTTCATCGATTCCATCACCGGCGACAACTGACCTCGACGTCCACAGCACTCCCCTGCTCCACTGCTCTCCGCCCCCTCGCTCCCATACGCCCGCGGATCCCGCCGCCGCCCCCGGATCCCGCCGCCGCCCCTGAACTCCCGCCGCCCCCGGATCCCGCAAATGCGCGCGCGTTTGCCAGGTGCGCGCGAACTAGGCCCGGATCGATGGCGAATCCGAACGCCTCTGACGAATGCGCGCGCGTTTGTCGAAGTACAGACGGATCAGTCGACGTCGATTCGACTCCGCGGCGGCCCGGCGGGCGCGCTTCTTCCACCTTCGCGCAGTGCGACCACAGTCCACCCTGCGCCCATGACGGACAGGACCAATACAGCTCCAATTGCGATCATGGACCAACAATGGACTGCTTTCACCCGGAATCGCGCAGTCCAGTGTGCGAGAGTGGCATGCATGGACTCGTTAGACGCCTCTGCGATCTCGGCCGCGGATCTGGCCGCACGGATCGACCCATCGACGTTGCGGAACCGATCCGGCGGTCCGCTCTACCTCGAGATCGCCGACGAATTGCGACGGCTCATCGAGAACGGTGAGGTCTCGGCCCAGACGCGACTGCCTGCGGAGCGCGCGCTGTCGATCAGCTTGGACGTCAGTCGAGTCACGGTGGCATCGGCGTACCGGCATCTGCGCGAGGGCGGGTGGATCAGCGCCCAGCGAGGCTCCGGCACCTTCGTTTCCCCGACTGGTTCGATGCCGTCGTGGGGTTCGCTGGCCGGCGACCGGGAGACTGCGAATCTGGAATTCGTCAACGCGTCGCCCTCCGCCTCGCCCCTGCTGTCCGAGGCGTACGGTGTTGCGGCAGAGAAGATTCGAGACCGTTTCACCTTGGGCGGATATGCCCCGTCCGGCCTGTTCGAGCTCCGCGAATCCATTGCCGCGTACTACCGAGGGCGTGGCGTACCGACCACCGCAGACAACATCCTCATCACCTCCGGTGCCACCGACGCCATCCACGCGGTGTTGGCCACGTTCACCGAGCCCGGGGCCCGCGTGTTGGTGGAGCACCCCACGTATCCGGGTGTCGTCGAACTCGTTCACTCTCTCGGTGGTCGTTGCATCCCGGTGCCGATCGATCCCGACAACACCGACGAGTTCGTGGCTGCAGCAGACAGGGCCGCACGCCAGAGTGCACCTACGCTTGCGTATTTCATGCCCGACTTCTCCAATCCATCCGGTGCGCGACTCCCCCTTCACACTCGCCGGCAGCTGTCCGCCACCATGCATCGCCATGCCGTACTGACCATCGTCGACGAGGTAGCAGCGGACCTGTCTCTCGACGGGTCACCCGACATCGAACCCTTTGGGGCGGCAACCCCGGATGTGGCGACGGTGACGATCGGGTCCACGAGCAAGACGGTGTGGGGAGGGTTGCGGGTCGGCTGGGTTCGGGCCGAGGCAGGTCTGGTGGCGAGAATCGCTGCAACCTATGCGCGACGCCAACTTTCGGTCTCCATTCTCGATCAGCTGGCCGCTACCGAATTGCTGAGCCGATACGACGAGGTCCGTCGGGTACGCGCGGAGGCGTCGAGAATCGCCCGAGACCACACCGTCGCATTGATGCGTGATCATCTGCCGGACTGGCACTTTCGAGTACCGAACGGTGGTCTGGCGTTGTGGTGTTCCCTACCCGACGGCATTCGATCCAGCGATCTCGTCGCCGACGCCCAGTCGCAGGGACTACTGCTGGCACCCGGACTGCGATTCGGAACGGGCTACGCCTTCGACGATCGTCAGCGCATACCCTTCACGCGCTCGCTTCCCGACATCACGTCTGCGGTCGAGATCCTCACTCGTCTGTCTTCGGAGCACACCCCGACGCCGGCCGTCGCGTCGAGCAGACCCACGGCGGTGGTGTGAGTGGCAGCGCCGCACCGTCTACCCCGATCGCGCGTCCAACCCCCGGCCCGCAAACGCGCGCGCGTTTGCCAGACGCTCGCGAATTGGTCACCTGTTCGCTAGCTGAATCGCGCGCACCTGACGAATGCGCGCGCGTTTGCGACGCCGACACCCAACCTCCGATGTCCGACGGCCTCAGCGCACCAACTTCTTCTCGTAGATCGCCATCGACCAGGCATATCCGATCACCGTGATCACCGCGCACCATCCCAGTGCGAGTGGCAGATTCGCGCCCAGCGGCTCCCCTGTCAACAGTCCACGCAGGGTTTCGACGAACGGTGTGAACGGTTGGTAGTCGGCGAACCATCGCAGTCCTGACGGCATCGTGTCGGTCGGGACGAACCCGCTGCCCAGAAATGGCAACAGCAGCAACAACATCGGCAGGTTGCTCGCGGTCTCGACCGACTTCGACGCCATTCCCATCGCCACGGCCAGCCAACTGATGGCGAAGGCGATCAGAATCACCATTGCCGACACCGAAATCCATTGCACAGGGCTCGTATTCGGCCGAAAGCCCACAGCGATTCCTACTGCCAGTACGACCACCACTCCGAGTACGGCCTGCACGGTATTGCCGAGGACGTGGCCGGCGAGAACCGCAGCCCGCGAGATCGCCATCGTTCGGAACCGCGCGGTGATGCCTTCGGTCATGTCCATTGCGACGGTGGTCGCCGTCCCACCGGCGGTGCCTGCGATCGTCATGGCGAGGATGCCCGGCATCACGTAAGGCAGATAAGCGGCCCGTCCACCTTCCGGGTTCACACCAGGAAGCCCTGCCCCGAGCGTCCCTCCGAACACGAAGACGAACAACATCAGGAACACCACCGGTGCTCCGATGACGAATATCGTCAGACCTGGATACCGCACGATGTGCAGAAGACTTCGGCGCAGCATCGTGATCGAGTCGCCCACTGTGTACGTCATCGCTGTGGTCACGATGCCTCCTTGTTGTCGGTCCGGCCTGTCAGTGCCATGAACACGTCGTCGAGATCAGGGGTGTGAATGCTCAGATCCTCGGCCGCAACGCCCGCCGTATCGAGCCGGGCCAACACGGTCTGCAGGGTGTCGACGCTTCCGTCGGTCGGTACCGACAGCGCCAGGCCGTCAGTGTCGACCACCGCGCCGTCGAAGGCTCTGGTTGCGTTGCCGAGCGCTGCTGCGTCGGCGAAGCGAAGACGGATGTGACCGCCGGGCATGCGACGTTTCAGCTCGTCCGGGGTGCCGTCGGCGACGATCCGGCCGTCGTTCAGCACGGCTATTCTGTCGGCGAGTTCGTCTGCCTCGTCGAGGTATTGGGTCGTGAGCAGCACCGTGGTGCCGTCGGCCACCAGGGATCGGACGATGTCCCACATGGTGCGTCGGCTCCGTGGGTCGAGACCGGTGGTCGGCTCGTCGAGGAAGATGACGCGTGGCGGTGCGACGAGAGTCATCGCAAGATCGAGCCGCCGCCGCATACCACCCGAGTACGTGGACAACGGCTTTCGCCCGGCCCCGACGAGATCGAACTGCTCGAGCAGTTCTGCCACGCGCGGCTTGGAGCGCGATCCGAGATGACGCAGTCTTGCCATCAGCATCAGGTTTTCCTCACCGGTCAGGAGGTTGTCCACCGCGGAGAACTGCCCGGTGAGACCGATTGCTGCACGAACGCCGCCGGGATCATTGACGACGTCGCAGCCAGCTACTGTTACCGAACCGCTCTCCGGCCGAACGAGAGTGGACAGAATATGGACAATCGTGGTCTTGCCTGCCCCGTTGGAGCCGAGCAGGGCGGTGACTGTGCCGGCGTCGACGGTGAGGTCGACGCCGTCGAGTACACGTTTGTCGCCATAGGACTTTCGCAGTCCGCGGACATCGATTGCGGATATTCTCATTGCCTGTGCCTCGCTTTCAGCTCTGCGGTGTATGACGGATCGCAATGTCGCCGTATCGCGTTCGAGCGCGAACAGTCACGCTCTCTTCTGTTTCGTCCGGTGCGCTTTCGGGCGTGAGTTCGTTGCGAACGTGCCCGTCTTTCGACGACAGATCGAGCCACGCGGGCACGCCGCGTCGCACACCCAGGGTGATCTGGCCGTATCCGCTCTCGACTTGGATTGCACCACTACTGACTTCGTGGACGGTGATGCTGCCGTAGGCGGTCTTCGCACTCACTCCCCCGAGTGATCTCTCGACATCGAGATCACCGTAAGAGAGCTTGGCGTCGAGATCGGTGCCCGACTCCCGCAACATGATCGAGCCGTGCGACGCCTTGAGCGCGGCGTCGCCGACGACGGTGCCGATCCGAATCTGCCCATGGTCGGCGGTCATGTCCAGATTGCCCAACACAGTGCCGACGGTCGCGTTGCCGTGGCCCGCCCGCACCCACAGGTCCCCGGTGGTGTCGAGTTCGACCGGGCCCATCGAACTCTTGATCCGCACGGCACCGAGATCGCCCTTGGTGCGTAGGCTGCCGGCTGCAATCTCCGCAGTGAGTCGAGATCCCTGCGGCAATTCGACTTTCAACTCGACGGACTCTGTCGGTCCGAAGAAGCTGATGCGCGCCTTGGGGCCGACGACGGTCAGGCGTTCACCGTCGAAGTCGACCTTGGTGTTCTCTGCCCCCTTGCGGTCGACAGCTTTCGACGCGTTGGTGGGCGCGATGGTGACGAGCGTGTCGACACGTTCTGTCGCAACGACTTCGATGCTCCCGACCTGCAGATCGATGGCCAGGTCTATCGGCGTCGGGGTAGCGAATTCGGGCATGGCAGTGCCTCCCTGTGGGCATGGTTGTGAAACCCTGCTCAGTGCAGGGCTACTGGAAAGCTTTGGAAGAGAGGGCGATCAGCGCGCCCAGCCGGCGAAATTATCGCCGGTGCGAACCGTGCGTTGCGCAGCACGGCGTTGTTTGGGTTGAAGTGCAGCAGCGACGGCTCGCACCAACCAGGTGTTCACCGACATCCCGTCCGATGCCGCGGCCTCGTCCACACGTGATTTGAGCGCATCCGGCAGCCGAAGAGTGGTGCGGGATGTGCTCGTGTCGTCGAGTTCGATGCTGGGAGGGGTTTGTTCGTCATCTTCCGGTTCCGAGACAGGTGCCGCCACGACGAATTCGATCTCACGTCCGCGGAGCCTGATGTCCACGGAACCAGGGGCAAGGTCGCGGTTGATGTCACCGACCGCGGCCGACAGCACGTCGAGCATCACCAGACGCGTTGCCGCATCCATCCCGTCGACGAGTCGTTCAGCAGCGGCGCGAGTGTTCTCGTCTCCGGTTGCTGCCGACTCGACCAACCGGCGTTGGAGGTCGTTGACGTACTGGCCGAGTTCCATGCATCAAGAGTGACACCACAATGGTGTCACGTCAAGGCCTAGTGGTGTCACTTGCTCTGGCGAGGGCTTTCGCCCGACCCCCATAAGGCCGATGCGCCCACGTATCGCCTGGCCACCGATGGTGAACCGAACCGACAGAATCCGGGTGGTACCGAGGGCGGCGGCTTTCGCAAACGCCCGACCCCTGCGGTCAGGAGTCGGCTTCCACGATTCGCTTGATTGCCGCCAGGGTCCGCGGGATGCCATCGAGTGCTGCCTGGCTACGAGTGTCGATTTCCTTCTGCGCGTCGTCGCCGAACTTGCGGTGGAAGTGGGCGATGCCGTCGGGCAGGAAGTTCCAGTTCTCGGTTAGGCGTGTGCCACCGTCCACCGACTCCAGGGTGTAGCCCCAGCGAACGAAATTGTCGCCCACCACCCACCCGAATTCACGGCCCGGTTCGGCTGCAGCAACCGTCGACACGGTCTCCCACGTGCGACCCGGGACCACGTTGCGGCCGGTGAACGTCGATCCGACGCCACCGCCGTCGGGTTCGTTCCACCAGCACTCCTGGCAGATCGGGCTCCATTCGCCCGTTCGGGTGACGTCGGAGACAACGGCGTACACGTCGTCGACCGACGCAGCGACGACGACGGATTCGGAGAACTCGAGTGCAGTCATCTCACCATTGTCACCCTGGGCACAACGAAGCTGTGAGCAGACTCGCTGCCCACAGCAGAACCACTGGCGTGCAACAGTATTCGGATTCACACTCGAATCATGAGCGAATCGCCTCGAATGTTCCCGCCCGAACTCCGCAACCAACTTCTCCGTCATCGGGTTCTCGTGCTCGACGGCGCCCTCGACGACGACAACGGCACCGTCCTCACCACTCATCTGCTGACGTTGGCGGCCGAGAATTCCTCCGCCGACATCGCCCTGTGGATTCACTCACCGGGAGGGTCGGTTCCTGCGATGCTCGCCATCCGCGACGTGATGCGACTCGTCCCGTGCGACGTGTCTACGCTCGCACTCGGATTGGCCTGCAGCGCTGGTCAATTCCTGCTGTCGTCGGGCACGCGCGGAAAGCGGTATGCCCTGCCGCATTCGCGAATACTGATGCATCAGGGGTCAGCCGGCATCGGTGGGTCGGCCGTCGAAGTGGAAGTACAGGCCAACGATCTGCGCCATACCCGAGATACGGTGCTCGGCCTCATCGCCGACGACACCGGGCAAACACGCGAGCAGATTTTCGACGACTCTCTGCACGATCGCTGGTTCACCGCCGAGGCTGCCCGCGAGTACGGGTTCGTCGACGCGATCGTCGACTCGTTCGATCAGGTCATGCCTGCGAGACGAGTGTCGTTCGGAATGGAGTTGGCGCGATGAGTACGTACACGATTCCCAATGTCATCACGCGAGATTCGCGCGGCGAACGCGTCGTCGACGTCTATTCGCACCTGCTCAGTGAGCGCATCGTCTACCTCGGTACCGGTATCGACGCAGGGGTCGCCAACGCGATGATCGCGCAGCTACTGCACTTGGAGGCCGACTCCCCCGACCAGGAAATTTCGATGTACATCAACTGCGAGGGCGGTGATACCGCTGCCATGCTCGCCATCTACGACACGATGCAGTTCATCGGATCACCCGTCGCCACAACATGTGTGGGACAAGCCGTTGCAGCAGGTGCGGTGCTGCTCGCAGCGGGCGCACCGGGGCGACGCTCCGCACTGACCCACAGCAGGGTGGTGTTGCATCAGCCGGCTGCGCAGGGACGCGGCACCATCCCCGATCTGATTCTGGCTGCCGACGAAGTCGTGCGCGTCCGGGCCGAGATGGAAGCAATTCTCGCGAAGCACACGGGACGCGACGTCGAGAAACTCCGCCACGACACCGACCGCGATCTGGTGTTGACGGCACCGGCTGCCCGTGAGTACGGCGTCGTCGATCAGGTACTCGAGGGCCGTCAGGCCGCCATCAACGTCGCGTCGCCGCGTGACAGGTCGTGATGCGCCAGGCCTGATATCTCCGCCATCGACGTGCCCAGTGCACCGACGACGGCCGCGAGGATTTCACTCGACGGATCCTTGCGGCCGCGTTCGAGTTCCGAAAGGTATTGCGGTGCAATGCCGGCGCGGGCAGCCGTCTCGGCCAGAGTGTCGCCGCGGACATGTCTGCGCTCGCGCAACCGTCGGCCTACCACCTCACGCCACAACGGCTCCACGGCGCGCGCTGCTCGACGTTCATCGATTCGTATGACCTCTCCCATGATCGGAGCCTAGGCCTCGATCCCATGACGGGTCGGCAATTCTGCTCAGAGCAGAGAGCCCGGTTTCACGAACGTCCTCGCAAAGCGCTTCTGCCAGGGCGTCTCCGTGGCTCGATGCGAGTACTGTCGCCGGACGTAGTCGATGGCCGCACTACCGGGCACCCCGTCGAGCGCGACGAGACACGCCAGTGCAGTGCCAGTGCGTCCGACACCACCGGTGCACGCAATCTCGACTCTCTCGGTTATACAGCGGCGCAGTACCTCTCGTAGTACGACCTCGAGTTCTGTCGAGCTGGACGGAAGCCAGAAATCGGGCCAACGCACCCATCGACTGTCCCAGTCGAACCCGCCGGGATCCTTGCCCTGCAGGTAGACCCCGAGATCTGGCGAAGGTCCGTCAGGCATCGGGTCACGCAAGGCGCGTCCACGAACTACGCTGCCCGACGGCAACTGCAGTGCGCCCGGGCTGTCTACGTCCCACACGTACTCGCCCTTCCCCGGGACCGAGTTCCCCATGCTGTACCCACTCGTCTTCTGAAAGTACCGATACTGCGGTATCGTCCACTCCACCAAACCGAAGCACTCACCGGCCCGCCTCCGACATGGCGCACATGATGATAATTCTGCACGAGAGGGCAACGCCCCCGTTCGTTCGATGAACCCCCACAGGCCACGTAAGGCCCGTAGTGACGGTTGGGCCCTGCACTATCTGGTGCAGTGGCGTCGACGAGTTGAGTATCTCGAAGAACGCGTCGATGGCAAGCACAGATCAACGCTCGATGATCGGGTGCCGATCTTGGCCGGCTTCACCGGATGCCCCGCATGCGACGCCCACTTCTATGGAGATGGACCGCGCGATGCATTGGAACGACTCATGCGTCGCGAGGGACGGCATGCCCACCAATTACGCGCGGCAGTAGCTCGATTGGATCAGCGGTATCGCGACGTGACCGTCGAAGTCGACAAGTCCAGGACGATGCCGTGGTGGGAACGCCGGGCACCATGGGTGTGATCACCGCGGTGGCTTCGTCCACTCGATCGTGTGACGAAAACCTATGCGGTGTTGCATGATCGCACCCGGTAGCCACTTGTCGACCATGTGTCCAATCTCGTCGAAGCTCAGCACCGGATCCTTGACCGGGAATGGCGGCGGCGGCGCTGCCACCGGACTCGGCCATGGTCGGTGCAGAAATCCGATCACCGGATTGGTCACGATCGAGGCAGCATCCCACAACAGATCTCGTGCGCTTCGCGGTGGCGCCAGCCCCACGACGAGCAGGCGACCGTTGGGCGCGAGAATCCGTCCGACGTGGCGTAGTGCGTCGTCCATGTCGAGGTGATGCAGCACTGCCACCATGGTCACGAGATCGATCGAATCGTCTGCCCAGGAGTCGAGTTGGCGATCGGTGATGGACACGTTGTCCACAGCGGCAGAAGTTGCCTCTGCGATTCGACGCATCTCCCCATCGGCGTCGGCCCCGACGATGTGATCGAAATGAGGAGACAAGGCTCGCACCAGGCCACCCCGTCCGCAACCCATATCGACTGCACGGCCGCGCCGGTCCGGCAGATTCGCCAGAATCCAGCTGTGAAAGTAGTCGTTGTGACTCCATGGGTGTCGCTCATTCAGCTCACGAACCCACTGGGCCCCTCTGCCTCCGATAAGGGACGTTCCCATTCGTCTCAGCACCACGGGACCCAGTATCCACGAGGCACGCCCGCGACAGCTGGATGAACCACGTCAACTGGCCAGCTTCACGATCAGGTTTCCACGATGGTCACCTGCCAGGAGTTCGTCCAGCGCAGTCATAGTTCGATTCAGCGGCCCCTCCAGCACGGTGTGAGGAAAGGTGATCGTGCCCTGCGAGAACGAGGGGACGAAGTGGCCGATCCAAGCCTGGATCTGTTCGGGGGTGTGCATGGTCGTGAACGGCCGGATCTGAATTTCCTTGACGATGGCGGTCATGATGTCCAAGCGCGGATGTCCGCCGTGACCGCCGCCGATCTGTCCGGCGAGCGCACCGCACAGCGCGAATCGCGCGCCGAAGGCTGCGTGTCGGACGGCAGTCTCGAACTGCGTGCCGCCGATGGTGTCGAAGAAGACGGTGATGCCCTCCGGTGCGAGTTCACCGAGACGAGCGTCGAGATCCTCGTTCTTGTAGTCGATCGCCGCATCGAAGCCGAGCTGCTCGGTGAGGTAAGTGCATTTGTCCGGACCACCCGCGATACCGATCACCAACGCGGCACCGTGCGCCCTGGCGATCTGCCCCGCGATCGACCCCACTCCACCTGCCGCCCCGCTGACCAGAACCACGTCGCCCGCACCTACTCCTGCGATGTCGACCATGCCATGAAAGGACGTGACCCCTTGATTGAGCATGTACTCCGGGCCGGGGAACACTCCGTCGGGAACGGGAAATACCGCGTTCGACGCGATCGCGGTCAGGTTCCTCCACCCCTGGTTGTGCTGCACGACGGTTCCGACCGCCGTATCCGATCTAGATTCCACTACCCGCCCGATCGCCGGCCCGTACAGAGGCGCACCGACCTCGAAGGCCGGCAGTGGGAGACCCGGGTTCTCGAACATCAGGTCTGCATTCACAGCTACGATCTGTTGGAAAATGTTCTCTACGAGCACTTCTCCATCCCCGATAGGCCGCTGATCCACGACTCGAACTTCCAGCAGCTCGGACGGCTGCTGACCGACATCCGTGCGGTGAGAGCGCAGAACTACCGCTGTGGTTTCGTTCGAATTCATCTCTGTTCCTCTCGACGGCTTGCGAGACCCGGTCTTCCAGGTGCGACGCCGACGGTAGGAACAGATGCGGACAGCTTCGGTCCTTTTGACCGATGGCCCGGCTCACGGTGACGCCAACCACACATCCAAGGCCTGTTGGACGCGTGATGGAGCTTCGAGCGGACTCAGGTGCCCCACATCCGGAACAGTGATCACAGACGATTCCCCCGGCAACAACTGCCGCAGTCGATGCGCCTGTTCGACGGGAATCCAGGGGTCCTGTCGACCCCATCCGATGGAGGTGTCACAGCGGACTCGGGGAAGTGCGTCGACGATCGGTCTCGTGTGCTCGGGCCGCAGTTCGGCGATCTGTTGGTAGAAGGCAGGCTGTCCCTCGTCGGATATCCAGGGTTCGGTCAACGTCGCCACGATGTCTCGGTCCAGCCGCTGATGTGCTGCTCCTGCAATGTATTCGGACACCAGTGCTGCGTGCAGGGAAGCCGGCAACGCGGCGAACACGTCCCTGTGCTCCGAAACGAGCCGAAAGAAGGGAGATCCCCACGGGTCCAGGGTCACCACATCCCACAAGAACAAACTGCCGTAGTCGCGTCCGTGTATCAGGTGGGCTCCCAGGGCGACCGCGCCGCCGATATCGTGCGCGACGACAAAGGGCCGTTCCAACTTCCAGTGGTCGAGCAACATCGCGAACCGTGACATCTGAGTAGCCAGGTCGGTCCGCACCTGAGATCCCCGCGCGGAGCGGCCGTATCCGGGCATGTCCCACAGGTAGACCCGATGCCCAACGCTGAGGTGACGAGCGGCCTGCGCCCAAACCAGCGCCGACCAGGGCGTTCCATGGCAGAACACGACGTCCGCGGATGGCACGTCCACCTCGGGGGTCAGCTCGTAGGTCGCTACCCGATCGCCGCCCACGGACACGAAGATCGGCTCCGGTAGATCGAATCTGTCGGTCGTCATGGCGATGACCTTAAAACTTAAGGTCGACCTGAAGTCAACGTGAGAGCATCGACGGGTGAAGATCGGAGAGGTTGCGCGGGAGCTCGATGTTCCGACCCATGTCTTGAGACATTGGGACGACGCCGGTGTTGTTGTGCCCGAACGCCTACCGTCGGGCCACCGCGACTACAGCGAGGAACATGTACGACGATTACAGGTGTTGCGAGCCTGTCAAGGCGTTGGAATCAGCTTGGCCGATATTCGGCTGATACTCCATCGAGACGAGCCCGAACGAACAGCAGTCATCGAAGAACAACTGACGCGAATACGACGGCAACAAGCCCAACTCGACCATGCCGAGCGCTTCCTCGCGCACGTCGTCTCGTGCACACATGATCTGCTCACCCGATGCGCGCAGTGCAGCGAATACTCCATTACGCAGATACGGTCACCCCTGGACGCCGGCGCGCCGGTCGATTCCGAATAACCGGTATTCGACAGGGCAACGAAGGCTGAAGTATCGATGTGCAGAAGACCTTTGAAACAACCTCACTCAGGCGCGGGCAAGTGCAGCGAGCTCACGGAGGTACGCGCCCGGTGTAATTCCGGCGACGCCGCGGAAGTCGTTGATCAGATGAGCTTGATCGACGTAGCCGAGGTCCGCAGCAATGTGGGCAGCGTCGGCATCGGGGAGCGAGAGTCTTTGCAGCACTTCCTGTAGTCGAACCCGTCGGGCGACTGCTTTGGGACCCATCCCGAGTGTCGATCGCAGTGCCCTCTGCACGGCACGTTCGCTGACCCCGAGTATTGCTGCCACGGATTGCCCGGATCTCCTGACGGACCCTTGTGCCAGTGCGTCGACTGCGGCGTTCGCGAGACGGTGTTCGGGAGTGGGTGGTCGTTTCGCCAGCATCTCGGTGATCACCGAATCTGCCCGAAGAGCATGGTCGGCAGCCGAGTCATGCCCGGAGACGGCGCCGAGCATGCCGAATAGACGGTCATCGAGATCTCTCGTGATCGGTTGCGTCGCCTGAAGTCTCGTGGGATCGAGGCTGGACACGACAGCCAGACCAGCTGGACGCAGTCTGACGGCGAACACGAAGCCTCGACCTTCGATCGTCCGGGACCACGCCCTGCGCTGAACATTGGTGAGCATGAACGGCGCAGGCACTGACCCGGTCTCCATACTGACCGTGACTGCCGGAAACTCGAGGACTCGCTGCTCGATGATTTCGTCCGCGGACAATTCCCATCGCACACTCCAGTACGCGTCGACGACATCTCCAACCTCTGCAGCCGGTTCGTGCCAGGTTGCGTCGAAGCGACGAAGAAGCGAGGGAGCCATGACGCCGGATCGTTCGTGAACGTCGATGGGCTTGGACGCGACCTGCCTTTCTTGCATGTCGCAATTCTGCAATACAACCGGCCTCCAGTCTCGAGACGATCACGTCATGACCACCAATTCTTGGACCGTTGTCGACCGAGCGACTCAACCGGGCCGAAGGGCAGTGTCGTGAACTGGCTGGGAGTAGCCGTGGCGGCGGTTGTGTACTACGCCCTCGGCGCACTCTGGTTCGGCCCCCTGTTCGGGCGCGCGTGGGATCGTTCGATCGGGCATGATCGGGCGCAGACGGGATGCCGATTCCCGTTGTCCTACTACGTGGTTCCGCTCTGTTGCTCGGCGGTGACAACCATCGTGATCGCTCTCGTTATCGATGTCATCGACGCCGACGCCGTGACATCGGGCGTGCTCGTCGGACTTGGTGTTGGATCGGCCTCCGCTGCAGCATCATTGACCAACGCGCTGACGCCCCATACTCCGCAACCATTCGTCTTCGGAGCTGTCACCGCGAGCTACCACCTCACGGGAGCGACAGTAGCGGGCGCGATCCTCGGAGCGGTTCGCTGACGTTCGTTCCGTGCCATATCGATTCGTTGCCTTCCCGTCAGGCAAACAACCTTGCACATGGTCGGATCGTCTGTTGCAGTGACGTGGTGACCGAACCCGAACCACCCTCGGCAGTGGGTCCGTCTACTCGTGCATGGGTGAGTCGACACCTGAACGCCGGTGAACGAATCATCGAATCCGAAACACTGTCCGGCGGCATCACCGCAGAGATGCGAAAGCTGACCATCTGGACCACCGATGGATTCAGTCGGAATCTGGTGCTGCGCACCTATACGGATTCAGCCAGTTTGCAGCACGCAGAGGACTCCTTGGAGCGGGAAAGCACCGCTTTGACAACGCTTTCGGGGTCAGCCGTACCGGTCCCCGAACTATTGGCATTCGATTCCACAGCCACTCATTGCGAGTATCCCTCGATCCTGATGACCCATGTCCCGGGTTCGACGGTTCTCGCCGACGAGGGCGTGGACGATCGGGTCCCCCTCCTAGCTCGGCAACTCGTCGAGATTCATGCCGTGAAGGCCGAGCCCAGGCCCCGTGAGTATCAGGCAATGACGACTGCCGATACCGTCGTGGTGCCCACACGAGCCGACGCGGAAGTATGGGCCGCCGCGATCGACGTACTACGTGGGCCTGTACCGACATACGACGGGCGAGTTCTGCATCGCGACTTCCTACCCGGGAACGTTCTGTTCGACGTATCGCAGAACGCCGCGCCCAGCATCACCGGAGTTGTCGACTGGGCGGGAGCATCGTGGGGGCCAACGGACCTCGATGTAGCGCACTGCTCGACCAATCTTGCTCTACTGCACGGGCCACAGTGGGGACCGCGGTTCGCCTCTGCATACGAAGAGGCCGGGGGCGTACTCTCCGAAAGCACTCGGACGCGGCAGTATTGGCGCGTGCGCGATGCACTAGCGTGCTCCGAGGAGGTGCAGTCGTGGGCTGCCCCGTGGCGCGAAGCGGGCCGTGTCGACTTGACGCCAGGAGTTGTGGAGGACCGGTTGGACGCGTACATCTCCATGTTGATGAACGCGAGTGGTCAGTGAGCTTCCAACACGTCTTTGAGTCGTCTCAGGTCTTCGGCCACCATACCGAGGTCGCGCTCGAATTCTTCGTCGCTGAGCTCGATCTGGCGGACCGTGAACAGAATTTCCGCGCCATTCGGATGGCTCAGCACCCTTACGGGATTGTTCACAATCGTCCCTGACGGCAGCGTCACGTCATGATCGAGGACGCCCAGGTCATTGTGTGGCACGAAACGTACTGTCACCTGCCCCATCGGCGATTCAGCGAGAAGCCGATCACCGTCGATGGTCACGGGGCTGTTCGCCAATCCTGCTGCCCATTGGGGCAAATTCGCAGGATTCGCTGCGAACTTGTAGACCTGATCCGGTGTACACCCAATAACTTGGCTGACGTGCCGACTTGCCACGACGGGTTCTCGATTCATACCAGGGACCATACGCAAAGGTTCCGCGGCGCTCTCCCGAAATCGGACCGGCGTCGAGATCGTGAATTCACCAGCTGCGGCCGGAGCGAAGCGCACGCCGAATGTCCCGCGCAACAGAGTTCGCGCGGCTCCAATCCCATTGAAGGGCAGCGCCCTCGATGGACCACTGCCAACACTCGTCGAACTCCTTGTTCTGAGTGAGACTGTCTGCCAGATCTCTCAGCATGGCGCTGATCGACAGCCAACGTGGACCGCGTTCGTCAGATCCCGACTTGTCGAATTCGGAAACGCATCCATACAGCTCGCCGGGACGGGTGTCGACGAACAAGAAGTTGCCGTCCATGCCTGCAAACGGAACGAAGACAGGAGCGAAGGTGAATGACATTTCCCCCGCGCAAGGCGGCACTTCCAACCCACGTGAGCTCCACACGTCGGCCCAGATCTGAATCATCTCTGCTCGCTCCTCGACCATCGCGTCGAGAGTCAGGAATTGGTAGCTGGGCAAGATCGCGACGAATGCGGGCCCTGAGGTATCGCCGTCGACCAGCTCGAAGAACTCGACAAGCTCCGCAGGCCACTTCTGCCCAGTCGCGGATATCGCCTGTTCGATCGATTCGGCTTCGGCCCCCGAGATCGAGTTCTCCGGAAAACGCTCGTGCAGCCATGTCGCGATGCGGGCCCACTGCTCGCGCACCGATCCTGGTCGCGTCTCATGCAGATTGCTCGACGGCACCGATCCACTGGCTCGCCGACGGTTCTCCTCGTCGCGGATTCTTCGCTTCACGTCTGCAATAAGGTCCATGCGAGACTTGGACACGTCACCGAACTCGGGTACCTGGACGTGCGTCGCGCTCAATGTCGCCCAGACGGCAGCCGCCGGCCGCTCCATGAGCGATGACAACGCAGTATCGACAACCTCTCCGAACGCGGCATCGTCGCCGTCGACATAACCGTCTCGAATCACGACTACAGCCGCCGAATCGACCTGTGACATCGCCCAATAGACCATGCGTGCACCCTAAAGCCCGCCGAGTGCGACATTACGCCCCGGTGGCACACGCGGCCGGGTCTACGACTGAGCACCTCCCGCTGCGACCCGCACGCGAGACCTTGAACATGTTCAAATTTAGGTCTACGGTCAATTTTGAACACGTTCAGAATTGAGGTGAATCGATGGCTCGCACGTCCGAGACTCGCGACAAGGTGGTCGAGGTAGCCCTGCGCCTCTTTCGCGAGGAAGGGTTTCAAGCAACCACGATGCGTCGTATCGCCGATGAAGCGGGCATCTCTGTCGGGAATGCGTACTACTACTTCGCCGGCAAGGACGAGCTGGTCAACGAGTTGTACATCGTGATTCAGCGCGATCATCGCGAGCGTGCTCTCCACGTCCTCGTCGACGGCGGATCATTGTCCGAAAACCTTGCTGCCGTTCTGCATTCCGGTTTGGAAGTGATGGAGCCGTATCACGCCTTCGGTGGATCCTTCCTGCAGTTGGCGTTGCCCACCCGGTCCAGTTCCAGTCCGTTCTCGGAGGAATCGTCCGACGCCAGGTCCATGGCCATCGACCTCATGCGAACCACCTTGGAGACGTCGAAACAGAAGGTTCCGGCCTCTCTGAAGGATGTTCTGCCACAGCTGCTCTGGATGATCTACATGGGTGTCACCCTCCATTGGGTCACCGATTCTTCGGACAACCAGGCGCGCACCCACACCTTGGTCGACGGGCTCGTGCCGGTGGTGGCCAAAGCCGTACGCCTCGCTCGCCTCCCGGTGGCGCGGGGGTTGGTCACCGACGTGGCCGGCCTGTTGAAACGAATGACGTCCCCAGAAGGGCTCGAACAATGAGTGATTCACCATCGACCGTCGTCCTGTGCGGTGCCTCCGGCTACATCGGACGGTACCTGCGTCGCTCCTACGAAGATCGCGGTATTCGCGTCAGGACCGTCGGACGCGGAACATCGAGCGATGCAACGTGGTCCGATCATCGCAGCCTCGTCGATGTGCTCGACGGTTCCGATCTGGTCGTCAATCTCGCGGGCCGTTCGGTGAGCTGTCGCTACAACAAGACGAACGCGGACGAGATCATGTCATCGCGCATCCAGACGACGGCGCAACTCGGCCGCGCCATCGCCGACGTAGACAACGCACCTCGATTGTGGGTCAACGCCAGCACCGGCACCATCTACCGCGATTCGCGCGACAGGCCGATGGACGAACGATCCGGCGACATAGGGTCGGGATTCTCCGTCGAGGTCGCCCGCGCTTGGGAGCGCGAACTGTTCGACGCAGATGTGACCATTCGCAATGTGGCGCTGCGTATGTCGATCGTGCTCGGCGCAGGCGGCGGGGCCATCAACCCGATCATCGATCTCGCCAGAGTGGGGCTCGGCGGAAAGATGGGCGACGGCGGCCAGAAGTTCAGTTGGGTGCATGTCGCCGATGTCGCTCGAGCCCTCGATCATCTCTACGACAACACTGGTATCTCCGGGCCGGTCAACGTTGCTACTCCGTTCCCGGTAACCAACGAGGACATGATGCAGCAGGTCAGGAATGTTCTCGGCCGCAGTCACGGTTTATCGACACCGGCGTGGCTGCTTCAGTTCGGTGCACGGGTGATTCGCACCGAGGCCGAATTGGTCTTGAAGAGTCGCTGGGTGGATCCACAAGTGTTGACAGGCAGTGGTTTCGAGTTTCAGTATCCCAAGCTGGACGATGCGCTTGTCGACATCGCATCCGAGACGCGACGGGGATTGCTCCCCGTCGCTCTCGGCTGATGTCACCGCAAGTCCAAGAAATGAAGCAACCCGGCTACCGAAGGACGAACGGTGATTTCCATACATTTGCGGTACGAGATCGACCCCGATCGCCTCGATGAGTTCCGCGAATACGGACGACGTTGGATCCCCTTGGTCGAACGATTCGGCGGAACGCATCACGGCTACTTCCTGCCGAGCGAAGGAGACAGCGACGAAGCCTTCGCGCTGTTCACGTTCGACTCGCTTGCAGCATACGAACGCTACCGACAAGAGTCAGCCGTAGACCCGGACTGCATCGAAGCAATCGAATTCGCCCGCACCACGGGATGCATCAGACGCTACGAACGTCGCTTCTTGTCACCGATGTTTGCTGGCGTGTGAGGCGCTACCAACGCTTCTGCGATACGCCCGAACTCGACCACGGCTACACGAGCGACGCCGACAGTCCTCCGTCCAGGATGTAGTGGCTTCCGGTGATCCATGACGCCCGGTTGGAGGCGAGGAACAGCGTCACTTCCGCGATGTCCTCCGGTGTTCCCAGCCGTCCCTGCTTGGCTTTGACGAGGTCACCGAACGGGATCTGGGTCGCGGCCTCGAAGTCCGGGACCAGTCGATCGACCATTGCGGTGTCGGCGAATCCGGGGCACACGGCGTTCACTCGCACTCCCGATGCGCGCATCTCGATGGCAGCGACGCGCGTGAGCTGGATGACTGCAGCCTTTGTGGCACAGTAGGACCCGAGCAATGCGGTACCGCCCACGCCGGCAAGCGAGGCAATGTTAACGATGTTTCCCTTGGACTCGACCAGTGCACCGATTGCGGCCTTCATCACCAGGAACGTGCCCTTGACGTTGACGGCGTAGATCTTGTCGAAGCTCTCCGTCGACTGTTGGAGCAGCGGTGACGACACTTCGATTCCCGCATTGTTGACGACGATGTCGAGTCCACCGAGAATCTCCACGGCCTGCGCCACCGCACTCTGCACCTGACTCTCGTCGGACACATCGCAGTTCGCGATGCCGGCGGCACCGATCTCCTCGGCCGTCTTCGCTGCTGCGCCTTCGTCGATGTCGCTGACGACGACACGAGCGCCGCGCTCGATGAACATCTGGGAGATGGCTTTTCCGATGCCGGCTCCGGATCCGGTCACGAATACTCGCTTGCCCTCGAACTCGGTCATGGTGTGCTTCCCTTCGATGATGAGTGAGACATGGTGCTGCGTACTTCGGTTTTGAGGATCTTTCCCACTTTCGAGCGGGGAAGGTCGGTCCAGATCTGAATCTGTTTGGGTGCCTTGATGCTTCCGATTCGCGCCTTCACGTGGGTGATCAGTTCCTCGTCGGACGCGTCACGGCCGGGCCGTAACAGAACTGCCGCAGTGACTCGTTCGCCCCACTTATCGTCGGGCAGGCCGACGACGGCGCATTCCCTCACCGACGGATGCGACAGCAGGGCCTGTTCCACCTCGGCCGAGTAGACGTTGAACCCGCCCGTGATGATCATGTCCTTGGCACGATCGACCACGTACAGGTAGCCGTCGTCGTCGAGGTACCCGATGTCACCGGTGTGGTGCCACCCGTATGCACCGACTTCGACTGTGGCGTCGAGATTCTCGTGATAGCCCTGCATCACGAGGGGACCGCGAACGACGATCTCGCCACGCTCGCCGCGCTCGACCAGTCCACCGTCGTCGTTCATGATCGCCACCGTTGTCAGCGGAGTCGGCTTGCCTGCCGAACTCAGTCGCTCGGTGGCGATCGATCCGTCGCTGCGGAAGTGATCGGCCGGAGCGAGTGTTGCGATCATGTTCGGTGCCTCGGTCTGCCCGAAGAGCTGTCCGAGAACCGGCCCGATGCGGGTCAGCGCCTCTTCCAGTCGAGTCGGCGACATCGGCGCGGCCCCGTACCAGAGGCACCGCAGCGACGACAGATCCGTGACGTCGAGATCCGGATGATCGAGCACGCCGTAGATCACCGTCGGCGGCAGAAACGCGTGGGTGATCCCGTGTTGTTCTATGAGCGACAGGAATTTCCCGACGTCGGGAGCACCCATGACAACGACGTGTCCGCCCAGACTGAGGATGGGAAACGTCAGCACGCCCGTAGAATGAGTCAGCGGCGCGAGAGCCAGGTATCTGGGTCGATCCCCGAAGGGGTAGCTCATGAGTGCCGTTGCCGTGGAGGTCATCATGTTCTCCTCGGTCAGCCTCACCCCCTTGGGTTTTCCGGTCGTACCGCCGGTTCCGGCGATCATGCACAACCCGTCCGCCGGTCGTCTCTCCGCAACAGAATCGGAGCCGTGTTCGACGAGCCAGCTGTCGTACGAGAGCGCTCCCGGCACGTCGCCGTCCAGGCAGACGAGCCATTCCAGCCGAGGAAGCTGCTCGCGAATGCGACCGACGAGATCGGCGAAGGCTTTCTGGAAGAACAGGAATCGGCAGCCGAAGAGCTCGAACAGTTGACGGTTCTCGTCTGCTTCGTTGCGTGGATTGATGGGGCACCACACCGCCCCTGCCCGCGAGATCGCGAATACACAGGTCAACGCCAGCGGGTCGTTGGCGGAGAGCACGGCGACCCGGTCACCTGCTTCGATCCCGTTGTGCTGCAACGCAGCGGCGATGGCCACTGTGTCGTCGTACACCTGGCCGTAGTTTCGGGTGGTGTCACCGATGGTGAGACAGGGTGCGTCTCGGCCCAGTGACACACCTTTGTCGAGGTAGTCGGACAGCCGCATCGGCCCTGTCCTCAGCTGTGTGCAGTGACGATGGGTTCGAGCACCAGTCCGAACGCGCGGAGCACGCCGAGCAGTTCCCGATGTCCGAATGCCTGGCAACTCGAGGCGAATCCGACCTTCTTCGGCGGTCCTTGCAGCAGATGCGCCGCCGCGTAGGCGTTGAGCAGTGCGGTCTGCTTGTAGTTGCAGTTGCCGTGAATCACGGTGTGCACGCGACCGAGTGGTCCCGACGCGTAGACCGAGTCGAGTGAGGTGTTGATGCGCGGGTTCTCCCGTGGGGGCGTCTCGCTGCGCACCGACGACGACACCGTGTCGATGATCTGGTACTTCTCCGCATCGGACTTGCCCTCCATCTGAGCCATTGCGGCAGAGATGATTTGAGGCACTGCCAGCATCAGAGGCTTGTTGATCACACCGCCCAGGGCCCGAGCATTCGCTACGCGCGGATCGTTCTTGAACCACACCGGATGGGATGTCCCACCCCAGGGAAGAGCCAGGCCCAGGTCGTGCTGGCCGGGCACAACCACCTGCATGACGCCGTCGTCCGGCCATTCGACGTACTCGTTCTGCTCCAGGTAGTAGGCCTTGGAGAACGCAGCGTTGGTGAGGATCGTGTTCGTCGACGCGACCGTCGGGTGTCCCTTCCAGAAGACCTCGATGTCGAGTGTGTCCAGCCCCGGCGTCTCGAGGCAGATGTTCGCAGCGATCTCACCGATGCTGTACATCTGCGCCAAACCTGGTGTGAGTACGAGGTTTCGGGATGCGAACTCGGCGCCGTACTTCGCCTCGGCGTCGATCATCCAGTCCTGCTCACCCGTGGTGTCGGTGTAGTGCGCACCGATCTCGATGCACGCCTGCGCAACTTCGTGGCCGTACCGCGAGAACGGTCCGACCGTGTTGAGGACGATCTCGGCACCCCGGAAGGCTTCGGCGAGAGCCGCTGCGGTGTGGTCGACCTCGACGACGTCGTACTCGACGGTCTCGATTCCGGGAACCACGTCGACGATGCCCTTGACTCGGCCTTCGTCACGTCCGGCGGCCAGGAACGGGATGTTGTACTCGCGCAGGTATTCACAGATCAGTCGGCCGGTGTATCCCGACGCTCCGTAGACGACGACGCGCTTGTCGGTTGGCATGAAAAGTCCTCTCGTGATCGGCCCGTCCGCACGGCGGACCGAGATGGGTTGAGACTCCGGGCACCGGAGGGGACGTAGGGAACATCCGCCCTGCTGACGTGTGCCGTGGATCACACTAGGGTAGAATTTGTACAGCCGTCAAGCTTTTTCTGGACAACTGCCCAGGATTTGGCCGACGCCGAGGTTCCTCGATCGGCCGTCGGGCATACACTGAGGTGACGACCACGCGCGGAAAGGACACGGACCATGACCCAAACCGCTGATCCGCGCGCGCGTATCGAGGAGCGCGCCCGCAACAAGTTCGAGTCCAAGCGGACCGAGCTGGCCGAGGCGACGCTGCACACATTGGCCGAATTGGGTTATGCGCGCACGTCCCTGCGGGAGATCGCGCAGAATTCCGAGTACTCGCACGGCGTGCTCCACTACTACTTCACCGACAAACTCGACCTGATCACGCACGCCGTCCGCCAGTACGAGGCCATCTGTGTCACTCGTTACGACGAGGTGGTGGCCAACGCGGTGGACGCCGCCGGCTTGTACGCGGACTTCGAGGAGAAGTATTTCGCCACGCTGGCCGCGGACGCCGGAATTCACCGTCTCTGGTACGACCTCCGTAATCAGGCCCTGTTCGACGGTTCGTTCCGCGGCGACGTGCTCGAGATCGAGGAGCGTCGCGAAGACATGATCTGGCGAGTGGTGGCTCGGTACTGCGAACTTCGCGGCACCACGCCTGCACTCGACAAGGCCTCCGCGTACATCCTTCTCGACGGCATCTTTCAGCGCGCTCTACTGCACCACCTGGCCGGCAACACAGCCGAGATCACCGCCGCGCGTCGCCAACTACTCGCAGCGTTCGCATTACTGGATTGCCCGACGCCTCAGTAGGTTCCCGGCCGAGTTCCCGTGTAGATGCCGGGAACCCGAAAGCGCAGGGGCGCTTCGTCGTACTCTTCGAGGGCGTGTGCAGTCCACCCGACAATTCGGGCGAGGGCGAACACCGTTTCCGGCGTGTCTGCTCTGAGCCCATAGGCGAGGGTGAATGTGGCAAGAGCGAAATCCGAGTTGGGAAACGTATCGAATCTGTTGCTCACTTCCTCGATGATGACGTCCGCAGCAGCGACCACTACGGGATCCGCACCGAGGGCGGGGTCCCGGAGCAATCGCAGTAATTCCTCGGCACGCGGGTCTCGGTCGGTGTAGATGACGTGCCCGAATCCGGGCACCCGCTCCCCCGACCTCAATTGTGTTGCGAGAGCGCCTATCGGGTCGTCGACTGCCGTCGTCAGGAACCGATGCACGGGATCGGCGGCGGAGCCGTGCAGGGGGCCGTCGATACAGCCGAGGCCCGCCGAGACTATGGAGTACAGATTTGCACGGGTGCTCGCAGCAACCCGAACTCCGAGCGTCGAGGCGGCCAGACCGTGGTCGGCCATCAGGACGAGCGCAGCTTGCAGTACCACCAGACCATTCGGATCGGACTCGTCGGACGTGATTGCCTCCCAGACCGATTCGGCGATCGAATGCTCAGAGGAACCACGACCGAGGGCTGCTGCGACCGTCACCAGCAGCTGCCCTGCCTCGCGGACAACGGATGTGGACCCGGTGTCGAATCGCATCGGTCGGTAGGTGGAGGCGATGTCGACGGCGATGCGGATCCGATCGATGGACCGGCAGTCCGGTGCCATCAGCCCCAGTGCATCTCGGCATCGTTGTACCACAACGGGATCGGCGACGTACTGGGTTCCGTCCACCAGCTCACCTGTCCACACGAAATGTGCAACCGATTCCAAAGTGCGTGAGCTGAGCTCGACGGCATCACGCCCCCGATAGTAGAGATGCCCGTCGTCGATCAGCGTGATCCGAGTCCGAATTCGTTCCACGGCACCGATATCGGTGCGCCGAGCGGTATCGCGTCCGGCGAGAGATTCCACCTCGTCCACGTCGAACACGCTCCCCCGCACTCCGGGAAGTCGGGTACTGGTCAACAGACCACGGCTGACGTAGGCGTACACCGTTTCCGGCTTGACGCCCAGCCGTGCGGCGGCCTGCGCGGTGGTGAGCATGTTCCGACCGTCGGCGTGCGTCATGTCCACCTTTCACATTGACTCGATCAACATTGACAAGAATCAACACTAGCGCGGATCGTAGAGGTTGACCAGCGCAAAGGAGTGCAGCCATGACCGTTCTCGACGCCCCACGAGGGCTCCACAACGTCGTCGTCACCACCACATCGATCGGAGATGTACGAGGCGACGAGGGTTTCTATCACTACCGCCAGTACTCGGCGATCGACATCGCGCTACACATGACCTTCGAGGACGCATGGTTCCTCATGGTCGAGAGCCGGTTGCCGACCGACTCCGAGCGCGCCGAGTTCCTGCGTACGGTGGCCCCGCTGCGCGTGCTTCCGAAGGACGTCGCAGCGGCCGTGAAGACGGTGGCGTTGTCGGGTCCCGAGCAACCACTCTTCGCACTGCGGACGGTGTTGTCGGGAATAGCAGGTGCTGTGCCGCTGTACGAGTCTTCGGAATCGGACAAACGTGCGACCGCCCTGCGTCTGTGCGCGATGACGCCGACCATTCTGGCTGCCGTACACAGGATTCGGGCCGGCAAGGAACCCATCGGTCCTTGCGATGATCTGACGACGGCTCAGAACTGGTTGTACATGATCACCGGGCAGGTGCCCGAGGCCGACCACGCCCGAGCGATCGACCGATACCTCACCGCCACGATCGATCACGGGTTCAATGCGTCGACTTTCACGGCGCGAGTCGTGGCGTCGACGGGGTCGGACATCGCATCGGCAGTGTGCGCTGCGATCGGTGCCTTTGCCGGACCGCTGCACGGAGGTGCCCCGGATCGTGCCCTCGACGGGCTGGACGAGATTGCCGACGTCGATTCTACAGACGCGTGGGCACGAGCGAAAATTACTGCAGGCGAACGCATCATGGGATTCGGACATCCGGTATACCGAACCGACGATCCCCGATCGGTGATGCTTCGCGATACGGCACAGGAGTTGGGCGGTGACCTGATCGACAAGGCCGTGCAGGTCGAGAAGGTCATCGCTGCTGCGCTCGCGGATCTCAAGCCGGACCGCAAGCTGTACGCCAATGTGGAGTACTACGCAGGCGTCGTGATGGAGCTCTGCGGAATCCCTCGGTCGATGTTCACTCCCACTTTCGCGTGCAGTCGGATGGTGGGGTGGTGCGCCAACATCGTCGAGCAGTCGCACGACAGCAAGATCATCCGGCCGATCGCTCGCTACGACGGGCCAGTGCCTTCGGCAGTGGTGCGAAAAAGTGCCGCCCAGGGCACTTGAGCACGCCACTGCGGCGGAGCCGCATCACGGTGTGCGTCCACGCTCGGACTGTTCGGGAACCGGGGAGATCAGTCCGGTGACATCCGACAACGATGAAAACCTGCACCCGTTCCTCCAATCTGGTACGCCGTTCTAGTACACAGTGCTAGCTTGGCTCCCATGCCCGACAGGAAGCGCCACTCGCGACGCGAGTCAATCCTCGACGCCGCGTGCTTCATTGCGGACACCGAGGGTCTCGAGGCAGTCACCGTCCGAGCTGCTGCGCACGAAGCAGGTGTGGGAATCGGAACTCTGCGACACTACTTTCCGACACAGAGGGATCTGTTCGATGCGATCGTCGAGCGTCGGGTCGACGCGGTGATAGACGATTCGATCGTGCTCGATTCGGCAGCACCAATCGATGCACGGATCGCCGACATGGTCAGGCAGTTCCTGCCGGCCGAACTCGACCAGCCCGGAGCGCTGGGTCTGTGGTTCGCCTACTATTCCACTGCCTTGGGTCCAACGCCATCCGTGGCGAGCCAGCAACTCCTTACCGCTGCGGCACGCCGGTCGCACCAGCACATGCGCCGATGGTTGCGGAACTTCGCCAACGAGGGTCTCGTGGCCGACGACATGATCGACGATGCAAACGAGACTGCCATTGCGTTGACCGTCGGCCTGACCCTCGAAGCGTTGACTCCTGGATCCCCGATGACCATCGAGCGCGGCAGAATATTACTCACACAGCACTTCTCAGAATTGTTGGCCAAGGCAGTGCAGTGACAAGAAACCAAGACAAACTACGCCGACTTGCATCGACAAGTCCCGGGCTTCGCAGTCTCCGCCGCCCGGCGACTACGAACTGCCCTGAATTCGATCTGGCATACACCCGCACCGGACCGCCGTCGGCCACACCTGTCGTGGTGCTGCCCGGTGGACCGGGGTTGGCCTCGGTTCTGCCCTATCGACGCTTCCGTCGCCGCGCAACCGCACGTGGGTTGGACGTCGTCATGATCGAGCATCGAGGAATCGGCCTTTCCCGCACCGACACCACCGGACACGATCTTCCGCGTGCAGCGGTCACGATCTCAGCGGTGATCGGCGATATCGCAGCTGTACTCGAGCACGAGAACATCGATGCCGCAGTGCTGTACGGCTCTTCGTACGGCACATACCTCGCGTGTGGCTTCGGTATCGAGCATCCACACTCGGTAGCCGGGATGATCCTCGATTCGACAGTGCTGTCGGCGCACGATCACCATGCGGTTCGGTCACACGCGCGATCACTGCTTTGGGACGGACAGCACCCCGACACCGAGTCCAGTGCGCGGCTACTGCGCGATCTGATCGCCGGGGGTACCCACACCAAGGACGACACGAGCGACGTTGCGCGACTCACCTATGAATTCGGCGGACCCGCACTGCTGCAACGATTTCTGAAGCAGGCGACGTCCGGAAAAGCGCAGCGAACCTGGGTCTTCGTGTCGAATCTCGGAAGAAGCGAAATCGAAGACGAGGTCGCGACGCGTTTCTGGATGGAATTCGGGCCGGTCGCCGGCATCGCGTTCACCGAACTCAACTACGCACCCCCGCCCGACGGTGGCCCGTTCGATCCGGCAACTCAATTCATTTCTACTGCAGCCAAATACCCACCGTTCTCCAAGGAGCCACTCGACATTCCCGCGCATCTTCCTGGATTTCGGTGGCCGACGGTGATCATCACCGGAAGTCGCGATCTACGCACTCCCCGACCGATAGCCGAGCGCGCCCACGCTTCGATCCCCGGTTCGATTCTGCTCGGAATCGACAACGGCCACAGTGCGCTCGATACGCACCAGCTGGTGGCTCTGCACGTCATCGAACGTATGGCTCAGAATCAGTCCAACAGGTTGACCAGGCCGTCGGACACACAGATCATCCGACAACTGGCCGTTCGCGGTTCTGCCACACGCTTTCTGCCGCATATCATTTCAACTCGACTCAGATTGGAGAACGCAGCGGAAGCACTCCCTCGGCTCAGCCGATTCGCGCTGCGAGCTCCGGGTACTCGACGATGAGTCCTGAAGCGTCATAACGAAGATTTGCGGAGAAGTCGAACTGCGGGGCGGTGTAGCCGAGCGAGAACGGTGATGTGACGGTCGCCGGGATGTCATACCTCTGGTGGAGCACTTCCACCACGTTCGCAGTGGCGCGCACATACACCGCGCGCACCTCGTGCGAACCGGGTTCTGCCCAGAGTCTATGGACTGGAATGGTGTTGGTCACGACAGAAGCTTCGAGATCGATGTCTACGCATGCAGCCAGATCAGTGCGCACTTCACCGTCGACAAACCACGTGCCGTTCTCGTCACGAGCGATGTCAGTGCTCCACGTCGCGTCGCGGGTCTGCGTTTCGACAGTGGCCTCACGCGTTGCCCACTGTTCGTCGACGATCACGCGATAGCACACTGCATAGCTCGCGGATCCTTCCACCGCGACACTGCTACCCCAGATACGAGTCGTGCCGTCCGCAGGGTTCGAAGCGAAGTACGCCACCTCGAAGCCGTCGCGCAATCCGCGGTGCCGCCACGCTGCAGTCTCGGGAAGTTCGTGGAGGTCGTGTTTCTCGATCGTCATATCGGGACTCCGTATCGATGTGCGCTCGAAGGTCGAGACTACCTGGACAACAGCTGCATCCCTTGACCTTCCAGTAACACGAAGCTCGATGCTGGTAGTCGCCGCTCCCTGCGGTCCACTGATGAATCACCGAAGGAGCAGAACCGATGACCGAAGACCTCGACACCACGATGACCGCAATCGTCGCAGCAGCAACCGAAGGACGCGTCGGCGATTCTGCCGGCGCTCGTCGATCACTGCTCGGACTGTGGAACGAAATCGGTACCGATGGAGATGCCCTACATCGTTGCACTCTCGCCCACTATCTGGCGGACCTGTACGACGACCCGGCGCAAGCCTTGGCATGGAACATTCGGGCTCTCGATGCTGCAGATGCCCTTACCGGCAACCGAGTTCGACGCCATCATCGGTCGCTTTATGTCGCCGGTTTCTATCCTTCACTACATCTCAACCTCGCTGAGGATTACCGCCGTCTGGCATCGTTCGAGGCCGCCGGCGCGCACATAGATTCAGCTCGAAGGCTTGCGGAGGACCTTCCGGACGATTCGTACGGCACAGGCATCCGGGACGCCATTACCGATATCGCCGAAGCAATCGCCCGTCGCGACTCGGCCACCGATGCACGTCAATCCGCGTCCTGACCCACGCTCGTTCGCTGACGAACGAACAGCAGTATTCCGATGCCCAGGGCGAGTCCTGCCGCCGCGGCGGGGACGATCAATGCACGCTGGTAGTCCTCGACCGACGGCTCGCCGACACTTCCGCCGACGAGCACGACCGTCACGATCGAGACCCCCAGGGCAGCACCGAATTGGAATCCGGTGTACACGATTCCACCTGCCAATCCATGCTTGTCATCGCTGACGCCTTCTACTGCAGCAGCAGTCAGCGGGCCGTAGATGAATGCGAATGCCAAGCCCAGCAGGAGCAGCGATGGCAGCAGGTCGCCGAATCCCGAGCCCTGATCCAACCGGAGGGTCAGAACGAACCCGAGTGCCACCGCCCCGAGTCCGGCAAGCATCACTGCAACGTTGCCGAATCGGGCGACCAACTTCGGTGTCAGGAACGGTGCAACGACCAACTCGATCCCCATCGCCGCGAATGCAGTGCCTGTCTGCAGCGGAGTCCAACCCAACAGTTCTTGGAGATACAGCGTCAGGACGAATTGCCATGCGAAGAAGGCTCCGATGAACAGCAAGCCGACCGACGTTGCCCACGGCAGCAGTCCGGCTGTCAGCACTCCTGCGGGGATCAACGGGTTTTCCGCTCGCCTCTCGATGGCGACGAAGGCGCACCCGAGTAGAGCGGCGGCACCGAATGCACTGAGCCCCATTACGTTGGACACGTTCTCTCCTACGGTGACGATCCCGTACACCAGGCTGACCATCGTTGCAGTGAGCGTCGCGCCTCCAGCAAAATCGAATGATTCGCGGGCTGGATCTTCGGTCTCTTCTGCGTCGCGCACGATGAAAAGCCCTCCTGCAACGAGGAATCCGAGCCCCAGGAAAGCCGGGGCGAAGAAGACCAGCCTCCAGTCCAGTGACGTGAGCAAGCCTCCGGCGAACACTCCGAGGAGAAATCCGGAGGCCCCGATAGCTCCGTAGATGGCAAGGGCCTTGTTGCGCAGCGCTCCTTCTGGAAATGTCGTGGTTAGCAGACTGAATCCAGCGGGTGTCATGAAACCGGCAGTTGCGCCGGTGATGAACCGGACCACGATCAACACCCATGATTCCTGCGCCAACCCACCGATGGCAGAGAAAGCCGCGAACACGGCGAGAGCCGTCAAGAAGACCCGGCGTCGTCCGAGGACGTCGGCGGCGCGACCACCCAGAATCATGAACCCCGCGTAGGCGAGCACATAGGCGCTGATCACCCAGTGGGCCGAACCGGTGCCGAGGCCGATATCGGCAGCAATGCTGGGCACTGCCACGTTCAGCATCGCGATGTCGATCCCTTCGAGGAACAACGCTCCGGTCACGACACTCAGTACGACCCACGCACGGCCCGGCAGCAGCGACGCATGGCCTTCGATTGCTGATTCGGATTCGGTCACAACACTCTCCTCGGTGACAAAACATCAGTTGGTTACTTCTTGTAACCGACTGCAGCCTGGGTCATCATGAGTGCATGACACAAGAAGGCACTTTGGAGTCAGTCGGTTCCCCGCAGGGAAGTGACCAGGTGGCCGACGGATGTTGCCGCGATGGCCGTGACGCGTACCAATGGGATGCCCGCGAGGACTGTGGCGTCAGGCAGATTCTCGATCGTGTCGCCGACAAGTGGTCCCTTCTGGTGATCGCGTTGTTGGACGAGCAAACCTTTCGATTCGGCGAACTTCGACGAGAGATCGACGGGATCAGCACTCGCATGTTGACCGTGACGCTGCGCAACCTCGAGCGCGACGGCTTGATCGACCGGCGCATGTACCCCGAAATTCCTCCGCGCGTCGACTACCGACTCTCGGACCTGGGTCGAACGTTGCTGGGAACCATCCAAGCTCTCGTCGAATGGACCGAACACAATCAGCAACGAATTGCCCACGCTCGGGCAGTATTCGACGACGCGTCAGCAGTGACTCCGTCTCAGGTTAGAGTCGGGTCGACGCGCAACGAGAACGGCGGCACCGCCGACACCAGCAATCAGCGTGTAGGCGAGCAGGAACTCGTGCGCGATCGCGAGCGACAACACCGCTCCTGACACCGCGATCAGGATCGATTGGTTCATCGACTCCGAAATCTGCAAACCGGAACTGTTGGCACCGTATTCGGCCTCCGTCGACTCCGCCAGAACAGTGGCGGTGATTCGCGGGTACGCCAGCCCCATACCTGTTCCCATGACAATGCATGCGACCACCAGAGCAGGTACCGGTATCGCTCCGGCGACGAACAGCCACGCGCCGACAGGACCGACGAACACCAGCACTACCGCTCTCGGTACCAGAGCGGAACCACCGTCGCCGCCGGAGCCTCTACCCTGCAGCCAGGCTCCGAAAATCCATCCGATCGCTCCGAGGGCAACGATCAACCCGGACGAACTGGGACTGTAGCCGAGCTGGCGCTGGAGGTAGAGAGGCAGATAGATGTCCGTTGCCGCAACGGTCGCACCCAGCAATCCGCGCAGCACGGTCGCTCGAGGAATGCCCGGTCGAATCCTGAACGTGCCCTGGGGAAGAAGGCGTGTTGCCGACAACCCGATCAGCGAAACGGCGCCCAAGCTGCCCAGGACAAGAATGGGGACTGTTTGCTGACCGGCGAGGTGCAGCGCGAGCACGCCTGCCGCTGCAACCATGGCCCATCTTCCTCGACTTCCGAATACTGCTGTGCCGTTACGTAACTGGACCGAACCACGGACCGCAACAAGAAGCAATATCAAGGACGCCCCGGATCCGACCAAAGCCATCGCGAACACCGTTCGCCAACCGACGAACTCGACGAGTACACCGGCGAGTAGCGGTCCCGAGATTCCGGGTAGAAGCCACGCAGCCGTCAACAGCCCGAAGGTTCGAGAATGCAGCTCGGCTGGGATGCACTGTGCAATAACTACGTACAGGACGACAGAGTTGATTCCGCCGCCGAATCCCTGCAGCAGCCGACCTGCCACGAAGAGCTCGATCGTGGGTGCCACCACACAGAGCGCAATCCCGATGAGAAAGGCCGTACCGCCCACTGCCATCGGGACCAAAACACCGCGTCGGTCGGCCCAATTTCCCCCAATGGTCATCCCCACCAGAGCTGCGGTCAGTGTCGAGGCATACGCAAGCGAATACCAGCGATCGGCACCGAAGTCATCGACGACCACGGGCAGAGCAGTGGTGATTGCGAACGACTCGAACGCAATGAACGTCATCGTTCCCAGCAGGCCGATAATCAGCGACCGATGCTCTCCCGACAGCAGATTCGAAGGACGGTCCACCCTGTCGGTCATCAGCTTCCTTCATCGACGAGCAACACAACCTTGCCGCGCCCGTGTCCGCTCTCGACGTCACGATGCGCCTGGCCGGTCTCGTCGAGCAAGTACGCGGCCCTGACTGTGACGCGCAACTGTCCGGTAGCGCACAGATCGACGAGTTCGCGCAGACGCTCGGCCGATCGATCGCTCGAAATCCATTGGCACTCGAGCTCTCTTGCCAGTGCCATGTCGACGATCGTTCCAATGCGGGAACGGTCGGACGTCAGATCGACTGCAGTGCGCAGGTTCTCATGTCCGGCCGCGTCGAGCACCACATCGACTCCTTCCGGAGCCGCTGCCACGATTCGTTCGATCTGACCCTCACCGTAAGTTACTGCGACTGCGCCCATCTGCTCCAGATACGGGTGGTTGTCTCGACTTGCCGTACCAATCACCCGCAGGCCTCGATGAAGCGCCAACTGAACCGCCATCGAACCCACCCCACCCGCTGCCCCATGGACCAGCAAGTTTCACCTGCCCGCGCACCCAACCGTTCCAGTGCGGTGTGGGCCGTCTGCCCCGACGCGGACAGCGACCCCGCCGTGCGCCAGGAAACGTGAGAGGGCTTGGCTACAATCTGGTCGGTCGGAACGCTCACGTTCTCCGCGTAGCAGCCGAGAACTCGATATCCCAGGACGTCGTCACCAACAGCGAACTGGTGGACATCTGCACCGAGCGCCTCGACGGTTCCCGCAAATTCGTTGCCGAGAATCTGCGGAAACTCGATTCTCGCGCCCGGCGGTACCCACCCTTCCCGAATCGCCGCATCGGTCAGTTGCACACCGGCCACTCGAACCTTGACCAACACCTCTCCAGGATTCGGAGTCGGCCGGGCAAGCGTTCTGGTCTTCAGCACCGATGCGGGGCCGTGTTCGTCGATCGCAACGGCGCGCATCGTGTTGATCATCGGCCGACCGCCGGGCGACCTTCGATCCGATCGAGACCGACGCTCGGATCACCAGTGATTCTTACCGAATCGGCAAGAACAGTCGGAATCGAGCTGATGCCGAGCGCGGCCGCATCGCGAATGTCCTCGTCGACAGCGGCCGAGTACTCGTCGGTCTCTACGAGCATCGTGATGTCGCCGCCCGCCAGGCCCACCTGTTCGCCGACCGAGCGGAGCACCATCCAATCCGCGATATCGTCGTTGAACTCGAAATGCCTCGAATACAAGGAATCCCACGCCTCGAATCTGTTCAACTCTCGATCCGCCACCAGCTTCAGCAGTCGGTGCGCATTGCGTGAGTCGACTACCAACGCGGTGTCGATGTTGATGGTGAGCGATTCCGATGTACCGCCCGCCACGATCTTCCTGCTGTGGGCTGCCCATCGTGCTTCGTCGAAGCCCCACGAGGACAGCGCCGCTTCCCGAACGGTGATGCCGGAGCGAGTTGGACCGGCGGGTTCGAGCAGAAAGCTCCTGTACTCGACCCGCGTGCCGGATTCGAGACGGCCGAGTGCCCGCCCCAGTTGTCGATGCCCAATCCAGCACCACGGGCACCGTAGGTCCGCCCAAGTCGTGATCGTTGTCGTCAATTGTCTCTCCTGACCTCGCCGAAGACTGCGATGTACAGTGCACTTCATCAAGTGCACTTGACGTCAAGGCGAGTGAACGAACCAGGAGGGGCAGGTCATGACACAACTGGATACGGACGCGGTATGGCTCAAGCCCGGCCAGGTCGCAGAACGTGCCGGGGTGGCAGTATCGGCCCTGCACTACTACGAACAGGTTGGATTGATTTCCAGTCGCCGCACGAGCGGAAACCGTCGGGAGTACCGGCGCGACGTGCTGCGGGTTATCGCCTTCATCAGAACAGCTCAGCGTCTCGGCGTGTCCCTGGAGAAGATCAAGGATGCGCTCGACCAACTGCCGGAACAGGCCATACCAGGAAAACGCGATTGGGCGCGGATATCTCGACAGTGGCGCGACGAACTCACTGCTCGCATCGAAGAATTGACTGCGCTGCGAGACAACTTCTCCGACTGCATCGGATGCGGATGCCTGTCGCTGACATCGTGCCCCTACTCGAACCCCAATGACATTCTCGGACAACACGGTACGGGAGCACGACGCCTCACAGCCCGGATGACGCAATCGACGACACGCACAGGAACCGAAACCTCGCTGTTTTCGTGATCGTGATCGTGGAACGAGCGACGTGCCTTCGGCAACAAGAGTCACCAATCGACATGGTCACAAGGTCTTGATTTCGGCGAACGGGTAGCCACCGATCAGCACAGCGACGAACACATAGGCTGCCAGCCCGGCCAACTCCCACGTCGTTCTTTCGCGCTGGAAGTCGGAGAATATCCAAAGCAACGGAGCCAGCAGCCAAATGGCGGCAGCGACACCGCAGATCACGAACAGCCTGTTCGCCCGTGCACGCAGGTGTGGGGTGGTCTTCACCCGGTCCGGTACGTCGCTGCCGTAGTAGTCCGGATAGAGAACTTTGCCTCGCAACCCGACTGACGAGCCGAAGCCGAACGCGAAAATTCCCACGATCAGCCCGAGAGCGAGCGCAGTGTTCACGAATCACCGTCCCGCTACAGCTCGACCGGACTTGGATAGCGCTCTGTAGTTTCGAATTGTGTTGACGCACAACCACGCAGTGACGATGGGAGCGAAGAATCCGAGTGTCAGGCCCCCACCCATCAGCGAGATCACGACGACTGCGCACCCGATCAGAGTGACACCAATCAAATCGATCTTTCGGCCGATAGACGAACCCGAGGTCGCCACGATTCCGGGAAATCGCGGCGAGTCGACGAGCATCCGTACCGCCGCGACGCATGCAGCCAGTCCTGCAACGACCATGAATGCGAACACAATCGTTCCACCCCAACCGATCTCGGCCCAGTTCAACCGCGGCTCGAACAGCCCGCGAACGAACGCCTGGAGGGTGGGGACCGAAGCAAAGTAACCCAGGTACAGCAACACGATTGGTCCCGCCAGACCCGCAGCCGTCCGCCCATTCGCCATACCGAACGGTATCAAACGGCTCGAATGTCGGCGGGCGTTGGTACCGAGGGCCGCGATTCTGCCAGTCCTGTCTCGCCGTTCGACCGCCTCCTCGATACCCACCTGGTTCGACTCACGTTGGTGCACAATCGAAGTAGACGCACGACCGACTAGATTCCACCTCGAACGCGTCGCATGTAGTCTCGCCATCCCTCCAGATAGGGCTTCACATCATCGATTTCGATCAGAGCGACATCTTCGACCGGGTAGTTTCGACTGTCGATGACGATCGAGACGCCGTCGACCCCGCCGGCGGCCCACCATCGGTCGGGTCCACCCCACTTCGAGAACTCGACGCTCACACCGTCGCAGGGAATCGACACAGCGACCCCGGGAGCGTCCCGGACTGCCCGGTGCCGGTCGTCGTAGTCGGGCTCCCTCGGGGAAATTCCGGTAGCGCGTTCGATCGCTCGAACCACCTCCCGCCGAGGATCTCCGACCACCGTGCTGATCTGCACGGACAGGTCGCCGTCAGGAGTGCCGTGCACGAGTCCGGCGGATGAAAGCCGGTCGTCCGCCCATCCCCAGTCCCCGATCATGATGGGGCCGGTCCACTCCTTCAGCCCGAACACGCGAACCTGCCGAGCTTCCGAAAGCACTCGGCTCTCGAGCTCGCGAATGTGTTCCCAGAACTCGTCCGGGGACAGTTGCCCTGTCACTTCCATTGCGCACCTTCTTCAGTCCGAGAGCAGGTCTCCTGTCATGACAACAGTTGCGAATTCCCCGTGCAGGTTCGTCGCGGTGATGGCCGACAAGGTGGCGGCGGGCACGGTCGTTCCGTCGGGCCCGACGCGATCGAAGGTGTGTGTGGCGTCGATGACGAAGTGCGTGTCGTATCCAAGGTTCCAGGCCATCCGAGCCGTCGTCTCGCAGCAATGATTCGTCGTGATCCCACAGATGACGACCTGGTCGATGCCCTCGACGCCCAGCCAGGCATGGAGATCAGGGGTGCCGTAGAAGCTCGAATTGACTCGTTTGCTGATCAGCAGATCTGGACTTCCTTCGATGACGTCTTTGAACGCGTGCCCGGAACTACTCGGTGACAACGGAGACAGAGGGTTGTCGGAGTCGTGTCGAACGAACACCACCGGCCATGACTCGGACCGCCACATGCGAACGAGGGCAGCGATATTGCCTTCACACGACGGGTTGTCCCGCGGACCCCAGAACTCGGCATCGTCGAATCCCGCCTGTACATCGACAACGATCAGAGCGGGATGACCGAAGTTGATCAGTGAAGTAGCCATACCATGCAGGCTATCCGCGATCGCAGGCCGACACCATACCGCCGAGTGGCCCCTTACCCACCCTCGTCCCCGTTCGATCAGCACACGGTAATGCATTGTGCGCTGTGCACCTTTCTCCTGAATTGTACTGAGCTGCACTGTGACCGGGTGAATGCCCGAAACGCTGCCCACCACGCAGGAGAGGGCCGGAAGACCGCCGACCCGCGGTACGTGCTCGCCTCGAACGAAAACTACCTACTACCCGGCGTCCAGCTCACTCCTCGATCAGATCGAACTCCCAGTTCATACGTTGGATCTCCAAGTCCACTAGTCGAATACGTTTGGCGATATCGTCGGCAGTCGAACGTAATTCGGCAACCGGAAGAGCTGCTACTTACACCAACTCCGATCGCAGTTGACGCGGGCCGTACCGATGCTCATGATCGCGCCCCGACGCAGCGTCCGCTGCGGCGGAGATAACCTTGTGGCGCATACGTAGAACGTCTCGAGATGCGAGCGCGTCGGTAATGGTTCCATCGCGCACCGTCGCTGCGCTGTTCGTCCGGTTTATCCGGCGGATGAGAAATTCGAGGCGGTCAAGCACAATTGCGTACTCCGACAATAGAATCGACGCGTTCTCGGCCGGTGCTTCGCCATCCTGATGGCGGGCGTTCGCCAGAATTCGCGCTTTCAAGTGCTCGGAGCGCTTGATCAGTTCGCCTCGCTCTGCGAGGGCCTCGGCAAGCTTCATGATCTGCACCTCGGTCGAGAAGAACCGAATGCGGAGTGACTGCGGGCGCTCATGCGCCTTTCGACGTGTCGAAACTGTTCATGGATCAACAAGTACCACAGTTCAGCCAGATGCGGAAGGGTTTGTGCGGGTGACCGATCGGCGCACCACTACCGAAGAGCCAAGAGAAGTCGCTTCAGCAAGGCAGCGGGTTGGCTTCGTTCGCCAGGAGCCAGTGATGTCAGCAGCGCTTCCTCGTTTGCCATGTGCAGGTAGCGGGGTATCCACTGCGTCAACCTCATCCCGCGTCAATTGCACGATGACCACTCGACGGTTCGTCGGGTCGACTTCGCGTTCGATCATCCTTTGCCCGTGAGCCGATTCGAGCGGTTCGTGATAGCTCCGGACGTGACCATCGCCCTGTCGAGCAACTGTTCAACGGTGAGGCGATGCGGGGTTCCGGCGCGTCGAAGCGCAGCGATCAGATCGAATTCACCTGGTCGCAAACCACCAATGCCGATTTTGCTGGCGTGAAACGCAACTCGTCGAACCATCACTGATACCAACGGAGTGCCTTTTTGACCGTTGGAAACGAGTCCAAGGTCTGGATGCAGCTCCAATTCAGGGTCTGCATTCAGCCCGCCGCGCAGACGAGACCATAAAGCGACCAGTCAGTCCGTGTCGAATCCGTTGTTGTAACCGGCACGTTCTATCGTCACATGCATGACGTCGTCCAGCTTCACGCCGCTACGGACCAGAACTGGACAGCGCACGCACGCTGAGCGACGGTCGATCACCGAAGACGCACGAGCACAGGTCGTTCCGGGCGCACCGGACTCATCTGCGCACATCACACCGAATCGTTTCGGTCGGTGGTGGCTGGCAGGTTCGGCACTTGCAGCGTGCATCGCGATTGCAGCGCATGCGTTCTTCCTGGGGTGGACGGTTCCGTTCGGTCTTTTCGGCAACGGAATCGACACCATTGTCTACAGACACGGCGGCGACGTCGTCTTGCAGGGTCAGCCCCTGTACGAGTTCGCGTTGTTCGACATCGGATTGCCGTTCACCTACCCGCCGTTCGCGGCCTTGTTCTTCACCCCGCTGGCATTGCTCACCGTGACGAGTGCCGTGACCGTGCTGCAGGTGATCAATGTTCTGCTGGTCTACGCCGCGGTTGTTCTGAGCTGGCGCGCCCTCGGATATCGCAGCGGCGGAATGTATCTCGTCAGCGCACCGATGGCAATTGCGTTCACATGGCTCGAACCGGTACGGATGACCATCTGGCTCGGGCAGATCAACCTGCTGTTGCTCGTGTTGGTTCTGTTCGATCTCAGCCGGGGGGAAGGTAGTCGTCTCCGCGGTGCCGGCGTGGGAATTGCCGCGGGGCTCAAGCTGACGCCCGCCTTCTTCGTGCTCTACCTGCTGACTATCAGACAGTGGCGTGCGGCGTTCACCGCGGGTGCCGCTTTCACGGTCACCGTTGCAGCCGGATTCTTGGTCATCCCCTCCGATTCCTGGAAGTTCTGGACCACGACCATGGTCGACTCCGAGCGGATCGGGGCACTGGCATCACCGGCGAACCAGTCGATCCACGGCGCACTGGCGCGGTTGTGGCCGGGCCACACTCCGCCGTTCCTGGTGTGGCTTCTCTGTGCCGCAGCCATCACCGCCCTGGCATTGTGGACAGCTGCGCGGGCTCACCGAGCGGGTAAGACGTTGCTGGCGTTGGTGATCTGCGGACTCGCAACGCCGATGGTCTCACCATTTGCGTGGGGACATCACTGGGTGTGGTGCATACCGTTGACCATCGTCGCCCTCGACTACGCGAATCGACACCGCACGTGGTGGAGCTGGCTGGCACCAGTAGCGGCCACTTTGCCCATGATTGCCTGGTATTTCACCGACTACCGCGGCATCAAGGCAATCGGAATCTTCATGTTCGAGGGGTCCCGTGCCTTCGAGGCGGCCGTTCAATTCACCTACCCAGCGGTATTTCTCGGAACAATTGCCGTCACGCTGATCTCCTCGACGGGTAGGCGCCGTCCCACGACTGCGTGACGATCTCTGCTCACGTTCGGACCGCCCTGGCGAACGCTGATTCGCCCAACCCGCCCGAACCGAAACGCATACCCGAGTGACGTGGGCAATTACGCTGAGCTTCACTTGATATACGTCCTGCGAATAGTGGGTCAGGCACGATGAACAGGTGACCTTCACCGTCTCCGTTCTCGCTGATCGTCCCGATCTCGCAGAACCACTGTGGAACATGCACTCGTCGTGGCCGACGTTCATGACCAAGGATCCGATCGGTTCGATGTATTTCGATCCCGCCATCTTCGAGTTGTTCGCCGACCACGTCCTCGTGTGTCAGGACGACGCAGGCGCCGTGGTCGGCAAGGCCATTTCCATACCGTTCCATTTGCCCGACGCCTCTGTCCTTCCTGCCGACGGCTGGGACGGCGCAATCAGACGCGGCATCTGCACTCGACTCACTGAGAAGTCCGCCAATGCGGTTTCGGCGCTGGAGATTTCCTTGACTTCGAGCACTCAGGGGCGAAGCCTGTCGACGACACTGCTGGTCGCCCTTCGTGACAATGCCCGACGACTGGGCTTCAGCGAACTCTTGGCTCCGCTCCGTCCCAACGGTAGAACCGATCTAGATGAGCCGATCGCGTCGTACATCCACCGCACTCGACCGGACGGCTTGCCGGTCGACCCGTGGCTGCGCGTCCACGTCCGTGCGGGCGGTCGCATCGACAGTGTCGCGCCACGGTCGATGGTCGTGCCGGGAACTCTCGCCGAGTGGCGGGAGTGGACGGGTCTGCCGTTCGACCGATCAGGACCGGTAGATGTGCCGGGTGCATTGGTACCGGTGATAGTCGACCTCGATCGCGGCATTGCCGTGTACACCGAACCGAATGTGTGGGTGCGTCACGCGACGGACCCGCAAGGCGATGCTGCGTAGTTTGAGGTACGAGCTCGCTTCGAGCCGGTCGAGTACTCGGATGCGAACGGCCCCTGAGTGCCGACAACGTTCTGATATCGGATTCGCTACGTCTCCGCGGGGACGACGATTCGGCCACACGGTGAGCTGTGCATTCCATTCGCCTACCCGGCGGTGTTTTCGGAACAATGACCACGGGACCGAATCGGGTGCATCTGACCGCGCTCACCGCGGTCAGATGCACCCGATTTCCACTGTCAGCGGTCTACTTCAGATGCCGATCGAAGAACCGGTTTCCATCGTCGCCCTCGAAGTGTGGGACACCGGTGTGCCCACCCATGTTGGCGTGCAACGTTTTCTCCCGGGACCCGAAGGCGTCGAACAGATCCAACGCCATCTGTCGGTCGTTTCCTTCGTCGTCCCATTGCAGCAGAATCTGTAGTGGAATGGTGGTCTGCCTCGCTTCCTCGAACATACTGCGGGGCACGAAGCTCCCGGCGTACAGAAGCGCAGCTGCGATGCGTGGTTCGACCACAGCGAGCCGGACACCGATTGCAATCACTCCTCCCGAGTATCCGACGGGGCCACCGAAAGCTAGAAGGGGTCGACGCTCTCCGCCACCGAATACGCGTCGAGGCTACAACTGTTGAATTCGCGACAACCCCGCTACGATGCTCGGTACATCAGACCGAACGGTCTTGAACATGGAGGATCACATGCCGTATCTCGGTCTGCTGGTGATGTTGCTGTGGGTGTTCTGTCTGATCGACGTGATCACGGCCGACGACGGTGGAGTGCGCTTCCTCCCGAAGATCGTGTGGCTGCTGTTGGTGGTGTTTCTCCCATTGGCCGGCTCGTTGGCATGGTTGTTCGCGGGGCGTCCGATAGGTGGCGGAATCTGGGGAGGTTCCGGCGGCGGCAACCGGCGGGCGAGCAATTCTGCGTTTCCGGAGTACGAGACGCGCCCTGGTCGTCAGGCGGCGCAGAATCCGTATGCCGATGCGGAATTTCTTCGGCAGTGCCGAGAGCGCGCGGAGGAACAACGTCGACTCGAGCGCGAGCGCCGCAAGCGAGATCTCGGATTCTGATCAGTGTTGCCGAATCGACGGCGACTCGATGGTGCCCCATCGCGACGGCGGCAGCACGATCAGTCGCGCTTTGCCGATGACATCTCCGACGGGGACCGTGCCGCCCAGTTCGTCTTTGCGGTGAGCTCTGGAATCGGCTGAACCGCTGCGGTTGTCGCCCATCACCCAGAGATTTCCGGTGGGCACGGTCACCGGCACGAAGCAGCGTCCGGATTGGGGCGTGGTCTCGCAGGTGAGCGTGTTCTCGACGAATGGGAAGTCCATGACGACGTATGGCTCGTCGAGTGGCTGACCATCCACCTCGACGCGACCTTCCGCATCGCAGCACTGCACGGTTTGCCCACCGGTGGCGATGACGCGTTTGACGAGGTCGTTCTCGTCGGGCGCAACCAGTCCAACCCAGGAACCGGCGTCTTGTAGCGCCTTCGCTATCGGGTTGGTCGACCGCGCGGAGCTGTACCCGACGTTCCACGACGAGGACGGTGCACGGAACACCACCACATCGCCCGGCTCCGGGTCACCGAAGCGAAAGGTCATCTTGTCCACGACGATCCGATCGCCCGTGCATCCCGCGCACCCGTGCAGCGTCGGTTCCATGGACTCGGACGGTATGAAGTACACGCGACCGACGAACGTCTGCAGAGAAACGCTCAGCACCAGCGCAACGATCACGAGGACGGCGATCTCGCGAAGCCAGGACGGGACTCTGCGTCGCTGCGGATCGCGTGCCGTTGTCATCCTGGCAGCCTAGAGCCCGGCAGTTGCGTAACGTACTGAGCATGTTGTTTCTGGGCCTTGTGGTCGCTGTCCTCGGCGCGGTGATGATGACCGTCGCGACGAGACAACTGTCGCGCGTCAACGAAGGCCACCATCTACCGATGATCATCGGTAGATTCGCGGTCCGTTCCCCGTTCGCAGCCACAGCGCTTCGAGTGGGAGCTCAGACTGCAGCTCTCGTCGCTGCGCTGATCGTCATGAATGCGACGTGGGATTACACCGCACCCTGGCCTTCGATCATTCTCACCATGACAACTCTCGTTGCGCCAGTTGCAATTCCAGTCATAGTCATAACCTTGACGCACAATCGACACTTGCCGGCCCCGGGACGGTGACCATCCGGGACATCACGAACTCTCGAGGTCAAGAGTTTCCCAGGAATTTGTGTCTCGCAACATCTGTCGATCGTGTGTGGACACCACCACCGCGGCATCGGTCGCGTCGAGGGCCTGGGTCAATTCGTCCACCAGCGCGATGGACAGGTGATTGGTCGGCTCGTCGAGCAGCAGAACGCTCGGCCGGCGGGCGAGAGCCAGTGCGAGGTCGAGGCGGCGATGTTGACCCATCGACAGTTCACCGATCCGCTTGTTCATCTCTCGTGACCGCAGTAGGCCGAGCGAAGACAACGAGACCGTCCCGTCTAAGCGCGATCGAAAGTATTCTCCCGCTCGGCTTTCCGGCGGTAGTGCCGATTCCTGACGCAGCAGAACGACTCGCGCGTCGTGCGCTGCACGCACCTGACCTGTCGTCGGGTTCTCATGTCCCGCGAGCACGGACAGGAGTGTGGACTTCCCGGATCCGTTCGGCCCCGTCACCACCTGCTTGACGCCTGCCGACAAGGTCAGCGATACAGGCACACCCAGTCGCCCCTCCACTGACACATGTTCGGCTACCAACAACGTTCCCCGCCTTGCAACGATCCTCGGAAACCGCAGTTGTTGAGGTGGTTCCGGAACAGGGAGCAGCTGAGATTCCAGGTCCTCCTGCCTGCGGTGCACGTTTCGCACGAGACCGCCTGCACGCGTGGCTCGTTGATGCTTGTTCGTACCTTTGCTCGGCCTCCAGCTGCTGACCAGCTTGTTCTGTGCTTTGCTCAGATCCTCGCGGAGCTTGACGGTCGTCGCCAACTGCTGTTCGTACTCCTGCTCCCACGCGATCCGCTCGGCAGCGCGACCGGCCCGATAGCTGGCATAGCCATCACCGTAGACGCGTGGGCGACCGTCCGGAGTCGGATCGAGATCCAGAATGTGTTGCGCCACATCGGACACAAGAGCTCGGTCGTGACTGACCACTACGACGCCACCGGCCCGATCTCGAAGCCGTCCGGTCAGATAGTCCAGGCCGGCTCGGTCGAGGTGATTGGTCGGTTCGTCGAGGAGCAGAAAGTCGTGATCTCCGCCGAGCAAACAGGCGAGTCGCACTCGGTAACGTTGTCCAACAGACAGTGTGGAAAGAACTCGGCATCTGTCGGTCACTGCTCCGAGTCCGTCGAGCGCAATGTCCAGTCGCCGCTCGGCGTCCCATGCGTCGAGAGCCTCGACGCGCTCCAACGCTGATGTGTACCTCTGTTCGGCTTCTGCTCCGCCAGAGGCCAATTCGTTCGATGCCGAGTCCAGGCTCGCCAACGCCGATATCGACTCGGCGATGGATTCGCGAAGGACCTCTCCGACAGTGCGTTCGTCCGCGGTGGCCATCTCTTGCTCGGCAACACCGAGGGGCCCGACGCGTGACACGGTTCCCGAGTCGGGCGTCAACCGTCCGGCCAGGACGTGAAGGAGGGTGGACTTTCCGCGTCCGTTCTCGCCCACGATTGCCCACCGAGATACGGGTGTCACAGCGATGTCGACACCGGTCAATACCGGTGAGCCGCCGAAGGCGACTGCGATGTCGGAGGCGATGAGTTGCGCGTCGGCGCGCGCAGGGATAGTTGCAGAATATGCCATGAGATCTCCGAAGAATAAGCGCAGCAACATAACTGCGCGTGAATGACGGACGGACCGGGTAGGTCCGGAATCGACGGCACGGTCGAACGCGGTTAGTTCCCCACGTTCGACTCGCCGATGAAGACCGTCATTCGAAGATCAAATGCATGCCGGCACGGTAGCAAGCCGAGTCGGCGGTCCGCCATCGATTTTTTCGTCAGCTGCTGGCGGCCTCGGCAAGCATCGGTCCATACTGTTCCGGTGAGAAGAGCCGGATTCGGAGCAATCACCCTGGTTGTCTTCGGCTGCGCCTGCGCACCCGTCGAAGTGGCCGACGGTGGGCTATGACTGAGGTCGAGCCAAGACGTCGGGCAATTTGGTCGACAGGATTTGATTCCACCCTCGCGCAAATGCGTTGCGCGCCATGACCTGCCGCTTGTCGTCTACATCGAACCCACTGTGTATCAACAGCAGCCGAGTACCACGCCCATGTGAATGGACCTCCCAGCTCAAGAGCCATCGCACGGGGCGAGCCGAGCGCAGGTCCATCCAGCTCCAGGTCATGGCCCTGTTGGGAGTAGCCGCCAACACTTCACACGCAATTTCGGCCGACGCACTCGACGGAACGGACAACAGGAAATGAGAACCGACGATGGCACCCATGTACCCGGTCGACGGCATCAACCACCGCTCGAGCGCTGCCGGATCGGTGATCGCGTTCCAGACAGCCTCCGGTTGCTGGGCGTAAAAACTGCCCACTTCGACGCGTGATAGATCCGGCTCGAAATCGAACTCCGGGCTCACTCGCTACTCCGCATCCTCGAGTTCCTCCGAGACTTCCATCCGTATCCGCCCTTGTTGCGTACGATCCGACACGACGACCGCACGCCTACCAAGGCATGACAGTAGTCCGACCGACCGCAAGCGTCCGACGTTCAAGCGGTGGGCCCCAGCTTCGCTGGATCCGCAGGCGCGAGAAGGTACGCGAATGCATAGCTCACCGATGTCAGTGTTGCGAGCATTATCAACGACTCCGGGTGTAGGGAAGGATTTCCCGATGCCGCCTCGGCCCAGGCGAGCAGTCCCCCAACCACCAGCATCACGGCCGCTGCCGAACAGAGCGCGAATCGATGTCTCCACCGGTTGCGAGTGCGCGGTGGCCAGAACACCGCAGTCCGCGCTGCGTAATGCCCACCTGCGACCGCGACGAGGCCAACGATCAGTCCGACCACTGCGCCGATCACAGCAGGGAGGGTCAGGTCCCACCACCGACCGTTGGCACTCGACCAGATGAGCGCCGCAGCCGTACACGCACCACTGGCCGCTGCGACGCAAAGCTCTTTGGCGACCCAATCCATGCAGATAACTCAAACACACAGGATCCGGTGCAGCCAGCCGCGCCGAGCGCGGTCCAGTGCACCCGATTCGCTCCGCGGAACCGCTTAGGCGCAGTGAACGTCCAAGTGGACATGCTCGATGAATGGTTGGCGCAGCACGACGGCGTGATCACTCGCGCGCAGGCGGCGTTCTGCGGCCTGAGCGGCGATGCCGTGGACCGTCTGGTGCGCGCGGGTGCGTGGCGAACGATTCACCGCGCGGTGTACTTCGTCGTCGACCGCCCGTTCACTGCGGACGCGCGCATTCGGTGCGCGGTGTGGGGTGCGGGACCGAACGCTGCGCTCAGCGGGGAAGCCGCGGCTTTCTGGCATCGGGTGATAACCGAGATGCCGAGCATCATCGAGGTCACCACCCCGCGCAAGGGGCGCAGCCGCGCCGAAGGATGCCGGCTCCGTCGCCGCGATATCCACGGCAAGGACATCGTCGAGCGCCGCGGGCTTCAGGTCACGTCTCTCGAACTCACCGTTCTCGAAGCCTCGATCGGCAAGGCGCACATCATGGATCGGGCACTTCAGCGACACACCGACCTCGGGCGATTGCAGCAAGCCCATGCGCGAAACCCCGGTCGCACCGGTGCTCCCGAAGCGAAGCGGCTACTGAAGATCGCAGCGAATGGTGCCCGCTCCGAGGGAGAGCGACTCTTGATCGGAGAGTTCCGGGCCCGCAAGATCAGCGGCTGGGTGGTCAACTATCGATGGGGCGACTACGAACTCGACATCGCGTTCCTCGCCGAGATGGTCGCCATCGAAATCGACGGCTGGGCATTTCACTCCGATCACGATGCATTCCAACGGGATCGGACCAGGCAGAACGGCATGACTCATAGCTGGACGATCCTTCGCTACACCTGGATCGACCTGACCGAAGACATGGATCGCGTAATAGTCGAAATTGTCGCCACTCTCGATCGAATCCGGTGCAGCCAGCCGCGCTGAGCGCGGTCAGCTGCACCCGATTTCATGGCCGCGGGGACCCGGGTGGACTGTACGACCCATCGAGTCGACCCCTGATGCGTCGGATCGCCTTCCATCCCGCGGGCGTCACCGCGGTGCTGATGATCGCGCCGAACATGACGCCCTGCAGCAGTGCCGACCACTGGCCGGGACTGTCTCCGAACAGAGGCCACTTGTACAGAACTGCGAGAACCGCGAGAAACACCAGAGCACGCATACCTGCACCCTCCCACGACATCGTCAGCGCCGCGAACTATCCGGTACCGTGGAGAAAACGGGCAAAGTGGACCACACCAGGCCGGAGGCCGAGATGCAGAAGCCATTTCGCAAGTGGGTCATGACCGGGGCTCTGAGCAAGAAGTGCGGCGCAACCCGAGCCGATTACATCAATGCACTTGCTCTTGCCCCCGCAGTCGGTATCGGCTTCCTTCTGATCCAGTTGATAGTCGACTCGGGTTCGACGGCTCTCGACACTGCGGCAGGGTGTCTGGGCGGTGCCATCACCGGCTTCCTGTATCTCTACATCGCGTATCGAGTCGATTCACGTAAGAACCGCGGGCCTATCCCTGCGCCGCCGCTGGGTGCTCGGCCCACACGTCTCTGAGATGCGCATTCTGAGCGACTGAAACCCACATTGATCCCGATCTCAGGCTCGCTTCGAGGAATACATTCGTTCGTCTGCGATGCGGAGAAGGTTGTCGGGGCTGGTGGTCGGCTCCCAGCTCCATCCGACGCTCACTGTCACCTGGATTGCGGTGCCGGCGATGTCGTACGGCCCGGCGAGTAGGCCGACGACTCGTTCGGCCAGTCGCTCGACTCCTTCGAGTGAGCGGGCACTGCGCAGCAGGACGACGAATTCGTCTCCTCCGATGCGGCACGCGACGTCGTCCGAGCGGACGTTGTCGAGGATGCGCCGTCCAATTCCCTGCAGCACAGTGTCACCGACGGCATGACCGAATCGGTCGTTGATGGACTTGAAGCCGTCGACGTCCACGAAGAGTATTCCGACGGGGCGGTCGCCTGCCGACTCCCTGAGCGAGTGCAGTTCGGCCATCAATCGTCGACGATTCGCCAGCCCGGTCAAGTCGTCGATCAGCACTTGTCGTTCGAGGTCGGCTTCGGCTGTTTTTCGTGCGGTGATGTCCTGGATCTGCGCGATGATCACGTCGCCGGCTTCGTTGTCACGTACGAGTGTGGCGTTGCGCTGCACCCAGATGGTTGCACCGTCCTTGCGGACGTACCGCTTCTCCGACGCGACCGTGGTCAGGGTTCCTTCTGCCAACGCGCGAAGGTGTTCGTCCGCGATGGGGATGTCGTCGGGATGAGTGAGGTCACGAAAGGTTTTCTGCTGCAACTCTTCCGCGGTGTATCCCAATAGTTCGCAGAGGGCCTTGTTCACCTGCAACCAGCGTCCGTCCACTGTCAGAACGGCTTTGCCGATCGGGGCGTTCTCCATCGCGATCTGGAACAGCCGGATCGCTCGGTCGCGTTGCCGTTCCACTTCGGCGCGGGCGCTGATATCGACCACCAATTCGGTGAATCCGACGACGGCATCGTCGACGATGTCGGGAACATAGGTGGCCTGCGTGACGCGAACCGCGCCGCGGACATCGATGAGTGTGCGGTCGAACTGTTGCTGTTCACCGGCGAGTGCGGCGATTATGTAGGGCGAGTTCAACCCGTACAGAGTCTCGCCGAACAGTTCGCTGATGTGCATGCCGAGCATTCGTGACGGCTCGATGCCGTAGTAGTCGGCGTAGACCCGATTGGCGAAAACGTTCTGCTGCGCGCGATCCCAGTATCCGATCATCGAGGGCAACTGATTGATGGCTCGGCACGCACTCTCCACAAATGCGTCGGCCATGAACCACCCCCGGATGCTCGATTGTGTCCCGAATGTACCTAAAAATGCCGGTTCACGTGCGGCTGGTTGCGTGAACCGGGCGCAGAGTTCCAATACCCGAAAATATTATGAGTGCGCACTTGCGCACACGTGTGTATGTTGAAGCCATGCTGCTCGACATTCCCGCGTTTCGACGCCTCTTCACCGCGCAGGTCGTCGCGTTGCTGGGCACCGGACTGTTGACGGTGGCGCTGGGGCTGCTCGCCTACGACATCGCAGGCAGTGCCGCCGGCGCAGTGCTCGGCACCGCCCTCGCGATCAAGATGATCGCGTATGTGTTTGTCGCTCCGATTGTTTCGTCACTGACCAGCACGCTGCCGCGCCGGCTGGTACTCGTCACCGCCGACGTCGTCAGGGCGCTCACCGCGCTGGCATTGCCGTTCGTCGATCAGGTGTGGCAGGTCTACGTGCTGATCTTCGTTCTGCAGGCGGCGTCGGCCACCTTCACTCCCACCTTCCAGGCCGTCATTCCGTCCGTGGTGCCCGACGCGCAGCAGTACACCCGCGCGTTGACGCTCTCGCGACTCGCCTACGACCTCGAATCACTGCTCAGCCCACTGATCGCCGCTGCATTGTTGACGGTCATCGGATTCCACACGCTGTTCGTCGGCACAGCTCTGGGGTTCGTCGTCTCCGCGGTATTGGTGGTCAACACCGCACTACCGAGACACGTCGCAACCAAGATCCAAAGACCGACAACAGGCATCGCGAGGTTCGTCAGAAATCCCGAACTGCAGGGACTGCTCGCGTTGAACACGGTGGTCGCGGCAGCGACAGCTCTCGTGGTGGTCAACTCCGTGGTCTACGTCCGCGATCTGTTCGGAGGATCGAACAGCCAGTTGGCCATCGCTCTGGGCTTCTACGGTGCCGGTTCGATGGTGGCAGCACTGTTCATCCCGCGAGCCGTCAGATCCATCAGCGATCACACCCTCATGCTCACCGGGGCCGCGGTAGCCGTGACAGGCACGGCCGCAGCAACATTGGTGGCAACACTGCACGGTGGGTCGGCCGCCTGGGTTGCGCTGGCCACGACGTGGGCGGTGCTGGGCGTCGGGACGTCGATGATCAATACGCCGTCGGCGAGGATTCTGCGTCGTGAATCCGACGAGAGCACCCGAACGTCCATCTTCACGGCGCAGTTCTCACTGTCGCACGCGGCGTTTCTGCTCACCTATCCGATTGCGGGATGGGTCGGGGCCCAGTTCGGACTGTTCGCCGCGGCGATGGTGCTCACGGGCTTGGCTACACTTGCGGCACTGTCCGCAGCACGCCTGTGGAGTCGCTCCCGAATGTCGGTGGTCGCCTCCGCGTAGGGAGACGACGTTCGATGCCACCGAAGAAGGAACCGCGCATCAGTCTCGACCATGCCGTCGAACCGGACTCCGCGCGCCTGGCCACGGCCAGCGACACCTTTCGGATGCTCTCCGACCCCACCCGACTGCACATCCTCTGGCTACTCGACCGAGGCCCCGCGGACGTCAGCGCACTGACCACAGCCACCGGAACCTCCCGCACCGCCGTCAGTCAGCATCTGGCCAAGCTCCGGTTCACCGGACTTGTCGAGACCCGACGCGACGGTCGCAACGTCATCTACCGCCTGGCCGACGGTCACCTCGCCCGTCTCGTTCGTGAGGGCCTCAACTTCGCCGACCACAAGGTCACCGGCGAGCCCCCGCACGAATAACCCTGCACCACAACAAGAAAGCACCCGATGAAACGCCTCGCCGTGATCGCAGCCGCCATTCTCACCGCGACGGCACTGTCGATCGCCCCAGCAGCTGCGCATGCAACTCTGCAGTCCAGCAACCCTGCCGAGAACTCCGTGCTCGACGCCGCGCCGGACGAGGTGACCCTGACGTTCAACCAGTCCGTCTCACAGAACTTCGCCACCGTCACCGTCGTCGGATCCGACGGAATGAATTGGGCCGCATCGGATCCCGTCGTCGACGGCAGCACGGTGACCGTCGATCTGGACGGGCTCGGTGCCGGCGGCGAGTACACCATCGGCTACCGAGTGGTCTCCGCCGACGGGCATCCGATCACCGGCAGCATTCCGTTCCAAGTCACCTCATCGTCCCCGACGTCGGCAGCACCCGCAGCGCCGGCCACAACCGAAACAACCTCAACCGCCATGGAAGAGACCGACAGTGGATTCCCTCTCTGGCCCATCGGGGCAGCGGTGGCCGTGGTCGCCGCAGCGGGGGTTCTGTTCGCGCTTCGTAATCGCAGCAACTGACGTCCTCATCCGATATGGACGTGAGACCATGCAGCATGAGTGACGGTGGCCCCCGCCCGACGTCCGATGGCCGCAAGCGGCGTTGGGAACAGCACAACACCGATCGTCGACGCCATATCATCGACGCGGCCATGACGGTTCTGGCGCGCGATATCGCTCCTGGTGAGCGGCTCACCACCGCTCAGATTTCCGCCGAGGCCGGGGTGCATCGCACCGGGCTGTACCGGCATTTTCGTGATCGCACCGACTTGGACACGGCCATTCAGCGGGCCATCTGCTCGGAGTTGACGGCCACGTTGGTCACGTCGTTCGCGTTGACCGGAACGCCTCGCGACGTGGTGCATCGAGTGGTGAGCACGTACGTGCGCTGGGTGGCCGAGCATCCCGCGTGGACGCGTTTCGTCGAGCAGGATGTCAGTGCCGAGTCGCCCACGCCGCTCGAGGAGACCAACGCTCTGCTGGCCGAGCAGTTGGAAGTGAGCGTCGCCGCGTTCCTGTCACTGGTGCACGCAGACCTGACCACCGACGACTGGTCGCTGGTGCGGCCGTGGGTGGCGGGCCTTGTCTCCGGTTGCATGGGTGCGGTGCGCAGTTGGAGCGGGCAGACCGAATCACGTACCGGGCTCGATCATTTTGCGACGTTCCTGGCCGACACCATCTGGCTGCAGGTCAAGGGCCTCGGGGCATCCCGCGGGATCGCGATCCCGCAGGTGCCCCTCGAAAGCGTCGTCGAGGAGACTCAGCCGAACGACGGCTTACTGCGGTAGCCCCGACAGCGGCGGGAAACGCAACCATTCGGCCGCATAGAATACTTTGATGTTATCAAAGTATATTTAAGGCCGGACTGATCGCGTTTTCTGACGACGGGGGCAGCAATGATCTGGTCGCCACACCGCGTCGAGTCGCGGGCCTGGAAGCCGAGTCGGCGTCAAGGTTCGCGGGCCGATCGCACGCTGCAACACGTCGAAGTGTCCATTCCACCCATGATCGGCGAAGCGCACTGCGATCTGTCCGGCTCGGTTGCTCGGGCCAACGAAGAGGCGATCATTGCAGTTGCACGACTGGAGGCGGGTTTCGGCGAGCACCTGGCTCCTCTGTCCGATTTTTTGCTCCGAAGCGAGTCGGTGGCATCGTCGAAGATCGAGCACATCGACGCCGGCTGGCGAGCGTTCGGCAAGGCGTTCGCAGGAGGTAAATCCAACGCCGAGGCGAAATCTCAACTTGCGGCCGTGCATGCATTGGCGGCGATGGTCGACGCCGCAGGCAAAGGTCCGATCACCGGTGACAATCTCACGACCGCGCACAGATTATTGATGGCACCGGATTTCTACACCGCGCGCGATTCGGGCATCGTTCGCGACGTGCAGAACTGGATCGGGGGCAGCGATTACACCCCGATCGACGCCCTGTACGTGCCACCTCCGCCTGAACTCGTCCACGAATTGATGACCGATCTGCTCGCCTTTGCCAATCGAACAGATCTGCCCATACTCGCTCAGGCCGCGATCGCGCACGCCCAGTTCGAGTCCATCCACCCGTTCACCGACGGCAACGGCCGCATCGGCCGCGCTCTGATCAGCGCGATCCTGCGTCGACGCGGGTTGACCGGACGAGTGACCGTCCCTCTGGCATCGGTGATGCTTGCGGACACAGGCCGCTACTTCGACAGACTGACCGACTACCGCGCCGGTGACGCAGATGGATTCGTGGAGTACGTCGCGCACGCGGCAACCGTGTCCAGTTACGCCGCCCAGGACTCGGCCCAGGCCTTGGCCGAACTTCCCGAACACTGGCGCGCCACCGCGCGACCCCGCGCCAATTCGGCGGACGCGAAGATCATCGTCGCCCTGCTCGACACCCCGATCTTGAACGCGGACACGGCCGGCCAGATCACCGGCACTACCGATGCGAGTACCTATCGCGCCCTCGCTCGGCTGACCGAGGCAGGAGTGCTCGAGGTACTGACAGCCAGCAAGCGCAACCAGATCTGGGCTGCCACGGCTGTGCTGGCCGAACTCGATGCGCTCAGCCTCACCATCGGGAAACGCTCGATCCCCCCACAATCAGCTCAGCCGAACGACGGCTCACTGCGGTAGCGCGAGGGTCGTCCGTCGATACCGAGGGCGCGCCAGACGCGTCGGGACACGCGGTTCATCAGCCCGAGCTCGCCCGCCAGCATACGAACGTCACCGAACGTGTCGCGCAATGCCTTTCGCGAGGAGTCGCTGTCCCACCAGACGGCGTCTACTACCTCGTCGGGGATGTCGAGGTCGCGTCGCATCTGCTTGCTCGGTTTCATGATCACGTCGCACAGCAGTCGCATGATGACGGGCATGAGTATCGAGATCGATGCCTTCTCGAAGCGTCCGAGCCGCGGAGCCTTGTGCTCGAGATACTGATGCGCGAAGCCGATGTGTCGCGCTTCCTCGGCGATGTGAATCTGCATCACGCGCTGGACCAAGGGGTGTCCGACGCTACCGGCGCGCAGGACGCCCTTCTGCATGTGGTCGATCGGCTCTTCTCCTGCGAGGACGCCGACGAAGAATCCGAACGGTGCCGATCGAGCGGCGAACACCGTGAGCATCGGCACGACCTTGCGGAACCACGCGGGCCCACCCGGCACGTCGATGCCGATGCGGTTCACCAGTTCCTGGAACATCTGGGTGTGGTGGCACTCTTCGGTTGCCTCGTGCGTCGAGTACCGGAATTCGGGTGAATCGTTGGGCAGTGTGAGGGCGTATTGCATGAGTCCGCTGATGAGGATCTGCTCGAACTGCAGGCCGACCTTGACCATGCTGGCCTGGCGGTACATCCCGATGTGAATCTGTCGGTCCAGGGGAAGCGACTTGTACCAGTCGGTGTGGCCGAGCGGGTCCGCGTCCGAGAGCACCCAGCGTGGATCGTTCGGAACGATCGCGTATTCGGGCTCGTCCCAGGGGATGTCGAGGAAGGCGTCGAAGTGCTGATGCACAGATGCCGTCGACAGAGCGTGCAGCCTGTCTCGGTAGAGCGTCCGTGCGTCGTCGACTGCAGTCATGGTGGTCCTTCCGCCTGCGTCCGAACAAATGTGTACGCAACACAGCGTCACACATAAAACAGGTTGGTGCAACGCTCCGTCGCAGATACATGAGAAATGTTCTTCGAAACAACGAAACCGGCCGACCGCACTGCGGTCGACCGGCCTCGAGGCAGGCGCTCCATCACCAGTGCGGCAGCACCATCACCACGAATCCCACGCCGACGATGATTCCGAGAATTCCGGTGCCGATAGCCAGCGCAGTGTCGCTGCGATCGGCGGGCGGGCCGGAGAGGTCGGGGCTGCGATCGGCCCACAGCGCAGAGGCGACGGCAATCAGTCCTGCCGCGATGCCGAGGCCCGCGGCCCAGAACGAGACGATCGACAGCGCACCGAACATCACGGCGTATTCGGTCACCTGTGCGCGGGTACGAATGCGCCGATTCCACCACTTCGGTGGCATGTCGTCGTCCGAATCACGTGTATCGAAGTGGGGAGAGGTGACAGTCACTGCGGACTCCTTTCGAGTGAGAATGTGCCTCCATTTTGGCACTCGACGGTTGAGAGTGCCAATCCCCTGGACGGGGCCGATGGGCGCGCGCGGCCCCGGTTCCGCAAACGCGCGCGCACTTGCGAAACGCGTCCGGATTCGCCACCGATCCGGGCCTAGTTCGCGCGCACCTGGCGAATGCGCGCGCGTTTGCGGGAAATCCGGGCCAACACCTCAACCACTGCGGCGCAGCGCCTTTCGTCGATACATGTCGGCGTCGGCGAGGGGCAGCAAGGAATCGAGGACGTCGACGTTCGGATCACCGAGTGCCGTTCCGTAGGTGACGCCCACCCGGTGTCCCTCGATCAGTTCCTGGGCCAGAGCGTCGACCTGCCCTGCGTCGTGTCCGGTGACGAGGACGGCGAATTCGTCGCCGCCGAGTCTGGCGACCACACTTCCGGCGGGGGCCTTGTTCGTCAGTCGCTCGGCCACGTCGGTGAGTACGCGGTCGCCGGCGGCGTGACCCAGCCTGTCGTTGACTGCTTTGAAATGGTCCACGTCGAACACGATGACGGCGATGTTCTCCCATCGGCGGGCGGCACCGTCAGCGAGGTTCGCCGCCGCGTAGGTGAATCCTGCGCGGTTCCACGTGGCCGTCAGCGGGTCTCGCAGAGCGCCGGCGATGAGGTCGGCACCGAGGGCACCGAACATCTCGGCAGCTCCGAGGATGCACACCACGTAGAGGATTGCCCACAGAATCGGCACCGGGGCCGGAGAGAGCAGCAGCGCTGTGGTCGAGAGCGCGGCGAGCGCGATGCACAGCACCCGAGCCAGTACCACGCGGTAGGTCGCCCGCAGATAGAGCGCGAGGAACATCGCCGGTATCAGCGCCCACACCTGGCCTTCGACGTACTCGTGGAAGACCATGGTCAGGGCCGGTGCCGCCGCTGCACAGGCGATGGCGATTCCCTGCCGCACGGGGTTGGGCCGCCGAGGTGCCAGCGCCAGCAATCCGATCGCAGCCACTGCCGAGGCCCACATCTCGCCGACTGCACCGGCCCCGTTGGTATCGAACCTCGATGCGAAGACTGCCACGAGATACAGCACCATGAGCACGGCGAGCAGGGACGGGAGAACTCGGCGACGTCCGTCCATCACCGACGAGGCAGCATTCGGCATCATTTGCCGCTCTCGCCGGGGAATCACAGACCGTCCATCGCTGCCGAACCGACCGCGTTACCCGTCGAGGTATATCGAGTGACACATTTCGCACCCGACGAGAAGTCGAATTCGACGACAACACTATTCGGACCAGTCGCACTGGTCTAAACTCGCGACATGAGGACGATCACCAGCACAGAAGCCAAGACGCGGCTGAATGCGATTCTGGCCGAGGTGGAGCGAACCGGCGTTTCGATCACGATCACCAATCACGGCCGACCCGTCGCGGTACTGACACCGACTCGACCCAAGCCTCGCGTCTTCGGCCAGCTGCGTGGTCTCGTCGTACCGGAATCGTTCGACGAACCGTTGCCCCCGACAGAACTGTCCGATTGGGAAACGCCGGCGTGACATCGTTCCTTCTCGATACCAACGCACTGCTGTGGCTCGTCACCGATTCCAGCAGGATGTCCGACGACGCGCGGAGCACACTCGCCGATCAGAGCAACGAACTGGTGGTCTCGGCGGCCTCGGCATGGGAGATCGCGATCAAGACTCGAATCGGGCGCTTCGACGGCAAGATTCTGTTGTCGACGTGGGCCGAAAGGTTGACCGGGATGAACGCGACCGAACTCGCCATCGACTCCGCAGACGCGTCGGCGGCCGGCCAACTCGACTGGGCTCACAACGATCCGTTCGACCGGATGATCGTGGCCCAGGCACTACGTCGAAACCTCACTATCGCTACCAGCGACCGAGTCGTCCTCGACGGGGCACTGACGTCGACACTCGATACGCGCGCTTGACAGCACTCACGACCCCACAGAAGCCGTTGTTCCACTGAGGCTTTCGTCGGACCCAGATCGAAGGTCGAGGCGTCGGGCATCAGGTCCTGAGATCGACTTCTCCTAGAACTTGTCTGCAGACGTCTACAACCTCTGAAGGATTGGTCAGATGAACGGCGTGTTCTGCACCCGGCCACTGATGCAAGTGGGCACCGAGAGCTTCGGCCAAGCGTGCATGCGCCCTGAACACTTTGGAGGACTTCTTTCGATCGGCGGTAACGACCGCCGACGGCACGCGCGGAAGATCGCTCTCGCGGAAGTCCTGTGCGATTTCCGCCAAGCCCTGCACTGCCTCACGAAGTTTGGGGATATCGACCGCGGCGGCTTGGGCAAACGCCGACCGATCGTCCGAACTGAGGTTGCGTCGGTCTGCCAACTTGGCACCGTACGAACGGAACTGGGAGTCGAACAGCTTCTCGACCAGCGGTACCCGGCAGAGGAAGGCCGCCGCACGGGCCGCACGTTCGGTCGATCTCGCCAGGTTCACATCGTTCACCAAAGACGGATCGAGCAGGACGAGACCTGCAACATCCTCGGGATAGTCCCTGGCGAGCAGCAGCGCGGCAGCACCCCCGAGACTTTGGCCGATCAGCACAGCAGGACCGAAACCGTTCGTTTCGAGCATCGCATGCAGCGCGACGCTCGCACCGGACAGTTGCCCAGGAGTTGCGTTGCTACCCACTCCCGGTCGGTCGTACAGCACAACCCGACACCGACGATTCGACACCAGTTCGTCGACCAGACCAGGGAAGAAGTCCGAGACCGATTCAGCCCCTCCGGCCAACAGAACGACCGAAGGACCGCCGTCGCCGACAATCCGAACGGGTTGATTCGACATCGACCGCCTCCGCATTCTGCCTGGCCCCTTCGAGCCCCGATGTGCCCGAGCATACCGATTGGTATCGCAATTCCGATGGGCTGCCGCCTGCAGCTTCCACTGGCCACGAACCTGCGCCATCTTCACGCTCAGCCCCACAGAAGCCGTTGTCCCACTGAAGCTTTCGTAGGACCCAGATCGAAGGTCGTGGCGTCGGGCATCAGGTACGGGACGAGTATCCGCATCGCGTATTCGCGGTGTTCGAGCAGAACCTCGAGAAATGTGCCCGACGCCTCCTCGCCGGTCACGTCGGAGACGATGGCGTACGACCGCAGATCTCCGGCGACGGCTCGCAGATCGTGGACGAGTTGCTCGTGCATCGCGGTGTTCGATGCCCCGCCTCCCTCCGACTGCAGCGGCGCGAGCACCCGCTGTCCGCCGGAGATGGCGTTGACGACGGCCACCGGGTGCAGGCCCCAGTTCTCGCTGATCCGTTCGGCTGCGATGTCGATACAGACGTCGAGCAGGTCGTCGAAATCCTGTTGGCACTCGATGCTCGTCACTTCTCGCCACTTCGTCATGCTCGAACGTCCCCCATCGTCGACCGACTACCCCCACCCCTTCGACGCTCGGCGGCGACGAATGGTTCCCGAAAGTCGTACATTCGTACCGATTTGCCGAAGCAGCAAGATAGCTTGCTGCATTCGCGATGGGCTGCCACTCTCGACTCGAGGACATCGAACCGAGAGGACCCTGCAATGACGCACACCTTCGACAAGGACTACTGGCAGCACCATTGGGATGACAGAACATCCCATACCGTCGCCGCGAATCCGTATCTCGTGGAGGAAACAGCCGGATCGACGCCCGGCTCCGTATTGGACGCAGGATGCGGCACCGGAGCAGAAGCGATCTGGCTCGCCGAGCGGGGCTGGCAAGTCACCGGTGCCGACATCTCCGCCACTGCCCTCGACGCCGCCGCGAAGCAGGCCGAGTCGGCACGTGTCGACGCCACCTGGATCGAAGCCGACCTGACGACCTGGAACCCCACCGAGCGATGGGATCTGGTGATGACCCACTACGCGCATCCGTCTATTCCGCAGTTGGACTTCTATCGACACATCGCGCAGTGGGTTGCGCCGGGCGGTTCGCTGCTCATCGTCGGGCATCTGCACCATGGCGCACAACATCATTCACACGATGGCGAGCCGCCGCACGAGGCCACCGTCACCGTAAAAGACATCACCGCCCTGTTCGACGCCTCCTCGTGGCGCATCGACACCGCACTCGAGCGTTCCAGGACCGTCGGCGGTATCGGTGTGCACTCGAAAACGTTGCGCGATGCGGTGGTTCGCGCTACCCGTCTGATCTGACCCGGTGCCCAGCGGCGTCTGCCGCCCAGGCACCGGTGTCCGATCAGTCCGAATTTTCAATCTCCCCGAATCAGCTGTGCACGTGCATGTCATGCCACCCGTCTAGATGACGTGCCGATCTACGACGAGTGCCGCCGGACTGGAATCCGGTTTTACCCGCGACGCGGCACGAAGCGTTGTCGTCTGCCATGAGCATGGGACCAGCGTGACCTGATTTCTGCCAGGGTGATGGGACCACCTGGATTGCCAGTTATGGGACCACCGGCGCGCCTTGCCGGTGGTCCCGTCGTTTGCTCGTTCGATCGTCTGTGACAGCACGAAGTCCGTCACGGAGGTCGGTGAGCATGGCTTTTCGGGAGATCAGTGTGAACGAAATCAGAGAAGTACTACGGCTGTGGCTCGGGACGGCGGCACTGCCGGCTCCGGGGCTGCGCACGATCGCCGAGCATGCCGGTGTGGATCGTAAGACGGTCCGCCGTTACGTCGAGGCAGCCCAAGCAGCCGGCCTGAGCAGAACCGACGATGCCGGCGCGGTCAGCGACGAGGTGATCGCAGCGGTCGTCGCCACTGTCCGGCCCGACCGGCCGCACGGTCACGGCGCGGCATGGGAGCAACTGGTGCCCCATCAGGAGCAGATCACCAAGTGGGTGGCAGGCGACGGTGAACGCAAGCCGCTCACGATCGCGAAAATCGAAGTCCTCCTTGCCCGTCAAGGATGCGTGGTGCCGTACCGGACGTTGCACCGGTTCTCCACCGAGATGTGTGGTTTCGGCCGCAAGAACCTCACCGTCCGCGTCGTCGACGGCGAACCGGGGATCGAATGCCAGGTCGACTTCGGGTATCTGGGGATGCTCACCGACCCCGACGACGGGCGGGCCCGCAAAGTCCACGCCCTGATCTTCACCGCGGTCTACAGCCGGCACATGTTCGTGTGGCTGAGCTATTCGCAGACGTTGGTGGCGGTCATTGCCGGCTGCGAAGCAGCATGGAAGTTCTTCGGCGGCGTGTTCGCGGTCTTGATCCCGGACAATCTCAAACCTGTTGTCACGAGGGCGGACCCGATCGCTCCGCGGTTGAGCGATGGATGGCTCGACTACAGCGCCCACGTCGGGTTCATCACCGACCCGGCGCGGGTGCGCTCGCCGAAGGACAAACCGAAAGTCGAACGCACCGTGCAGTATGTGCGCGGAAACTTCTGGGCCGGTGAACGATTCAACAGTCTAGAGCAAGCGCAGGAGGCGGCGGTTCGGTGGTGCAGCAGCACCGCGGGTATGCGTATTCACGGCACGACATGCGCCCGACCGCGCGAGGTATTCGAGGACTCCGAACTGCCGGTACTGCTTCCGGTGCCGCCGGAGTACGACGTGCCGATCTTCAAGGACGTCAAAGTCCACCGCGACTTCCACGCGGAGATCGGGCGGGCACTGTATTCGTTGCCGCAGCAGTGGATCGGCTCGACACTGTCGGTCCGGGCCGACACCGAGCTGGTCAAGTTCTATCACCGCGGCACCCTGGTGAAGATCCATCCCCGCCAACCTGCAGGTGGGCGCAGTACCGACCGCGCCGACCTCCCCGAACACAAGTCCGACTACGCATTACGCGATGTCACCTCACTGATCAGAACCTGCAACGGCCATGGCCGCAACATCGGGATCTACGCCGAACGGATCCTCGATGACCCACTGCCCTGGACGCGGATTCGTAGTGTCTACCGGCTGCAAGGGTTGGTGAGACGTTACGGAGCCGAGCGGGTCGAACAGGCCTGCTCACTGTCGTTGGATCTCGATGTCGTCTCGGTCACCAAGATCGCGTCCATGTTGGAGCGGGCCACCGAAAAGACAGCACCGTCCTTACCGGCAGCGGTCGGACAGGCATCGACGCGATTCTCTCGTGACCCATCCGAATTCCGTTCCACCACAACACCATCACTGACCGTCGTAGACGCCGGCTCCGCATCCACGGAAGGACACTCATGACCACCACTCGCACCCCAGCCACCACCGAACCGGTCGGCACAGACCTCGTCCGACTGCTCAAGGCCCTCAAACTCGGCGCGCTCACCGACACGCTCCCCGAACGAGCAGCCCTGGCTCGGCAACACAAACTCAGCCACATCGGGTTCCTCGAAGTACTCCTCTCCGACGAAGTCAACCGCCGCGACTCCCGTTCGGCGACATTGCGATCGACCAAAGCAGGACTGGATCCGGCGATGGCGTTCGAGGACTGGAACACCCACGACGATCTCCGATACGACCGGACCCTGCTCGGAGATCTGACCTCACTACGCTTCCTCGATGCTCACCAGTCCGCGATCATCCTCGGACCCGTCGGAGTCGGCAAGACGCATCTGGCAACAGCATTGGGACACATGGCCATCCGCCGTCGACACAGTGTCCTGTTCGCACGATCGGACAAACTGTTCACCCGACTCCGAGCGGCCCGACTCGACAACACCGTCGACGCCGAAATCCGGCGACTGACCGCCATCGAAGTCCTGATCATCGACGACTTCGCGCTGCGCCCACTCGATGCCACCGAAACCAGCGACTTCTACGAACTCATCGTCGAACGCCACCGCAAGAAGACCACCATCGTCACCTCCAACCGGGAGCCGGCGGAGTGGCTGACCATGACCGCCGACACCCTCCTCGCTCAATCCGCCATCGACCGACTGACCTCCACCGCGCACACCCTCGTCATCGAAGGACCGTCCTACCGCCAACGCACCCGACCCGGAACAGTTGACGCCACCACCGACAACGAGCATCCTCAATAACGCGCCACGGTGGTCCCTACCCACTGGCAATCAGGTGGTCCCATCACCCTGGCAAGCGACATTGGATCGGTTGCTGTCGATCGAAGTCGAGGCCACCGAGGCACGCCGGTTGACCGGCAGGTTGCGGTTCGCGTGTTTGCCTACGCCGGCGTCGCTCGAGGACTTCGACTACGACGCCGCAGCCGGTGTCGACCGCAAGCTCATCGACGAGCTCGCGACCTGCCGATACTTGGAGACGGCGACGAATGTGCTGCTCATCGGCCCGCCCGGGGTCGGGAAGACGCATCTGTCGGTCGGGCTCGCGAGGGCTGCTGCGCATGCGGGGTATCGGACGTATTTCACTACCGCGGCCGATCTCGCTGCCCGCTGCCATCGAGCTGCATTGGAGGGGCGCTGGGCAACGACGATGCGTTTCTATGCCGGCCCAACGCTGCTGGTGATCGACGAGCTCGGCTACCTACCGCTACCCGGTGAGGCAGCGTCGGCACTGTTTCAGGTTGTCTCGCAACGGTATATGAAGACATCGATCGTGATGACCACAAACCGCGGTGTCGGATCCTGGGGTGAAGTGCTCGGTGACAACACCGTCGCAGCAGCCATGCTCGACCGGCTCCTGCATCGCTCTGTCGTACTCAACCTCGACGGCGATTCCTACCGCCTACGAGACCACAACGCCAGATCGGAGAAGCTCCGCAAAGCCACCACCGGAACCCGCCAACCACTACAGTGAAGACCGCTCACGAGTGGGGAATTTCGGTGAGCGCGGTTGGGGAATTTCACTGAGCCTCGTCATTGGCGATGTCCACCCAGTCGAGCCGACTCGTGCGTGCCGGTTTCTCGTCCAGGCGCTGTTCTGTCATTCGCGCGATCTTGCCGCAAACCGGACCGATCGGCATGTCGAGTCATCCGTTCGACCGACCCCCGCCAACGGGTGCATAACGCGAGAAACTGAAGGGCGTGAGCTAAGTGCCAGATTTCGGCGTCGTACCGCAATCCGGCAGGTCTGATCGTCGGCCGTGCCGATAGCGGCCGGGCCCGCAGGAACCTGTCGGGGCTCAAATAGTGCGGCGGCGATCTCATCTTGTGTCTTGCCCGCAGCGGTGAACTCGTCGGCCCGCCGCAGCTTGCGCACGAGGTCCTCTGCCGAGTTCCGCTTCCGTCCAGCCATGTTCTCCATCGTCCTATCTGCCCTGTTCATGGGCAACAAGACTCTAGAACAGGGCGGACCCGTTCACTGGGGACATGCCATCACGTTGCGCATTCCGTTGTCCGTCAACAGGTTACTGGTAGTATGCGACGAGTTTGGTCACCACGGCGTCGACGCTCGCGTGAGAGCGTACTGCCTGTCGGCCTCGGGCGGCCATGGCCTGTGCTCGATCGGGATTGGCCAACAGCTCGTCGATCGCGCCTGCGATGTCAGCAGCCGTGGCGTCGACCACCAAACCCGCACCGTGCTCGGTTACGAAGTCGGCAAGACCACAAGACGTAGTGATGACCACAGGCAGGCCCACCGACATCGCCTCGAGAACGGTCATCGGGAAGGGCTCGTCTACTGCGGGTAGGACGTAGATCGCAGCCTTGCGGAGCAAGTCGACAACATCATTCGGGCCGAGCGCTCCAATCCAGGAGATCTGCTGTTCGCCGTCGATGGCGGCCGATACCGCGGCCCCATCACCTTCGTCTGGTCCCACCAACGTGAAGTGCGCAGCCGATCCCCGTTCGATGAGCAGGTGCGCCGCTGCCACGAACATAGGAGCATTCTTGCGCCGGTGCAATCGTCCGACGAAAACGACCTCCCCGGAAGTTTCCGCTGCCGGATCCCTCGTCTCGTAGGGCTTCACACCGTTGATCAGTTCGACGCAGGACAAGCCGTGGCCGCCGATGTTCCTCAGCGACTTCAACTCTCGGTCGTTCAGGTACAGGGCGGCGGCCACACGCGCGAACACCGGCCGCGTCAGCAACCGGTCGAACACCTTGGTCGACAACCTCGTGTCGGAAACGACCATCCCGTGGGTTTGAACCACCACTTTTTCGGCTCTGAGTACCGCCATCAGCGCCATCGGCATCGTCACCAAGTCTCGAGCCAAGTGAACATGAACCACATCGAAATCGGTGACATTGGCTCTCACCCAACGCACCAGGCCGGGCGACGTCATTCCAGCAAACCCCAACCTCGGTAGCTGCACAACAGGAAACAGCTGAAGCGCAACTCCGTCTCGCTCTGTCGGAATTGCTTCGTATCCCCGTGTGCCACCGCACACTGTCACATCGTGACCGCGCCTGGCCAGTTCGGCGGCTTGGTTGAACGCGACAGTCACAGGCCCCCCGAATGCCCCGTCGGGTGAGACGAGGGTGACCACGTGGAGGATTCGCATCGCTACAGCGGTGCCTTCAGAACAGCGCCGGCCGGGACGTCTCGATGCACCAATGTCGTAGCACCCACTACCGCGTTGTCGTGGACGGTCACGCCGCGCAACACCGTCGCGCGGGTACCGATCCACACTCCGTTGCCCAGCAGAATCGGTGCATTGTCGAACTCGAAAGTGGGCGAGTTCCTGTCGTGACTTCCGGTGCAGAGCAACACTTCCTGCGATACACAGGTGTCATGTCCGATAGCGACGGGTTCGAGGTTGAGAATCCATGTCCCCTCGCCGATCCAACTGTCGGCTCCAACCGTGAGCTTCCAAGGCCAGTGAATCCGCACCCGGTGCCGGATAGAGACACCGGGGCCGATCCGGGAGCCGAACATCCGAAGAACGGCGATACGAACAGAGTTGGGGCACCACCACCTCATCACCAGGGCACCTGAAATCAGCAACCAGCAGGCTTGCACCACCCGGCCGCGCCCCTTGTCGTACCCGTCGCCTCGAAACCCCGCCAGGGAGCGAGTAGGGCCAGAGCCGTTCGGGTTGTGGGTCACTGTTCTGCCTTCCTCGCCACAGCAGCGCCAGCAAGCATGGTGGTGCCTGGTGCCACATCACGAAACACGACGGCATTGGGACCGATTCGGCATCCGTCGTGCAAGGTGATGGGACCGGTGACCACCGCACCGGGTCCGACGGTCACGTCGTTGCCGAGCGTGGGTCGACCGTGCACCGAATAGCCGACCACCGCATTCTGGTTGATCCAACAGTTGGACCCGATGGATTCGGCCGATATACATGCGGCATAACCGTGTTGAATGAACAGACCCGGGCCGATCGCATCGGCTTCGAGAATCAGCGTGGGCTCACCCCTGTAGAGCGCGCGGAGGATCGCCCGTACGGGCAAGGGGGCACTGCGCAGGCGGTAGTGCAGAAGGGATCTGAATTCACGCAACGCGCTCGACAGGTAACAGAATCTCGCGAAGGGGCCGAGGTCGTGCAGGTCGGCGATACCGACGCAGTCGATCCACCGGTCGACGTCTGCACGCACCACCTCGTCTGCGCGTGCGAGCGCGACTCCCAACCTGAGCGGATACGCGTACACGTAGCCGAGGCGCAGGAGCCACACCTTGCTTCTGGAATACGCCATCTAGTGGTTCCTCCGGTCGCTGGTGCTCTCGACGATACGACGGGCCCATGCTTCGAACTTGTCCAGTGCCGCGACCCGCGTCAGGTTTCGATCGACATAGTCGATACCCCGTCGGCCGAGGGACTGCGCGTGCCTGGTGTCGGACGCCAAAGTACGTACTCCGTCGACCAGCGCCTGCGGGTCCCCTGCCGCCACCGTCACTCCGGCACCGGATCGCTCGACTTCACGACTGGTGATACTGCCGGCATCCGTTGCGGCGAGAACGGCTGTACCGCTTGCGAAGTACGATGTCAGCTTGCTGGGAATCGACATTTGCGAAAGCCCACGCTTCTCGTTCACCAGTAGCACGTCCGCTGCTGCAAGCGCTGCCGCGTAGTCCTCACTGGGAAACGGTCGAAGAAATTCGATCGATCGCACTCCGCGAGCGGCATGTTCGAGGTGAGAGCGCCGGTTACCGTCCCCTACCAACAGGAACCTGATGCGGGCGCCCTGCCGATCGACCACTTTGCCGGCCTCGACCACGTTGTCCAGTTCCTGCTTCACTCCCATGTTGCCGGTGTGAAGCACGATCGTCTCCCCCGGTGCCCAGCCGAAGCGTCGACGAGCGCTGGCGAGATCGACCTGCGGACGGTCTGGGAGATGAGTCCAATTTCGGATCACTTCAACACGTTTCGGGTCCACCGAGTATCGCTCGAGCAGCTGTTGCTCGAATTGCTCGTGTGCCACGATCACCGAATCCGCGGACCGTAGAATTCTGGACTCCAGAGCGGCAGTCCACCGGGCACCTCGACTACCCACCAGCCCGGTCTCGCTGGCTCCCGGCCCGTAGAGATCCTGTACCCAGAGTCCGACCGGCGTGGACCGATCCGAGACACGGGCGCGCAGAAGAGCCATACCGGTGGCCAGCAGGGCAGGCGAAACAGCAAGCAGTACATCCACGTTCGGCCACGGCATCGTCGCCAGTCTGGTTCCGAAGCTGGTCTCCATCCGCACCCGACCAACTGCTCCCGCCGTCGACGGAACGTGGTGACGTAGGCGGGTGACCGGAACACCGCCGACGATTTCGCGCAACGTCCTGCCGCCGTACCGCGGGTCTATTGCCCACTGTGGATAGTGTGGGTATCCGGTCGACACAGCCACCGAGTGCCCTCGCTCGGTCAACCCGGATGCAAGATCACTCACATAGGGGGCGATCCCGGTCGGCTCCGGCGCATAGTTGAGCGCGAGTATGCCGATCGACATCGGTACCGCACTCATGTGGTGACCCCGTCGATCGTTCGACGCTGCTTCACGAGCCGCGGGACACCCAGGAGGTCAGGGATCAGCTGCCCGATCAGCACAGCGCCTGCAGTCACCACGACGACGCCGATTGCGCCGAATCTGGGCGCGACGAGGACAGCACCGACGAGAGTGATCGCGGCCATCGCAGCCATGCACCCGGCTTGCCATCTCGCCTCCCGAGGTGTGGTGAGCAACATCCCCGACGGCAGGTGCGCACATTGCAACACGAGCAGGGCAGCGAATGCCGACGCCAACGCAACGGGGGTGGCAATCTGGCCCGTGGAGAGAGTCTTCCCCACCCAAGGGCCGAGAACCACCAGTCCAGCGGCGATGACGAGACCCCCTGCGGCGAACGCTGCGGTTGCCCTGAGCCACAACGTCACCGTGGCCCCGGCATCGGGGCGACGCCGAACGAACATGGGCCACATCGTCAATGCAGCAGTGGAGAATACGGTCCAGCCGATGGCGTACATCTGCGCGAACAGCGAATACTGCGAAAGTTGATCCGGCGTGGATCGATGCGCCAGGACAACACGCTGAACCTGAAGGCCGAACGGTATCCCGATCGAGATCAAGAACATCCACAACGATCCGGCCAGCAATCCGCTTACTGGGTTCTCCGCCAGGCGAATTGCACGAGACCATGGCGGCAACCCTGTCGAGCGGAACGCAACCACCGTGCCCACAGCGTTCCCCAGGAGCGCACCCACGATCGGGGGTAGAACGAACCAGATGCCGTCGATCCCGCACGCGTACAGCACGACTGCAGTCGTCATACCCAGCAGTGAATTGCTCATCATCAGCAGGACCACGACTGGTGTCCGGTCGACCCCAACGAGAATGCGCAACCCGAGTCCCGCCGGAATCGACAACCCGAACAGTGCGACAGCGAGTGATATTGCCCATCGGTCGCTGGCACCCGACCGGATGCCGAGAATCGTTTCCCACCCATCGACCGCCATCACCGTCACGGCGACGGCCAGGACCGACAAGGCAACTCCCGCAAGCACTCGATAAGCGCGAGCGATCACGGCCTGCGCAGCCTTGTCCTCTCGAAGGTTCGCGCTGCGTGCGCAGGCAGTCGTGACGGTGGCACCGATACCGAGATCGGCAAACGGAAACAACACAGCCAGCGATCCCACGAGCGCTACCAGTCCAAAACCGATCTCACCGGTGGCACGGATCGTGATGGCAGTGGTGACGAGTCCGGCCACCGCGATGATCGGGGTTCCACCCACTCGGAACAGGGTGCTATACAGCATTGTTCGACGCTCGGCCTGATCAAGCATGTGCGATGCAGCTGGCCGGCTGCCGGGCAGTGAGGCGCTCATCGGCTGTTCCGACGGTCCAGAAGCCGGGCAAGTCCTCGGGCAGGGCGCTTGATCGCCGCCTTCGTGCGTGCCGTCCATTCGACCCAGAACGAGAGCAGCCGAGACTTGCCTCGGCTTCCGTACGGGTAGAAGCCGGCAATATCCCACGCACGGCGAACGTCCGCGAAGTGCTGGCTCTGGGGGCGCACAGATCCCACGCCCGAGGCATCGAAATCGGTGAGCACTGCCGGAACCAGGTCGGGCTCGGCCATCAGCGCAGCTCTCAGCATGAAGAGTTGGTCCGCGGCGAGCCCGAAGTCGGTGTCGTACCCGCCTAGCGACACGTAGATCTCACGCCCGATGAGCGCCGCCTGATGCGGTATGGGGCGAATACCCAACGCAAAACGAGTTCGATCGAAGGGCATGTACCCCCACTGCCCCAGCGGAGCGCCGTCCAGCCGACGCATCACTTTCCCATAGCCCCAACGGTCTGCGACGGCACGAGTTCCGTTCTTGGACAGTGCTGTTACGGCACACTGCACAGCATCCGCGTCAGCGAAGGTGTCACCCGAGTGCAGCCACCACAGGATGTCGCCCGATGCGTGGTCCGATCCCTGATTCATCGCGTCGTATCGTCCACCGTCCGGCTTGGACTGCCAGTACCGAAGATGCTGTTGAGTCCGAAGATAACTCGCGACGTGATCGCCGGATCCCCCGTCGATGACGATGTGTTCGATGTGCGGATACGACTGCGAGCGAACGCTGTCGACGGTGGCGTGGAGTCCGGTGGCATCACGATAGGAGATGGTGATCACCGAGACAACGGGTAGCTGCTCGTTCGGAGTCATCGCTGACGCACCGCCCGAACCGACACCGTGAGCAGTTTGGCCACCGCGTACAGCACCGCCCAGATGCCCGGTGACCCTCGATTCGAGCCAACACGAATTGCCTGCCGGATACCCAACGTCGACCCAGCCGAGGCTGCCGCCGCGACAGGGCTGGTCAAGTAGTAATCGCCACGAACACGCGGGCTTGCATCGTGCAGATGCTCCTGCCCCCAGTCCAGGTATCTGGAGACGTCATTCTTTCCGTTGTTGGACAACGAATTCGGTGTTACTCGATAGATCACGAACGGATCGTTCAGTTGCTCGATACGCGTCCGCGGATACTTGGACCGAACGGCCAGGAGCCAGGTTGATTCGTCGTGCACAGCGTCGGCTCGCTCGTCGAGCGGCACATCCAGCGCGAGCTGGGCGGGAAACAGCAACGTGGACGTTTGCACCACACCGTTTCCGAGGCCGGACCGATGGAGCGAGTAGGTGTACAGATACTCGGCGATGTCCTGACGCGGTTCGATGGCAACGCGCGGAAGAATCTTCTCGTGGCCGTCAGGGCGGCGCACAACGCAGGCACAGGACACGATCGTCGTCGACGGTCCACTCGCTTCCAGCAGCAGCATCTGAGCCTCGATCTTGTACGGATGCCAAAGATCATCGTCGTCGAGAAGCGCGATCACATCGCCGACGGCGTCGCGGATCCCGATTTGACGCGCCCTCTGCGCGCCCGCCCCCGGTCCACACCGCAGCACCTTGATCCTGGCGTTGGCGGCGAGGCCGAGCTCGTCAGCGGTATCGGCGACCACAATCACCTCGCAGACCGAGAAGCTCTGCTGCAGAGCAGAATCGACAGCGCCCGAAAGGGAACTGCGGCCGACGGTCGGGATCACGACGCTGACCGTGGTCACGCGTTCTGCCCGACGTCGTCAGTCTTCCTCGGCCGCAACATCACACACAGAACCGCCACGGCTGCGAACACAGTTGCCAGGTTGTACGACCACGGAGAGAACAGCAGATCCCAGCATGCTTGTACAGCGACGAGGGTAGTGACGGGCATCCATCGCCCGGCTTGTCCCGATCGAACGATGACGACCAAACACGATACGAGTAACCACAACGGAAACAGCATCCCGATCACGCCTGCCTCGGCCCACGTACCCAGCAGGATCGAGTGAAACGATGCCGAGCCGTCCGGTAGCCGCCAGACGAAGTCGAATGTGAACCGCTGCGGGAAGCCGATTTCCAGTGCCAGTCGACGAGCATGCACGAAGACGGACTCCGGGATGTTGTGTGCGTTACCCCAACCGAACCACGGCTTTTCGATGATCGCGGTGAGCGACAACGGGGCCTCGGTTCTGCCGGCCAGAATCATCGGGACGCCCTCACCCAGCTGCGCGGACACCTTGGTTTGCAGGGCGGTGCCGAACAGGCCCGATCGCGACGCGATCGGCAGAAGCAAGGTATAGGCCGACACGCTTGCGGCCAAGGCTGCGATGACGACCAGCGGGCGATGACGCCTGAGCCGCCGCCCGCTGATCACCAAGAGTAGGGCAGCGAGTACGCAGACGAGGGCATGCGAACGGTAGTTCAGAGCGAGGCTCACCCCCGCGAGCATCACCAGCGCCAGAGCGATTGCAGCGGTTGATCGCCCACGAATGACGAGTAAGTATACGATTGCGACGGTCACGGCCGGCGCGAGCCCGTACTTCCAGTTGGCGGCCAGTCCTCCTCCGATTGTCAACGGTGTGCCGACGAACAGATAGAAGGCTCCGGTACCCATTCCGATGCCGACGAGTATCGCGCACACGTCCTCGATGCGCTGACACACCAACGCAATACCGACGATGTAGAGGGCGAGCGAGAGAAAGACGATCGAGTTGGGGCCACTATCCGGAAGGCCGTTGACTGTGGCGGACACTGCGTACGCGCAGAACCCGAGCAGCGACAGGACCGTCGGGATCCACACGCGGCCGATGGACACCGACAACATCAGCGCAGGGACGACAAGCGCACAGAGCACCGACAAGCCGGTCACCGTGTAGTTCGCGAGAGGCAACCCCGAGGCTGCACCGACTGCGATCAACAACAGCCGCCGCCTGGACGTGTTGGGATGACGATGATCGTCGACCGAGGTCCCTGCGTGCCACGATGAAACGACAGACATCAAAGGCCCCTCAATACGCCGTCGATGTCATGATCGCATGGTCTCGAGGTTGTCGTGGTACCAGCGAACCGTCGCCGAAAGACCCTCGCGAAATTCGATCGTCGGTTCCCAACCGGTATCGCGCAGTGCGCTCACATCGAGCAACTTCCTCGCCATGCCGTCCGGCTTCGAGGTATCCCACACAACCCGCCCGCCGTACCCGACGAGTTCGGCGACCATGGCCGAGATCTCGGCAATGGATCGGTCTTCTCCTACTCCTACGTTCATGTGTCGTGGACCGTCGTAATGGTCCATGAGATGGACGCACGCCGATGCCATGTCGTCGACATGCATGAATTCACGGCGTGGAGAACCGCTTCCCCAGTTCGTCACCGAAGTCAATCCTCGGTCGCGGGCATCGACGAACCGACGAATCAAGGCGGGCAGGACGTGAGAGGTCTGCGGAGAGAAGTTGTCTCCCGGCCCGTACAGGTTGGTGGGCATTGCCGAGATCCAGGGCCGGCCGAACTGCTTGCGGACGGACTGCACGCCGATGATGCCGGCGATCTTCGCTATCGCATACGCATCGTTGGTGGGTTCGAGATGCCCGGTGAGCAGATAGTCCTCTTTGAGCGGCTGCGGAGCATGTTTGGGATAGATGCACGACGAGCCGAGAAACAGCAGACGGTCCACGTCGAACTCGACCGCGGCATCCATGATGTTGACCTGAATCTGCAGGTTGTCGGACAAAAAGTTCATGGGTTGGGTGTCGTTGGCCATGATGCCACCGACTTTGGCCGCAGCCAGGACGACATTGACGGGGCGACGCGTGGAGAAGAAGTCGAACACATCGGTCCTGTTTCTCAGGTCCAATTCGTTCGACGTCAGACCGACGAGATTCGAGAAACCTGCATTCTCGAGAGCACGCCACACAGCCGAACCGACCAGACCACGATGTCCGGCAACGTACATCGGCGCACGCCGATCGAGTGGCCCGATCACGGCCACCCCGCAATGGTGGGGCGGTCGATCCATGGCCTTCCCGTGGACTGCAACGCCTCGAGATCGGCATCGACCATGATCACGGCCAGACGGTCTGCCGTGACAGTGGGGTTCCAGCCGAACGCAGCCCGTGCACCCGATGCATCGCCGATCAGAGCGTTGACCTCCGCGGCGCGGAGGTACCGATCATCGAACTCGACGTGCTCCTGCCAGTCGAGTCCGGCGTGTGCGAACGCTGCGTGTGCGAACTCCTTCACGGTCGTTCCCACACCGGTCGCCAGAACGAGATCCCGAGGATCGTCCATCTGCAACATTCGCCATATCCCCTCGACGAACTCGGGTGCGTAACCCCAATCTCGCACTGCGTCCAGATTGCCCAAATATATCCGCTTCTCGAGCCCCATCTTGATCCTGGCCGCGGCGCGGGTGATCTTGCGAGTAACGAAAGTCTCGCCACGCCGGGGAGATTCGTGGTTGAACAGGATGCCGCTCACAGCGTGCAACCCATACGCCTCGCGGTACATCTGTGTCATGGAGTGGGCATACAGTTTCGCGGCGGCGTACGGCGATCGGGGGTGGAACGGCGCGCTCTCGCCCTGTGGCGGCGGGGTCGAGCCGAACATCTCCGAGCTGGATGCTTGGTAGTAACGGCATTCGATCTTCGACTGCCGCACCGCCTCGAGTAGACGAACCGACCCAAGCCCGGTGACGGCCCCCGTGTGCTCGGGCTCGTCGAAACTCACTCGCACGTGGGATTGGGCCGCGAGGTTGTAGATCTCGTCGGGAACGATCTCCATCAGTAGGGACACCAACCGTGCACTGTCGGTCAGGTCGCCGTAGTGCAGAAACAACCGGCGACCGGGGTCGTGTGGATCGGTGTAGAGATGTTCGATCCTCGAGGTGTTGAACGTCGACGATCGACGTATCAGTCCGTGCACGACATAGCCCTTCGACAGGAGCAACTCCGCAAGGTAGGAGCCGTCCTGTCCGGTGATGCCAGTGATCAGCGCACGTTTCATTCCGGATGACACTACTGGACTTCCCGGTTGCGTTCAGTGCCTGAGATCGAGGGCAAGTCAGTCCTCGGCCGGACGAACGGACGGCACCGTAGCCTGCGGCCCAGCTACCGTTGTCCATGCCGGCACATCGTTGGTGACCACGGCGTTGGCACCTATGCGCGCCCCCGTACCTATGCGCAGCACCTGCCCCTTCTTGGAGGACAGGAAGGCACCGGCACCGATCATGACCTTGTCGCCGATCACAACGGTCGGCTCCTCCGATACCTCCCAGTCACCGGAGGCAACAGTGACATTCTGAGCGATCTGGACGCCAACTCCGATCGAAGTATTGGGGTGAATGACCACACCCAAACCCCGATGCCACAGCTGGACAGAACCGTTCAACCGTGCTTCGTAGGGGAGCACGGCGTGAAAGACTGCGAAATTGAGCATCTTCACGATCTTGGCCGGCAGTGTCGAGCCACGCCGATACAGTCGGCACGAAAGCGCCCACAAAACCTCAGGATTCACGTTCGGACACCTCTCGTTCGTGTGCCGGTCCGTCCTCGAACCCGCTCGTTGCTGTCGCCGCCTGCATGTGCCGCATTCCCGCCACCAGAATCACCACAGCAACCACCGCTTCGACGATGAGGATGCTGTCGAGTGGCTGTCGAAAGCGGGTGCGAGTGAAGAAAATTGCCATGAACGGAGCGTTGAGTGCGAAGACTACGAGAAAGGCCCACTCGGATGGCAGCATTTTCAAATTGTGACGCAACAAGATTCGGGCGACCAAACCAACCACGACCGCACCGAATGCGACGATCGCAACCACCATCTGTAGGGCACTTCCACGCCCCTCCGTTGTCGGCTTGTTGTATGGCGCGAAGTAGTTCAGGGTCTTGGAAATGTACAGCTGCGCTGCCTCGGCTGGGTTGTTCTCGATCCAGGTCAGCGCCGCATCCCGGAAGTAGGCGTCCCGCTCCACTTCCACGAGTTCCGGCGGTGGAATCGACTCCGGCGGATAGACGATATCGACCCCGGAGCTTCCGGTGGCGCTCGGATTGTTGCCGATCACCAGGTTCTCGCCGGAGGTCGTGCTGAAGAGAACCGGCTCCCCCAATTGCTGTTCGTTTCTGGCCGCCCACAGTGCTACCGGTATGGCGAAGAACAGCAGCGTGACCGTGGCAAACTTGACACGATTCCCGCGCTGCTGCCAGAGCATCCACACCCCGGCCAAGAATGCGGTGAAGACCAGAGTGGGCACGGCCAGGCTCAGGCAGGCCATCAACAGTCCGATGCCGGCCGATGCTCTGAATGAGAGGGGCTTTCGGCCATTGATATCGGCCTTGATTGCCACCGCCCACAACGCCAGCACCAGTAGCGTTGCGAGACCCTGCGGGTAGAGAGTGGCAGCGGTGTACACGTTCAGCGGATAAACCAGCATTATCACCGACGCCAAGTAGCCCAGGCGCGATCCGGTGATGCTCGAACAGATCCAACCGGCAAGGGCTGCCGCTGCGATCATGAAAACCGCAGACAGCACAACGAGAATGCTCCCGTCGATGCCGACCAGGACAAAAGCACTCAACATCAGCGGCCACACGGGTGGACGATAGGCACTGGGCCGGCCGTGGATGGAGAAACCACCACCGTCCGCCAGCGATCGTGCGATCGACAGGTACTGCTTCTCGTCGGCATATCGAAGGGGGCCCAGTCCCGAGTAAATCGCGTACACGACGAGACCCAGTGCGGCGATTCCGAACGCAACGGCTATCAGTCGGCTGGACCGCCATCGCCGATCCTCGACCAGCGCAACGATCCCCGGCCTCGTCATTGGTTGTTCCCGAGCAGTGCACGGAATTCGTCGGCCCGCATGGCCCAAGTGTTGTTCTCGGCGTACGACGTGCACGCGGCGATGACGCCTGAATCGCTGGCCTGCGCCAGTGCGTCGTGCACTTCGGAAGCGAACTCCACCGCGCCTGTGGCCGTTCGCACGTTCTCGGATTCGAGCCAGGTCATGGATGGCAGCGCGGTCGATACCACCACCTTGCCGCACGCGAGGTACTCGAAAGCCTTGAGCGGGAAGCTGGAACGATTGAATTCGGACAACTCGTACGGGATCAACCCCACCGCGCAATGCTGAATGACTGCTTCGAGGTCGGGTCCTGAGCGAGGTGGAAGCCAGTGAAAGTTGGCGTGCGCGCGCAGTTGCTCGAATTGAACCTGCTTGGAGAAAGTGGGCTGAACCTGACCGACACCGACAACGGACACCCCTGATTCCACGACTGCCTGCATCAGATTCAAGTCGATGCGATCGGACACCATGCCCACGAACACCGCCCGTGGGTGGGCAACATCAGACAATTCAGCAGGTTCATCCCACTGCTGTTCCGGGATGTGGCAACCAGCGGGAATGATCCGAGAGCGAACACCTCGGCGTAACAGGATGCTTCGCAGGACAGGCGATACGACAACTACGTTGTGTGCTCGACGGATCGTAGAGCGAAAGCGGCTCTGCACCACTTCTTTCGGAATGCCGATCAGGTTCGATGCAGCCGCGTAATCGTCTTTAATCAGCGACACCGAACGGCGGGCAGGGAAGAGTCGCTTGGTGACCGGATTGACGGCGATGAACACCGACTGAAAGCGAACCGTACGCAACCTCGCGAAGATGCCGATCCAGATCTGCAACGCGATCAGAAGGCCTGACAGTGGGTACAGCAATCGCCGGGATCCGAGGGGGAGCGTGGCGGGAGTGAAGGTGGTCACGCCATCGGCGTTCGTGGAGCCGAACCCGAACGTGCGCTTGTCTTTACCCGGCCTTCGCAGGAGAGGCGTCGGAGGTTCCACATACAGGATGGGGTTGCTGGTAGCCAATGCCCGAGCCAATCGTTGGTCGTACAGCTGATGCCCATCGAAGTACATCGAGGCGAACACGACCACCGGTCGCGCGGGTTTCGGTGTCATGAGCCTGCTCCCGTCAGTCGCTGGATGAGGGGTTCATGGCGGGCGCGCCACGACAAGCTCTGCACCAGTTTCTGACGATCGGGTTCACTCAACTGGCCTCGCTCCAGCGCCAGGTTCATCGCGCTGACGTAGTCCCCGCCCGGGTCGACGAGAATGCACGAGGCACCGACGAGTGGTTCAGCACCAAAGGACCCCAAATTCGTTGCCACAACCGGATTTCCGCTGGCCAAGTACTCGTAGATCTTGAGCGGAGACATGGCCTCGGTCAACGGCGTTCGTCTGTGCGCCATGAAACACACGTCGGCGGACATCAGGAATGCCGCCACTTCGGACCGCGCGATACTACCGACGAGCTCGACTCCCGGTATCTCGGCCAACAACGTACCGACCCTCGCGTCTGCGATCACTCCTGCCATGCGGACAGCAATTCCGCTTGCGGCCAACTGCGCCACGGCTGTTACATCGATTCGACCGTCGATGGTCCCGGCGTAGGCAGCCACCGGAGTCCGAGTGTCACTCCTCCCTGACCTCAGCGAGAGTCCCCACAGCTCGGAGTCGACACCATTGGGGATCACGAAACCACGACCGGTCGGTGCGATGCGATCGAGCAGAACGTCGGAGACTGCGTAGACGTCCATACCGCTCTTGGAGATCTGCTTGTACGCCTCTCTGAGCAATGGTGCCTGCGCTGCTTTGTACGGAATAGCCGATTCGTCGTCTTGGGCATAGAAGCACACCGACTCGGCCCATCGATGGTCACCGTACGCCGCGTGATAGATGTTGAACGTAACCAAGGCCGGTGACTGCAGTCGATGCCGCAACGCACCGAATGCCAACTGCCGGTCGTACATTCGATAGCGCCGCTCGATGGCAGCGACCGATGTAGGGATGGGTGTGGTGAGGACCGCCGGACTCACCGATCGGAGAAAGGCAGTATGTGGGGCCTTGGCAGCGCCCGCATACAAGGTTTTGAGCTTGGATGGCAGTCCGCGTGGATGATCTGCCACCATCACCCGTCGAATGCGCTCGTCACCGAGGAGGGAGAGTATGGTCTGATCGGCGGTGGAGTAGAAGCCCCGGCGGACGCTGTCTGCCCACGTGTCCGACACCATCGCAACGACGGCGTCCGTACCGATCACTGTTCCACTCGCTGTGTCGGGCGGCTGCGCAAGGCCGAACTGCGCTGGGCAGCCATATCGACCGCAGGACTGTCTGTTCGGTAGGCGAGCGACCACAACAGAGCAAAGACGATGAACAGCAGGAACGCAGCCTGCTGGAAGGCAAACATGTCGAACACCGTGGTGGAGACAACCAAGGATGCGAATGCACCTGACAGCGCGAACACGAGGTCGCGTTCTGCCGCCGTTCTGACGTTCCTGAATGCCAGCGTGGCTCCGATGATTCCGCCGACGACGATGGCCATGATTCCGAGTACCCCTACGATACCCCCACTGATGATGGTGCCCAGCCACACGTTGTCCAGGTACTGGGTTCTATCGGGCATCGTTGCCGCAAAACCAGAGCCGAGCACCGGGTTCTGACGGAACAGATCACCCGTGTAGGCGTAATCGTCGGTACGGGAGGTAATACTGTCATCCTCCGAAGCTCCGACGAACAGCTTGACTATGGCATCGAACAACTCGGGTACCGAGACGTAGTAGATAAGCACGGCAATTCCAAGAAGTATTGCTGCAGCAAAGATTTCGCGAACCTTGAGCGCGAACAAGTAGACGACGGCAGATGCCACCACGGCTACGATCGCAGTCCGCGAGACACTTGCCGGAATCGCGAGAATCATTACAACCAGCGAGATGCCGGAATACATACGCACGTTTCGGGTCGAACCGAAACGAAAAAAGTGTGCCGCAATCGGAAACATTGTGGCGACGACAACAGAGAACTCGATGGGATGATCCGAGGTACCCAACACGCGAGTGAATCCATCCCTGATGGCAAGCGTTTTCTCTACCTTCAGCACGAACCCCGGGGGCTGCAGGAGATACTTGAGGTCGATATCCGAAACACCCTGAAGCACACCGACAATAGCCGCATATGTCGCTCCGATAAGCATAGCTCCGAGAACGAAGTTCCGTGCGCGCACTGTTGTTATTCGAGTCATGATGAAGACCGCAACCCCTACGAACGCCACCGTGCTCATCACCGTGCGAAGTACCGTGGCGTCCTGCTCGGTATCCAGTCCATTCTCGAATGTACGAGCGAGGACGAAAATCCGGCTCAGGCAGAAGATCATGACGATCGCGACGCCTGCGTGCAGAAGACCATCGCGGGTGAACATGACTTTCCCGTTCACGAAGGTCAGAACTACCAATCCGGCCATAACGTAGGCGAGCATTTTGGCCGGCGAGCCATTGGATCGCAGAGGCCCGGCCAGCACTACGACAGTAGGTAGGAGAAACAGGGTCAGCCCCATGGATGCCGCCAGCCAAGGCCTTTGGCCACCGGAGGCAAAGTCTGCTAAGGCGGGCCTTCTACCTGTAGGCACGGTCTCGGCGATCCAGGTGCATCTCGGAGTCAGTACCGTCGTCTGCCAGCTCCTCCGTGTCGCGTATTCCCTTTCCATCCTTCCTTCGACTGCGTCCGATCCTGACGACGACGGCGTCGAACAGCACCGACGCGACCACGGCTCCCGCGAGCCCGGCAACAGCCAATGTTGCAGTCTCCCGCGTCCTACCGGGAAGTCCACCGACGGGTTCGGGAACGGCCGACAGAGGGAATGCAGTTATCAATCGCGTGTCTGGAACACCTGCCTGCGCCTGGATTCCGCGCAAAGTTTGGTCGGACTGCTGGGCCACCAGATTGACTGTGTCGAACACGCCTTGCGCGCTCGGCCCCTGCGCACTCACCACCACGATCGGCAGCTGGCCGGCATTGGGAAGGTTGAAAACCTCCGACGAGTAGCTCCCAGATCCGCCCGCGGCCCGCACCTGGGATTGAACCGACGCATCCCGAAGACCAATGGCCAGTAGGTTGGCCAGTAGTGATACGCCGCCCGCATCCTGAAGACCGTTGGAGACCTGGAACACCGGATCGCTGGGGCTCGATTGAACGGCGACATCCTTCACGCTCGGGCTGACAAGCCCCACTGACACACTCGTGTAGTACTGAGGCTTAACGCCGCTGTACGCCTGGTATGCGAAGAATGCGGTAATCAACGCAAGCGGGATGAACACGTACCAGCGCTTGGCGGTAATTCTCGCTACATCGAACAAATCCACGATCTCAATACCCTTCGCGAGTGACCATCAGAACGCCGAGGAAACTGGTCTGTAGTCGACCGCTGGGACAGTACCCGAATACTTTGCAGTTCTCAGTACGAGCATTTGTGTTTGTGTACAAGCACAACCCTCATCTGCGGAGGGCTGCCCGTAGCCGAGCCTTCGCGGAGAACGCTGCGACAAGGACGAACCTGGGTCCGGTGACCAAGTATCGGTGGGCCAATCGCCTGGGCTCCTGCCACAGGCGAAACACCCACTCGAAACCGAGATTCTGCACCAACTTCGGTGCCCGTCTCTTGGTCCCCGCAGCGAAGTCCACCGCGGCACCGGTGCCGAGATAGACCCCACCGGGAAGAAGCTCACGCCAATGCAGAAACCACGATTCCTGGCGCGGAAATCCCATACACAGAAACACCAACGACGGCTGCAGTTCGGTCAGTCTCAGTACCGCTGCCTTGCCCGCAGGATCCTGTGGACCGGTGAGCATCGGTAGGTCGACGGCCTCGATCATGGTGCCGGGATGTTCCGCTCGGAGGCGCTGGACAGCGGCCTCCGCCACACCCTCCATCCCTCCGACGAGTGCGATGCTCCAGGCTTTCTCCCGCGAGAGCCGCGCAGCCATAGGGAGCAGATCCGCACCCGTGTGTCGGTGAACCGAACGAACCCCGAGCAGGCGAAGCAGACCGACGAGCGGCATCCCGTCGACGAGTCGCAGCGATGCCGCCTCCACAGCCTGCCGTGCCGCGGGAGATCGGTTCAACTGCAGAATCTGATCGACATTGGGAGTTACCACGAGATGCGCATCACCGCCTGCTATCAAGTCACAAATAGCGTCGATCAGTTCATCCAGGGCACCGGTGAACAGGTCCAGCTGTGAATCGATCTGAGCCGAACCGTCTTCCGCCAGAGTTAACAGTGTTGTTGCTTGACCCATTACCCCCGGTAACCTTTCACGCACGAACAATGCAGCCATGTTCGAACCTACTAACACAACGTGCAGCATCCAGCAATAATCCGATTGAACGAACAGACGAGGCTTCGTGTGCGCCCATTGCACCGCTTCGGCCATGCAGCCATCCGGATGCTGTCTCATTAAACCACCCCCGAAGAGTGCCTGCAGTTCTCGAATTCTTCGCTTTACTAAAGGATCTGCCGTGCAGAGCGGAACTTCCCTGCACCTGTCATAATCTCCAAAGCAACTGCACGTTGTTCACATCTATCCGAGTTCGAGGAAGCTGCCTACGCCGATGCCTTCTGCCGTCGTCATACCTGCCCACAACGAGGGGTCGGTAATCGAGCGCTGCATACGCACTTTGCTGGCGAGCGCCGATACGGATGAGTTCCATGTGTGTGTGGTTTCCAACGGGTCGTCGGATAACACTGTGGCGCAGGCCAAGTCGGTGTTGCAGGATTGGCCACTTTCGACTGTTGTGGACATCGATGTCCCGTCCAAGATCGAGGCATTGCGCGCCGGCGATCGAGCAATGTCGCACTATCCCAGGGTGTACCTGGATGCCGACATACAGATGACGACCGAAACCCTGCGGGCATTGGTCAACGACCTGGAGGCGACCGACTCTCCTGCTGTCGCTGCGCCCAAGCTGGTGGTCGACTGGCGGCATTCCACCTGGCCGGTGCGCGCGTATCACAAGGTCTGGGTCCGCTTGCCGTACGTGGAAGAAGGGGTCATCGGATCGGGTGTTTACGCCGTGAATCGTGCCGGAGGAGACCGAATCGGCATGTTTCCCGATGTCGTCAACGACGACGCCTACGTGCGCGGATTGTTCAGCGAGAGCGAAAGATTGAGCACAGAAGGCGAATTCGTCTCTGTCGCTCCAGTGTCACTGCGTGCTCTGATTCGACGGCGTGCGCGAACCGAATTGGGGAACAAGCAGGTCGACACCATCATCACTGGTTCCGGCACCAGCAGCACACGCGAGTCGCTCCTGCGAGTAGCGCGGTCGAAGGACATTCGGTTGGCCGAGGTCGTGACCTACGTTGGCATTACCCTGGCCGCGAAAGTGCTTGCGGCTTACCGGAAGCAGCGAGGCACTGACGGGCAATGGTCGATGGACATGTCGTCTCGCAACTTGAGCTGACTCACCAGCCGTCTTTCCACTCGGCGCGACGCTTCCACAGATCCAACCACCCACCACCTGTTTTGCGCGTCACCCGTTCCCCGAGTCCCCGCAGGCAAACACCCGCCTGCAGGAAGGCGGATTCGACCACGACCATCAGTCCACTGTGCGACTTTCGAATCAGGCTGGCTTTGCCGCGAAACAGCAGAATCTGCTTCGCCACTCTGGAGGATGACGATGCGCCGAGCGCGTGTACGGCATGTGCTGCAGGCGTGACCGAGGGGCGGAAACCCAAGTCCCACGCCCGCTTGCAGAGATCTGCATCTTCGCCGTACATGAAAAAGCGTGGGTCGAATCCTTCGAGGCGGTCCCAGAGCGTGCGATCTGCCAGCAGCAGGCAACCTGTGACTATTCCCACTTCACGAACGCTGTCGCGCTTCCACTTTCCCAGGCCTTCCGGGTTGAACACCGAACTGCGCGCGAACACGGTGGACAGCCCAGTAGCGAAGCAGAACAGGCTCCACGTCGTCTGGTGACCGAAGCAGGAACCGTAGTCCAAATTTCCTTGGGGGTCGGTAATTCGTCCACCCACAATTCCGCGGGCCGGATTTTCGTCCAGAAACGCCAACAATTCGTCCACGGCACCTTCGTCGACGATCGCATCGGGGTTGAGCAACAACACGGTTCGGCCCGTGGACTGCGTGACGGCCAAGTTGCAGGCTCTTCCGAAACCGATGTTCTCGTCCAGGAAGGTCACCTTCGCATCGGGGCCTGCCCAAGACAGCAGGTCGTCTCGATCCAACACTGTCGAGGCGTTGTCGACGACTATCAGCTCAGTGGAACTGCGCGTAGCGCCTCTCGGTAACGCGGACAGCGCCTTCTTGGTCCATTCTTCGGCGTTGTAAGTCACCATCACCACCGACACGTCGACGGCACCGACGGTGGACTCGGACTGGGTCGACGTATTCATGGTGTTCCGTTCTCCTGAATCTCGGCTGGGCGGCTACCACCCAAGGGGAAACCACGATGGGTAGATCGATTTCTGGGTGCAGCGCCGCGAGAATGCGACCGGCTACTTGCGGCCATGTGAACATGGCAGCCCTGACGCTGGCTCGTTGCCCGCAACTCCGCGCAGTGGCTGGATCAGCCATCGACACCATGGCATCGAAGATGGCGCCGTCGTCGAAAGGATCTACTATGAGTCCTGCATCTCCGACGAAATCAGCTGAACCGCCGCGATTTCCAGCGATGGAACCTACCCCGACTGCCGCGGCCTCCACGAACACCACGCCCCCGGGTTCATGAACGGACGGCATCGCGAAGCACGTGGCTCGGTCGTAAAGTTTCTGCAGTCGCGCAAGGTCGGAAGCGTCGTTCCGGTACAGGCGACCATGTGTGGTCACACCGTCCTGTTCGATCGGTGGATGCCCTCCGACTACGTCCAGGGTTGCTTCCGGGATGCGCTCACGCAAGGAAGCAAAGGCCGCAAGCACGCGAGCACCGTTCTTCCGATTCCAGTCCAGCCCGATGAAGAGGAACCTGGGCACGCTCCAATCTCGCTCGACAGTACGAACCTTTTCGTGCGTCCCGGCGCCCACGACAACAACCCGAGACGACGGCACGCCATAGTCACGTATCACGGACTCGGCCGCCCATGTCGTTGTCATGCAACACATTTGCGCACCGAGGTAAATACGTCGCTGCTGCTCCACCCTGAACGCACGATCCGATTCGCGCATCGCCATCCAGACCGGGTATTCCATGGCGACGGCCTGCTGCACGGTCATATCGTCGTAGACGACGTACGGGATGCCGGCCGGGATATCGTATCCAGTTCCGAGAGCAACGATCGCATCGATTTCCTCGAGCTCTCGGCGACGAGCCAGGACTGATCCGCGAACCTTCGCCGTCAACTTGGCCAGATGCGCACCGCTGTACGTTTCACGCGCTTGCGCAGCGCTCGGAATCGATCGCCGTGACGCGAGATGAGCAACGGCGTCGACCGCCGCCACCGCTCGATCGATGTTGGTCGGTGGTGCTGCTTTCAGCGCGACCGCGGACAGCCCGAGTTCTCGGATGGCCGAGAGCACCCCGAACGGGGTACCGGAGCGCGCCGTCGGGTCTTCCGCGTCGCCAGCGAATGCAACGCCTACTCGCATATCGTTCAATGTCCTATCTCCTGCTTCGAGCACGTCGATCAACCCGGAGAGTGCGAATAATTCCACAGACCGACCCCTGCATCCGGCTGTGGCGAGGCCTCGGAGACATCTGTCACAGAGAACCAGTCGCGATCATCGGCCGCGACCGGCATTCCACTGAACGGCGAGGTGTGCCACGCAAGAACACCCACCTGCTGCTCCTGCCAGACGCCCACAGGCCGCCCGTCCAGAAGGCCTTGTTCGTACAGCCCGACGCGCACACTCGCTGAGTCGTATTCAGTGGCCCAGTCCTCTACACCGGTCTCCCCCACGAAGAACGGAACTCCACGTCGGCGTGCTTCCGACACGAACGTACGCATTCGGGCCGCTAACTGTTCGTCATTTATTCGACCGTCCCCGCCGTAGTTGACCGGCCAGCGGCTGTACACGTGAATCGAGAAAATGACGGGTCCGTAACCGCGCGCTGCGCCGAAGTCGTTCATCAAGTTCGGCCCTCGGGAAAGAACGAAAGACTGCTCCGGATCCACCGGCCCGGCACCGATGGTCGCACTGTTCGGAATATCGTTCGCAAAGTTCGCTGCATCCAGCACGATCGGCGTCCGCGGCGCGACGGCCCTGATTCGGGTCAGCATGCTGCGGTATTGCCCCTCCAGTCCATCCAGGTCGCCTCCTGGTTCATTGATGGGATTGATCCATACGTACGGGTTGTCGGCAAAGATCTTGGCGACCTCGACCCACCAATCGGTCATCGCTTCGGCAATCGACCGTCCGGTCCCATCGGGGGCACTCCCGGGCGCGGTGTTCAACAATCCGTCGGTCGAACCCATTTGACCCTGAGCGCCTTTGGAGAATTGAGAGAGGACTACCACGATTTCGCGCGAGGTGTACTCATCCACTATGCGGCGCAAGTCGTTGTTCCGAAAGTACAGATATCCGCCCGAAATCGCTCCCCAGTCGGACATACCGCAGCCGATTCGGACGGTGTTCCACCGCCAGTTCTCGGCTGCAGCAGCCGATTCACCGATGACCTTTTCGTTCCAAAAGTAATCAAGCCCCGACATATTGGATCCAACCGGGATGAACGAGCGGTCCTCCGGGTCGAGGATCGCGAAACCGTCGGTCCGGAACTCGCCATCGAATGCTCGAGACCGAACAGCGTTAGATCCGGCGACCTCGACACCTGCACTGAGTGGGGAACTGTATCCGGCATCATCCACGGCAGTGAGGTTGATGGATGCACCCGCTGCGATTCGGTCGACCGGAACCACGAGTTCCGTCCCCTGGGTCTGCTGGCCGATGAACCTCTCACCAGCGAAAACGTTGCATGCGAAAGGCGCAGAGGAGTTGTTGTAGGACCAAGAGACGGTGACTGTGGCCGAATCCTGCTTCGCCTCAGCAAGATCAGGCGCTTGTAAGTTGTCGACGGCGCGCGGCCAGGTGCGATCATACGCGCTGACTCGAACGCGATTGAGCGACTCACCGATCTCGGTCGAGGGGTCCGAGTACGCGACCACGAAGTACTCGTTTTCGACCGATGGAAGCACCCCGGTGGCGAAGAAGTGGGTCGCGGGTGCACTTCCGCTGACCCGATCCGCACTCAGGACTGCGAGCGGGCGCACTTCACCTTCCCGAAACAACCGATACTCGGCCGGGGTCGAGTTCCTGTCTCCGGTGGGATGCGCCCATCGGAACTGCACTCCGCTGGCCGCCGGGATTGCGACCAGGAAAGGCGGCCGCGAAGAATCGTCGGGAGTAGCGACCTCGCGCACCAACTGAGCGGTCGAAGCGGACTGGCGTCCGTCGGCATCGATGGTTCGCACGAAGAATGCGTGTATTCGATCGTCCGCGAAGCCGTCGAGAGTGACCAGTGTCTTGTCAGTCTCGAGCTGGAGTTCGTCGTCGACGTAAACCTGATACCGGGGCACTCCGGACGAGACCGAACCTGCGGACCACGTGAGCGTCATGACCGATGCAGCACTGACAGCACCAATGAGCTGGGTCGGCGGCTTCAGTGGGTCGAACAGAGCGCTCGCGCTCTCGCCCGAATCACTCTGTTGTGGAGTTTGGCCTTGCTCGTCCGACGAGCACGCGCCCAGTAGAGGCAAGGCGGCAGACACGGCTCCGATTTTGAAAAACTGCCGTCGCGTCGGTCCGCGATTCGCCGCTCCGGAGTGGTAAGTCATGGAGTCCCATCGTCGAAATCACACGGATGCGTTTGCCGCAAACATTTCCGGTGCGAAGCCTGCTATCGAAGCGATCCTAGGGGATTCGTCGCATCAGCGCGTTCCTGCGGTGATCGGAGGCTCTGGACCCCCGACGAAACAAACTCGGAGTGTCCAGCAGATTACATATCGCCTCGATAGCGTTGACGTCAAGAGTTTCCGTCATATTTAGGGCAAATAACAAAACAGCCCGAGAAACGAGACCGATCATCTTGGACGAATCACGAATTCCCGGTCTCCACCAACATCGGGTGAGCAGACGTACATTTCTGGTCTCGGCACCTGTTGTCGTCGGAACTTTCGGGCTGGCAACGCAGTTCGATACAGCAACGGCAGACGCTCAACCTCCTGCTGGTCTCGCTCTGCTCTCCGATTTCGAGGGGGCGGTCCCGCCCACCCAGATAGCAGTGAAGTGCACGGTGCCCGGAACGTTCGCAGTGAGCTGGTCGCCTGGGTCGATTCCCTCGGGATCGATGCGATGCAACGTGTACTTGGACGACGTGTTGGTCGCCACGTCCTGGGGCGTGTCGGCAACCATCGCCGGGGTCGACACCACAGAGGTCCACACCGTGGAGGTGGCGACGTTGACCGCAGACAACGTCGAGTCGGAGCGATCATCCGGGGTGATCAGAACCGCTGTGCCAGATGATGATTCCGGTTCTGTACCAGCCGCTCTTTTCGGCCTGAGATCGTTCGGCGGTGTTCAACTACGGTGGTTGCACGCCGGCCCCAACCGGGACAGAAAACCTGCTCAGTACATCGTCCGGTCCACGGCGAGCGCGAACCCGTTGGAAGTGCTGCAGGGTGACGACACGAGCTGCTTCGTCACAGGACTTCCAGTGGGTATCGAGTCAGAACTGATCCTCGAAAGCTTGGATACGGCCGGGGCTGTGATTGCGGAAGCGCGTAATCGCATTCGGGTCACTCCGTATTCGAGAGCTCTCCTCAACGATTATTCGGCACCTACGGTTCCGACGGGTGTATCGGCAGTGAGCGGTAGAAGCGCGCTTCGCGTCTCCTGGACCGCGTCGGCGGACTCCGGGTCAGGGGTACTCGGCTACAAGGTCTATGCAAACCAGCTGTTCCGGGGGCAGGTCGAAGGCGCGACGACTCTGGTCATCGCTGGATTGCAGAATGCAGTCACTCACCGAGTCACCGTTTCGTCCTACGACCGTGCCGGCAACGAGTCGGCGCAGTCCGCGCAGACGAACGCCATCCCCTACTACAGCTCACCTGTGATGCAGCCACCTGCGCAGCCGAATTATTTCAAGACTCAGAAGAACAAGATCATCGACCCGGCTGGGCTCGCGTACATCCCCATCGGTGCAAATCTGAACGGACCTTCGTTCCTGTGGAACGACGACACGCGCGGTCGGTCGGCAGCTGCAGCCGACCTGTGGAAGTGGACGTGCGTTCGGTTGAGTACCGGAAACCGAGACTACGAATCCCCTCAGGGTTACACCTATTTCAACAACAATCAGCTCGATGCCATTGTCAGCGAGTACACCGCCAAGAAGATCGTTGTCATGATCGCCCAGCATTCGGCCGTAGGCGGCGGGGGTGCCGGCTCCAATTTGCCCACGGCCGCGGGTTCGTCGGGAGATCCGAGCGGACGGTCGTCGGAGCAGGCGTCCATCGACTGGTGGGTGGAAGTCGCCAAGCGGTATCGCGACAATCCGTACGTCTGGTTCAACCTGATCAACGAGCCCGGTCCCAATCAGGCGGAACTCGACGCTCAGTATCGACGGATGTTGGCTCGCGTACGCGCGGTGGCTCCACGCTCGACCATCGTTCTGGACGCCGCGTCTTTTGCGAACGACATTCCTACGTCCACGACCATAGGCACAGGTGCCTTGAGGGAAGTCGACTCTTATGTACTGTCGCGTGGTTCCTCGATTGCCGCAGACTTCGGACCCGGCAAAGGCTACGGACCGATAGTTTTCTCGGTTCATCTCTATGCTCGGTGGGCGGTCAATTGGGGTGGAACGGGATCGACCCGACTTACCGACGAAGAGCTCGGCACCCGTCTCCGCGATTACTGCCAGCGGGTTGCCGCTAAATCGTTGCCGCTTCTGATCGGCGAGATCGGAGTGGAGGCATACGCATTCGACGCTGACAGCCTGTGCGTCAAAGCTGGACTGTATGAGCAAGGTTCCGTGGTTCGGAACGGAGTTACGACAACCACCGGCGTGCTTGTCGAGCAAGGCGTCGGGGTGCTCGCCTGGCACGCTGCCCGGACGAGCGGTATGTCCGTAGCCAAGCCATCTGTGAATTGGTGGGCTACCGATACCCGGGACAAGACCAATCCACCGCCGCACGCAGGAACTGGATTGTGGGACTACGGAAACGGTGAATGAATCTCAGTAAGTACTTGTCGCGGCACGCTACTCAGGCGCGCATGGACACGGCGCGTCTGAACAAGCGGAACACATCCCGAACATCTCTGCGAGCAGCAGGTAGGAGCAGAATTATGAGGAGCCCTGTGGCGAACTGAACGCCTACCGAAACCGAGGCCAAGAACAAATCTCCGCCAACAAGGAACTCACGAACCAATACCGCGACAATGTAGGCGAAGATCCACACTACCAATGGCCGCGCGAAAGAAATCATCACGGACCTGAACGAAAGGTATGTCCCTCGGGATATCCACCAGATATTGAATACCACCGATATGTACGTAACGGCGACATAGCCAATGGCGACAGTTTCAACGCTCACCGTCGCTGCGGCGATCAACACGGCGGCCGCAACCGACTGCGCAATCAGAGTACCCGAGATTTGCCTGCTCATCGCGCCGAGTGCGGTTGCGGACAATTCGAATAGCAATAGGACACTTCGGACCGTGCCTGCCAGGGCAATGATAACGAGGAGTTGTCCCGCAAAGCGCCACTGTTCACCGTAGACGAAAGTCACGGCAGGCACCGCAGCCAGGCTCAGGCTGGTGAATATCGGGGTCAACGTGTAACCGATTGCGTTCACAGCTTGATTCACTGCCTTTTGGAATCGATCCGGTGAATCCTGCAGCTTGGACAACACCGGTAACGCGACAGCCGTCATTGCCGATGTCAATTGCTGTTCGACAATTCCAACGACTTGCGAGGCACGATTGTACAGACCAACCGTGTCTGCACCGTAAAAACGACCTACGGCGATCACGTCCATGCTTCGAGAAAGAAACGTAGCCGATTGAATAAATGTGATTTGAAGACCCTGCTTGACAAGAATACCTACCTCCCGCAAGGGGGCTGGTCGACTAGGTCGAAAGTTGGATCTCAAGATCAGCGTTAGCGCCCATAACACGCTGGACACCACAGATGATGTCACGATCGCCCAGTATCCGAAGCCTTTGACTGCGAGCACGATTGCGACGACCAATTGCACGAGCCCGACCGCGACCTGCGTACCACCGAGCACGCTGAAGCGCAACGATCTGAGAAGATCCGCACGGGACTGGCCCGAGAACGAAGAGATCAAGAAAGTCAAAGACAGTACACGTGCAACATTCTCTACCTCCGGCTGATTGTAGAACGAAGCAATAAGAGGAGCCAACGCAAACATGGTCAGCGTCAGCACAAGGCCAAGAAGGATATTCATCAGCCAAATTGATGTTTGCTGCGAATTGGTAAGATCTTTTGCCCGAACAACGGCGGATGTCAATCCTAGATCCTGAAAGAGAACAGTGAATCCGATGACGACAGTGACCATGGCCACAATCCCGAAGTCATTTGGGCTCAGCAGGCGTGCGAGCACTACGGATGAGGCCAGCATGGTAATAGTATTTCCCCACTTGGCCAACAAAGTAACGAAGACGCCACGGGCGGCTGACTGACCCAAGTCCACCTCAGACAACTAGACCCCAATCTCGGTTCAGGCCCTACCGGTGCCGCAAGCCCCTCTTCTACACAGAATTGAACCATGCCAGGCTGCTTCTTCGCTGATCGAGCCCCGGGGCAAACCCGCTCCGTTGAGCCCCGGCCGATGTCGTGGTAGTCGAAGCGCAACAGAGCCCGTCGGTCCGTGTGGACAGCCACTGACCCCGCATCGCACCTCGCTGACCAGATAGCACATGGCACTCGAGAGAAACTGTGATATTCACCAGATCATGCTCATTGCACGCATGCCACCTGCCGAACTGGTTTACTCGATGTATGGCTCATCTGGCGCGGCCGAAACGTGCCGCACGCGGTTTGTTGATCGAGTCGGTCAAAGCCATCGCAAACCAGTCTGAACTACCCTCTATCCCTATCGATCTCGAGCCGTACTGGGTCGACTGCGCACTATTCTCCGGTCTTGGACCTCTGATTGCCCACAAGCTACTCGATGTCGGCACTGCTGTTCCCGCCGAACTTGCGGATTCGATACGACCTGCAGCGGCCATGCACCTCCTGCACCTTGCAGTGCTGAGGATCATAAGGAATGCACTCGACGCCGCCGGTGTTCGGTGGCTGGTGTTCAAGGGTCCAGCCGTCGCCGAGCAATTTTACGAGGCCCCCAGCGCCCGCACCTACTCCGACCTGGACATTCTCATTCACCCCGCCGACTTCGAGCGTGGACTTACCGCGCTGCTCCAGGGTCCTGCCCGGCTGATCGACCAGAATTGGTTCCTGATCAGCGAACGCGAGCAAGGAGAGATCACACTTGCGATCGGTGCGACCGTGATCGATCTGCATTGGCACTTCTTTTCTTCGGCCCTCACCCGATCGACCTTTCAACTCGACATCTGCCGCACATTCGACCACGCTTGCACAACCACCTTGGGGGGTGTCGAGATGACAGTTCTCGACACGGCCGACACAGTAATCTTCCTCGCCACGCACGCGGTACTGTCGGGTGGTCATCGCTTGAAGTGGATGTTCGATTTCCACTGCGCAGCAGCAAGTCTCAATGTGCCGAACGACGTAATCCGCAAACGAATCCGTGAATACAATGTCGAACTTCTCGTATCGGTGATGGCGTCGAGAACGGCTGCGTTCCTGGGGACCGATGCGCCGGTCGAGCACGGACACCACCCCTGGCTTGCCCTGAGTCGACTGGCGTCGAGAGCAGCTCCGCCGGAATCCGAGTTTCTGAATGCGTACACCGCGCGTGCACTGTTCAGCGCAACACGTACATCTACGAGAAACAGTGTTGTCCAGTTTGTGCGCAATGCGGTTCGGCTTGCGCGCACCGGATCCAACCGCCGCAGCCACGTGGTCGATCGCAGCATTCTGCATCTACCCGGCGGAACAGAAGCCGATCGCCGCCGGTGGCTGGATATGGTTGCGTCTCACGGGTGAGCGGGTTGCCCAACATTACTTGCGCGTCGAGTTGTTCGACGGAGCCGGAAGCCGGTGAATGATCGAGTACTGGACAAGAAGCTTCTCTGTGGTTTCGTGATCGAGCCACGCGTGCGCTGTAAAGTCCGAATCTTCCCTGCGGACTCCGATCACGACCTCGGCGTCGACACCGTGCGAGGCAAGCCATCGCTGCTTGACGAGAGAACGTTCCAGGCAGGTGGGGCTCAATCGCCGCAGAACCGCGTCTACTCCGCGGCGGCTTCCGATTGGCAGGGACGCCGGTACCCGCACCTCGGTGTTGACGCCCGAAACGGGCAGGGCTTTGCGCGTCTCACGACATGCTTTCGCTGCCCAGAATGCCGCGCGGAGCACTTGGATGTTAAATCGCGACAGCCGAGGAGTCGACCGATATTCCCCATAGCTCAACTCATCCAACGGATCTCCCAAACAGAGCGGGAAGCCGTGCATCTTCATCGCACGGCTTCCCGCGGTGTGTCACGAATTGATGGTGACCGTGACGTCTCCGCCCGTCAGGCCGGACAATGCGGTGTAGCCGTCCGCGCCGCTACCGGACTTCGTAATTGTTCCGGGTGCGAGAGTCATTGCAGAGAGAGATCCCAAGTCTGAGATCTGTGGTGCGGAGTACTGTGCCATGTTGAATTCCTTTGGTTTGTGCCGGTTCCGACTAGAAGATCTTAACTTTCGGTTCGATTCGACCCCAGCACGTTGTGTTACAAACATATATCCCGAAAGTAGTGAGTGAAACTAACTTGAAGCGATCGATCCCGCTCGCGTACGGAATCTCTCCACGGAGCGCACGAGCGACTGCATAGCCACATCAACGTGCCCCCAATCTTGGGGGCGCCTGAACTCGAACGCCGGTGCAGAGATCGAGTTGAGCCAGGGCACTTGATGATTCTGTCCGACGCTGATGCCGCGGTTGGCGATCAGCATCGCCACACGCTCTTGGGCCGTCATCGCTCGGACCGACGTTTCGCCCCATTTCAACGCGATCCATCCCCCCAAAGGGGCCGAGGCCACTCCATCGTCGAGTTGGACGCGCCAACGTCGCCGCGTTCCCACGACGCCGATATCGACACCTACACCGAAATGTTCTGCGGCACTTTGCCTCAGGTCGATGCACCGCGGTCCGGCCAGAACCTGATGCCCGTCGGTGACGACCAAGTCGTCCGAGAACACCTCCACTCCGTTGGCCACACACCAACCGAGGAAAGAGCTCTTGCCGTGCTCACGATCGCCCAGCACGCCCCACACGTACCCGGCGGAATCCAGAAACGCGCCACCGTGGAAAACCAGACGCTGGTTCCACTCTGCGACCATAAGCGCGGTGGACGCCAGCAACGGGTGCACGTATGCATCTCGCACCGGAAATTTGCCTTGGCGGACGGTCGTCACCGAACGCTTCCGGTCGATGTGAACGTATCCACGCGGCTGGGTGTACAGCATCGCCGAATCCAGCGAAACATGTTGTGGAGGGCGCTTGACGAGTGGGCTGGCATCGACCACAAAGGACCACGGAACCCAGTCCGCCGGAGCGGACTTGAGCCAATTCTGCCCAGGCATTCCCGGCAATGTCAGACCGTACGCACCGAGCTCACTCATCGGCCGACTCGATCGAGTATGCCGCCGACTGCAGCGTGAACAGATCGGCATATTTCCCGCCGCGACTCATCAACTCGTAATGGCTGCCACACTCGACCACGCGACCCCCGTCGAGAACGTAGATGCGATCTGCGTGCTTCACGTTGGAATATCGATGGGAGATCAGCAGAGCGGCTCGTCCGTCCAGCACCCGGCGAACATCGTGGAACAACTCGTTCTCTGCGCGTGGGTCGAGCGCTGCGCTCGGCTCATCGAGGACAATCAACGAAGAGTTTTTCAGGAGCGCCCGTGCCAATGCCATGCGCTGCCATTGCCCACCCGATAGATCGAGCCCATCGTCGAGGTCGCGGCCGAGCATGGTGTCGAAGCCCGAAGGAAGCGAGGCGATCGTCTCGGCCAGCTGCGCACCTTGTGCCGCCAGGTGAACCCGTCCCGGATTGGTAATCGCCCGCCCAGCAATGTCGATGTTGTCGCTGACACTGAACGAGAACTGAGCGAAGTCCTGAAAAACCATCGTGACGCTTGCCCGGACCCGCTCGCGAGCGAGCGGCTCGTCGTCCCATAGAATTTCTCCCGAGTCCGCCTCATACAGACCGGCGACAATATTTGCGAGAGTCGTTTTGCCCGAACCGTTTTCGCCCACAAGCGCAACAACCTCGCCACGGTCGATGAACAGATCGATACCGGCCAAGGCAGCAGTTTCACGACCAGGGTATTGGAACCCGACATTCGAGAGCGTCAGTCTTCTATGCAGTACCTCCGGCTCCCCCAGCGCATTGACTTTCGGCCGGTTCCGCAGGAACTTGTTGAGTTCGGCGACGAAAGGAGCTGACTCGGTCAAGGTACTGAACGAGCCGTACACCGAACTGAGCTGCGAACCGAGGATCCTGACGGCGATGGCAGCCGCACCGGCTTGCGGAAGGCTCAGAAAATTTCGATCCAGCATGTAGACGATCACCAGCAGGACCGCTACCAAGCTCAGTGCCGAGCCTGCAATCTGAACCAGCGCCAACCTCGTACGGCCGGCAACCTGCGTCTTCAACCCATCGGCGACGACGCCGTCCAGCATCGTATGCCGAGATCGCAGGTTGGGAGCCGCACCGAAGGAGCGTACTTCGGCCGCATATTCCCGGTGCGTCAGAACCCGCCGTAAATACTCCCGACGCAGAAAATCCGGAGTCAGCCTCTGCGCAAACGCAAACTCGGAACGAGAAGCCAACCGCGAGACGATAACTGCCGGGATAGCACCGAGAAAGAGAATGGGGGCCAACACCGGTGCGATGCTTACCAGTGCAAACAACATTGCAACCACACCCAACCCCGCGCCCATCAACCCGAAGACACTCTTGGTCATGGGAAGCGGTCGGGTCATCCCGCCTCGCTCCACGTTCGCATACTCGGTGATGAATCCCGGTTGTTCGTAGGTCATCAAATCGACGTTCGTGACGACGTCGAGGACCTCGTTCCACACCAGTTGACTCACTCGCTCACCGAGCAATCGTTCCTGCTGGTTCCGGATGACGGCGATGCTTCCAGTGATTGCCGTTACCAACGCCAACCCCAGCAGCGGCCACAACAACTGCTGCGGCGAGGTCGCCCCGTCATCGAGAATTCGCTCGAGCAGGACCTTGCCGATCACCACCGTGCCGATGGCAGCAACCGCGCCCACCACCTGGAAGACGCCGGTACTGATCGTACGTCTTCGATCTGCCCTGATCGCCAAGCCCAGAGCAACCTTCGACGACTGAATTGCCTCGCGTGCAAAAGAATTAGGCATGGCCCTCCCTCAGAGGGAAAGACTTCTGCGAAGACAGCCAGGCCTGTTGCAGTAGACAAAGGCTGTGGACTCCCGGGTCTTCCCTGAGCCACTCCGCGCGAACGATCTCGGGTCTGACAATCGTCTCGTCGAGTCCGGTGCCGTCCCAATCTCGCGCGAACTCGCGCGACTCACCGTTCCACAACGACGGAGTGAACGAGGCTTTCGATGTACGTTTCATCACTTCAGCCGGGAGAAGACCTCCCACCAGTAACTCCATCATTGCACGGCGACCGCGTAGCCCCACTGACGGAGAATGCGCCGCAAATGCTTGCAGCACAGGAGAACTGACGAATGGATGCACTACCCGAACATCGTGTAGTGATGCAAGATCGTTCATGCTTTGCTTCGCCATCTCGAAATAGCGTGACCGCGGAATCCACTCCCGGAGAATCTTGCCCCAACCCATGGGAATGCTTGCGCTGTCAGTCGCGGAACGGTGCGTGGCCTGAGCACGCCCCTTGCGAGTAAGCCAAGGAAAATCGAGCCGATCAGGCATGCTGAACGGCAGATCAGCAACGTAGCGGAACGGTTGCGGACTGCCGTAATGCACAATCGACATGACTTTGCGAGGAGTCAGACCCCGCGGGTTCGCGAGCGCTCGGGCGGACCAACGATTTGACGCCGACAATGCAAGCTCGTCGCCGCCGAAACCCGTCACCAACGTACCTCCCGCCGCGTCGCGACAGATGACACCATGCAGGTGAGTATTGAACGGCCACATTACACCGAAGGCAGTCAACAACTCCCGGGCCGACTCACCCAGCGCATCCATCTCGGTAGTCAGGGAGTACTGCAGACGCTCGGTGACGCCGAGGTGATCGAGCACCAGGTTCTGCCACTCCGACTCGTGTGACTCCTCGATACCGGGAAAGTGCAATGTGGCCGGAATCGGCAATGCGAGCCCCTCAGCTCGGGCCACGTCGACGGCAGCGGCGAGAACCGCCGAGGAGTCTCGACCGCCGGAGAAGCTCATGACGCACGGGCCGTGTTCGAGTGCCGACCGGACAGTGTCACGAAAAGCAGTGCGAGGTGTTGCCGCGGCGGACTCTTCCAGGACAGGCCGGGATCTATCCAAGCCGCTCGGCCTGGACGTAGCAATCTCGATAGACGACAGAGGTGCCAGACGAGCCCCTGCGGCGTCAGATCGAACCATCGGCGACCTTGACGATATTGCGTTCCAACAGCCCGTCCAGAAGCGCGTCGACATCCTGCGCAGCAACATCTTCGGAGATCTTGTACTCGTCGACGAGCTTGGCGATCATATCGTCACGTGACGTGCCATTCACCAACAGTGGCCACAGTTCGCAGCCGGACTCGTTCAGCGCGAAGTACTGCGAACCTTCGAGATCGAGGATCACGATCTCGACCCCACTGTTGGTCCACGTCACGCGCGAAGCCTCTACGACAAAGGTCTGGCTCATCGATACTCCTTCGGGGTGGTTGCAGCCGAACTATCCGACAGCAACCGAAACGATACCGCTCAACATGCTTTGCAGGCATGATTCCGGCATTTGGCTTGTTCTCCCCGACAGGAGGTCGCCTGGACCAGGTTTCAGTAGGCTCCGTCGCTACCCGCAACTGCCTTGACCGTCTTGGCGATGATCAAAATGTCTCCGACCATCGACCAATTCTCGACATACGAAAGGTCCAGTCGCACAGTCTCTTCCCATGACAGATCAGATCGGCCGCTCACCTGCCACAGACCGGTGATCCCGGGCTTCACGAGGAGCCGACGTCGAACGTCTCCGTCGTAGGTCTCCACCTCACGGCGCAGCGGCGGGCGTGGCCCGACAACACTCATCTCGCGCCGAAGTACGTTGATGAACTGGGGCAACTCGTCCAGGCTGAATTTGCGCATCACCCTGCCGACCTTGGTTATGCGCGGATCGTCCCGCATCTTGAACAGAACGCCACCGGCGCTCTCGTTCTGAGCGAGCAAGGCATCGACTCGCTTGTCTGCATCCTGCACCATGCTGCGAAACTTGATCATGGGGAACGGCTTTGCGTCGATACCCATGCGCTCCGACTTGTAGAAGACGGGCCCGCGACTGGTTGCCTTCACCAAAATGGCGAGCACCAGGAGAACCGGTGCTATGAGTATCAGCACCGAGGCCGCGAACGCCATGTCGAATGCCGTCTTGCTGAATCGAGTGGCACCGTTGTACTGGGGCTTCTCGACGTGGATCAGTGGGAAGCCTGCGACCGGCCGCATCACCAGTCTCGGTCCGGCCACGTCCACCACACCGGGTGCAACGACGAGATCCACGTTCTTCTTCTCGAGATCCCAGATCATCTTACGAATTCCACTGTTGCCCAGATGTTCCGTAGCCGTGACGGCCACCGTGTCCGCGCCGGACGCCTCGATGGCATCGACCACGGATGCCTCGTCGCCGAGAATTGGAATTGCCGAACCCTCGATCGTCAGGGCGGCTTCGTCCTCCGCAGAGTAGCCAGGTAGGCAGAGCCCGACCACGGTGTATCCGGCTTCGGGAGCGCGCTCGAATTGCTTCGCCATCGACACAGCAGCTGCTCGGCTCCCGACGATCAGCACCGACGTTTGGTACAGGCCCTTGCTCCGTTTGTGCGTGACGCTTCGGCGCCACAGCCATCTGTTCAACAAGAGTCCGATCAGACCGACAGGAAGGGCGATCGCCAAGTACAGCCGCGCGATGTCGACCCGAACAAGCAGTGACACAATGGCAATGACGCCGAACAGTCTGAAGGTGGCCGAGACTATCCGCCGGTATTCTTCGGCTCCGGTTCCGATGACACGCGGCGACCGGGTACGGAAGATCGAGAGGAAGCCGATCCAGATCGACGCCAGCGCGATGGACATTCCGAAGTGGCCGATCAGCGAGTCCGAGCTGATGGCAGTGACCTCACCGAATCGGATGTATTGCGCGACAGCCACGGCAGCGATGACAACTACGACATCGCTGTAACGCAACCTGTCCACGTACTGCTGTTCCCACACGCGACGGGATGTCGGTCGACGATTGCGCCAACCAGACCGTCCCGACCGTCCGGTCGCTGACTTTTCAAGTGTTGTTTCGAGAGCCGTCACCGATCATCCTCTTCCACCCGTCGGCTTCACCCGCCGAAGCATTTCCCGAATCGAACCGACCACGTCCACATCGCCGCGTCGCGATCAGCTCGGAATGGAATCTTCGAGCCCTCGATGATCTTTGCACGAATCGACTCGGACCACTTCATCAGTTGTCCATCTCACTGGCCGAATCCGCGATTCTGCCCCATTACATCTCGAGAAACGGACAATGGTCATATAGCGCACCCAACACCGGGAACGTTACCGATCACAGGAGAGGATCTGGATTTTCTCGCGGTGCACTACTTCGGTGGCCAGCCAATTGGGATACATCACATGGACTCGTAAGCTATCCGAAATGTATTGGAAACAATGCGCAGGGAAAAATTCATTCAAACAAGCTAATTCGAGGAATCGTCAGCACGATTCGATTGCAATACGAACGAATCTACCGAATATCTACGGTCGCCCCAGTCCTCGGTACGTCCAGCCGGCTGCACGCCACAGTGCAGGCTCCAAACAGTTGCGACCATCGATGAGCGACTTCGCTCGCACAACAGGTTCGATGTCTTTCGGTGTCAGTGCCTTGAACTCTTTCCACTCGGTCAGCACCAGCACCACGTCGGCCCCTTGGCAAGCCTCGAGTGCGGAGCTGCAGTACGTGAGAGTGGGAAACAGCGCGCGGGAGTTGTCCATGGCCTTCGGGTCGTACACATTGACGGCAGCACCCTGCAGCTGGATCTGCCCGGCCACATTCAGCGCAGGTGAATCGCGGACGTCGTCCGAATCGGGTTTGAACGCCGCGCCCAGCACCGCCACTCGCGCCCCGAGAAGCGAGCCGCAGGCCTCACGGGCCAACTCGACCATCCGAGTACGGCGACGCATGTTGATGTTGTCCACCTCGCGTAGGAACGTCAGCGCCTGATCGGCCCCGAGCTCGCCCGCACGGGCCATGAAGGCTCTGATGTCCTTGGGCAGGCAGCCACCACCGAATCCGATGCCCGCGTTGAGGAACTTTCGGCCGATGCGCTCGTCATGACCGATCGCGTCAGCGAGCACGGTGACATCGGCGCCAGCCGCTTCACACACCTCTGCAATGGCGTTGATGAACGAGATCTTGGTCGCCAGAAACGCGTTTGCGGAGGCCTTGACCAGCTCGGCCGTGGCCAAATCCGTGACCAAGAAAGGAATCTTCTCGTCGAGCAGCTGCGCATAGACCTCCCGAGCGAGATCCTCCGCACGGCCGGGACGGGCGCGGTCCACGCCCAGTACCAGGCGATCGGGGTGGAGGGTATCTTTGACAGCGAAACCCTCGCGCAGAAACTCCGGATTCCACGCGATCTCGACATCGTCACCGGCCGGCGAGAGTTCGCGAGCCATCGCCCCGAGTCGCTCCGCCGTGCCCACCGGGACCGTCGACTTGCCGAATATGACCGCCGGCTTGGTCAGCAGCGGCGCGAGCGTCTCGACCACCGAGTCGACGAATTTCATGTCGGCCGCGAACTCGCCCTTTTTCTGGGGAGTACCGACGCCGAGGAAATGAACCTCTGCAAAGTCCGCGGCTTCTTGATACGACGCGGTGAAGCGCAGTCGTCCGGCGGCGATGTTGCGCTGCAGCACCTCTTCGAGACCAGGCTCCCAGAACGGCACCTCGCCGGCTTCGAGCTTGGCGAGCTTGGCTGGATCGACGTCGACACCGAGCACTTCGTGGCCGAGCTCGGCCATGCACGCGGCGTGAGTTGCGCCGAGGTACCCGGTACCGAAAACAGTGATTCGCATGCGGCCGATCCCCATCGTTTGTATCGAATGATGTATTTCGCGAAACGGCCAGCTGCCCCAGCGAGAGTCCCCGCTACCTCGACCGAATCACTGAAAATATAAGCACGGGGCAGCCGGGCCCGTACCTCGAGGGAGAATCATCACAGAACCACGCGAAAACAATGAACAGAAGGTGACTCAGCGGCGAACGGGAAACTGTGGATTCTCCGGCTCTTCGACGGCCTCGGCACACTGATGAATGAAACCACTCAACTCACTGCGAACCTCGGGCTGCAACAGATCCAACGGTGTGTCGGTGCCGTGGAATTCGGCAAATGCCGACGTGTAGGCATTGACGCTGTCCGAAATCACCGCATGCAGTGACGTCGATCGGTTCAGGTGTACGCGAGCGATCTCGTCGACACGATCTGTCAGATAGTCGTGAAACGAATTCTGCGTCATGGTCACTGTGTGTCCGTTCTTCGAGAAGTGAGACTGGCGGGAACGATACGGAAGATACCGACCGTTCGCATGTCAACGTCGAGTTGCCCGTCGTCGCCTCAATATGCGCCCTCGCTCTTGAGGACCGCGACAGCGGTCTTCGCGATGATCAGCAAGTCGCCTGTCATCGACCAATTCTCGACGTACGAAAGATCGAGTCGCACGCTCTCCTCCCACGACAGATCCGAACGGCCACTCACCTGCCACAGCCCGGTGATGCCCGGCTTGACGAGCAGCCTACGACGCACTTCACCGTCGTACGTTTCCACTTCGCTGCGCAGCGGCGGCCGCGGACCCACCACGCTCATCTCGCGCTTGAGCACATTGACGAACTGCGGCAGCTCGTCGAGGCTGAACTTGCGCATCACCTTGCCCACCCGGGTGACCCGTGGGTCGTCGCGCATCTTGAACAGCACCCCGCCTGCCCCTTCGTTGAGGGCGGCCAGTTCTTGCACCCGCTTGTCTGCGTCCTGGACCATGCTGCGGAACTTGATCATCTGGAAAGGCTTGCCGTCGATACCCATTCGCTCGGACTTGTAGAAGATCGAGCCCTTGCTGGTGAACTTGATGATTGCGGCGAGCGTGATCAGGACCGGCGAAATCAGCAGCAGAACCGAGGCAGCGAACAGGAAGTCGAACGCCGTCTTGCTGAATCGCTTCGCGCCGTTGTACTGCGGCTTCTCGACGTGGATGAGCGGGAAGTTCGCCACCGGACGCATCACCAGACGCGGACCCGCGACGTCCACCACTCCGGGCGACACGACGAGGTCGACCTTCTTCTTCTCGAGGTCCCACACCATCTTTCGCAGTCCGTGATGGCCGATGTGTTCGGTGGCCGTCACCGCCACGGTGTCTGCGCCGGAGGTCTCGATGGCCTCGACCACACTGTGCTCGTCACCGAGCACCGGAATCTCGACGCCGTCGATGGTGAAGGACGTGTCGTTGCCGGGCTCGTAGTTGGGTAGGCAGATGCCGACCACGCTGTAGCCGGCCTCGGGGGAACGCTCGAACGACTTGGCCATGGCCAGAGCCGAGCTACGGCTGCCGACGATGAGCACCGAGGTCTGGTACCCGCCACGAGCACGTTTGCGCGACACTATTTTTCGCCACACCCATCGACTCAGAAGAAGCCCGACCAGTCCGACGGGCAGGGCGATCGCGAGATATAGACGGGCGATATCCAGACGAAACAGCAGGGAGAGAATCGCGATGGTTCCGAACAGCCTGAACGTGGCCGACACGATGCGGCGGTACTCCTCCGAACCGTTACCGATCACCCGTGGAGAGCGGGTGCGGAAGATGGCGAGAAACGTCAGCCACAGAACTGCGAGTACTCCGGATATCCCGAAGTAGCCGACGATGGACCACGGCTCGCGAAAATCGATCTCGCCGAAGCGGATGATCTGAGCCACCGTCACCGCGCCGAGAACGACCACCGTGTCGGTGACACGAAGTCCCTCGGTGTAGTGCGTCTCCCATTCACGACGCGATGTCGTCCTGCGCAACCGTCGTGCGTCACGCCGCGAGACAACCGAACTCTGCGCTTCCAGATCGCTGACTGACACTTGTTTCCCCTCGGTACGTACGCGTTGCCGAACCCTTGCGTGATCGACACAGCTCCGTGCCACCCCGTCGTGCAGATTATCTTGTCGTACTTATCGTGTCACTTGGTAACGGTATGTTGATCGGCGCAAACCCGCAGGTCGTTACATGTTTCTACTGCATTAACCAGACGCGTCCGCTGCGTTGCCAATTTCTCCGACAAGCCCCATTCCGGTCAGTCTCGACCACCTATTAGTGCCACATCCACGCCGTGTGTCAAGCATTGTCGGTCGAACGTCGGACCCGCGGGGACATGCCGGCAAATGCCTCCCACATTCGGCGTCCCAGTTCCCGTTGACCCTCGCCGTTGTAGTGAATCTTCTCGGTCTCGCTGTTGTAGAGCCCCCTCGGACCCGGCACGTACGCCACTGCGGCCTTGCGTCGAGGAGTATCGGCATGCACCGCATCGATGACGGCGTAGTTCGGCTCCCCCGATTCGATCTCGTCCGGCACCATCTGCCCGATGACGAACGGCACGTCGCCGAACTCGGCACGCACGGTGTCGATCACCGAGTCGAGCTTCTCGGCATACACCGGCCCCGACGTCAGCGGCACGTCACTCTCACCCTGATGCCACAGCACGGCAACGAGCTCGTTACTGGGCTTGGTCGCCAGCCCGGTTCGGATGCGCTGCATCGCATTCCAGAACAGGTTGACTCGGGCCCGTGTATCGGCAGGATCCCAGGAGATGCCGTTGACCCGTACGAACGCCGAGTCGCCGCGCGCATACGGAACCAGCAACACCGGCCTACCCGTCGCATCGGCGAGATGCGCGGCGAACGTCGGACCGAATCCGACTGCCTTGGATGGCACCTCGTGAAACAGTGGATTGCTGCCCGCCACGATGGTGTTCTTAGACCGGCCCGAGGCCGCCCACTGATGCACCCGTGGATGCGGCGCATCCAGACCGGCACTGTCCAATCCGACGCCGGCACCGTGCGCATTGGACTGCCCCAGTACCGCAACCACCAGATACGGCTCATCGATCGCCTCCACCGGAATGCCGCGTCCCAGCCGCCTCTTGATGACATCCTTCGCCCGTACCGTCAGATCTTTGCGCAAGCCCATGACGCTCCCCCTACTCACGTGCAATCGTTCTGCGCCGGCACCCCTGCGAATCGATCGGCCAACCACTGATTGACGGCGTCGCCGTTGACATCTCCGTGCCCGCGCCCGGCCTGCCGGTCGATGGTGATGACATCGCCCAGTCGGCATGCCGACTGCAATGCCGCATCGGTCCACGCCACGTCGATGTAGGTGTCGGCATCTCCGTACGCCACCAACATCGGTGCCGATGCCGGTCCCGTCGGCAGAGCCATCTGCGTCAGCTCGTCACGCAGCGTCGCGGCCGCCGCAGGGGAGTCGGGTGCAAAGTCGTTGTTGCCGAGCCTCTTCGCCGCATCGGTGCGCGCACCCGCCTTGTCGAGAGTGCACTGGGTGAGCGTGTCCCAGTCCTGCTCGGCATTGCCGCTGCGGTAGTCGTCGAGATTCAGATTCTCGTCACGCCGAGCGAGTGATTCGAGTATCCACTGCAGCACCGGCCCCTGGTCCTCGGTCAACGTGCCCGCCTCCGCCTTGTCCACCAGGCCCACCATGTTCGCGGTGGGTGCCAGAGCCACCGCACCGACCAGATCGAGTTCCGGCGCATAGGAATCGGCGAGTTCGTTCGCGGCCCAGGCAGCACCGCCGCCCTGTGAACCACCGAACGCAGCCCACTGCGTACCCACATCGGGAAAGACCGTACGCAATGCCCGTACGGCATCGATCACGTCGTAGCCGGCGGTGATGTTGTCCAGGTAGGCGTGGTTGCCCGCATGTCCGAGACCCTCGTAATCGGTGATGGCGACCGCGAATCCGGCTGTGGTGTAACCCTGTACGAGCGCCGATGCCCCCAACAGTGACGCGGACCTCGACGGCGCGCATGCTTGCTCGATACCCGTGGTGCCGTGGGCGTAGGAGATGACGGGCCACCCACCCTCGGGCGCATCGCCGGACGGGGTGAACACCGTGCCCGATACCTCGCGCTCGCCCACACCCGGTTGCACCGAGCGGTACACCACCTTCGCGGCGTCGATACCCGACATCCGCACCGGCAGCGGTAGATTCGGCATCGTCTCAGCACTCACGATGGAGCCGCTTCCGGTACCGGGATTCGCGATGTCCATCGGCTCCGGATCGGAACCACGGATCACCGATGCCACTGCCCCCTGCGCCTGGCCGCCGAGCGGCACCACAACGGCGCATCCCGCGAGCAGAGGCAGGAGCACCAGCGGCGCGGCGAGCCTACGGACGGTGTGCATGAATCTATTTGCTCGCCTTGAATCTACGTGCGTACGTCAACGACGGCTTCTCGATGAATCGGTACGTCACCGCTCCGAATGCGATGCTCACTGCGCTCACCAGCACGAAGTTCCGCAGTAGCCCCAACGGGCTGTCGCCTGCCATCCATCCGAAGCGCCCCAACATGATCAAGATGGGAAAGTGCCACAGGTAGACGCTGAGCGAGATCATGCCCACGTAGCTCAGGGGTGCCCAGTCGGCCCGTTCCGCGAGCTTCGACTGCTCACCGCGTGCCAGCGGCACGATGATGAACAGAATGAGCAACGCCGAACCGAAGGACACGGTGGACGTCTGCCAGCGCGAGTTGTGATCGATCAGCATCAGTGAGATCACCGCGGTGGGAATCATCGCGATGCCAGTCCACCACCGCATCCGGGTGACGATCGCGCCCTTGAGCATTCCGTTGTCGATCGCGACGAACACCACCGCCGCCAGCATCCCGTACGTGAAATTGTCTGCCAGCGACCAGAAGCTACGGCTGAGCACCGCGATCTCGTTGGGTCCCCATTCCAGCAGTTTCGGATCGGTGATGCCCGACGGCCCCACGCGCGAGGCGGTGTACAGCTTTCCGGTGATTCCGATGACGAACATGATCACCACCGGGATCAACGCCAGCACCGGTGCCGAGATGGACGTGCGCTTGCGCAGGAAGAACGCGATACTCGTCAGCAGCGGCAGTGCGATGTAGAAGGCGAACTCCAGCGACAGCGACCACGACGGATTGATACCGGTCTGGATCATGCTCGGAATGTAGGTGTGCACCAGCGTCAGATTGGCCAGCAGCGTCAACGGATCGGTGAGGATGCCAAGACCGTTGTCGGTGAAATGTTGTTCGGCCACAGCGGCGTTTTCCACGAATACCGCACGCATCACGAAGTTAGCGAACAAGAAGATGAACAGGTATGCCGGAAACACTCGCAGCAGCCGATGCATCGCGTAGCTGACGTTGTTCGGCATCGGTTTGCCTGCGAACAGCTTTCGTACCATCGGGAGAAAGATCAGGAAGCCCGACAGTGCGAAGAAGAAGATCAACCCCTGCCCCAGCACCCCGAGCTTGTAGGTCAGGACCGTCTGCGGCGAGTAGTGCCCGCCGACGTGCACGGCGAGCACGCACAGGCAGGCGAATCCGCGGGGGCCGTCGAGCCCGACGAGGCGGGCAGGTCGCTTGGTACCGGTATCGGCGACCGCGGTGGCGGCGGTCGCAGTACTGTCGGGTGTGGCGGTCATGGGTACCTTCTGGGGGTCATGGCGCAGGAGGCGGGCAGAAGCTGATGGCGTCGGTACCGGCGAACCGGTCACCCAGCCATCCGAACGCAGCAGCACCGTCGATGTCTGCGTGACCGGAATTCGGTTGGAGCACATATTGAATCGTGTCCCCGTTGGCGCAGCCGGCCGCGATGGCGGACTCGGTCCACGACTGCGAGATCAACGTGTCCTTGCCACCGTAGACAACCAGCATCGGTGCGGTGGCGCGAGACATCGGCAAGCTCATCTCCCGGAGGTAATCCGCGAGCTTCGCCGTCGCCTCGGGAGTTGCCGGACGCAGATCGTCGTCGCTGATCTGCGCCGCCAGGGACGTGCGGTCGGCAGCGAGAACGCCGCCGCACGCCGAGAGCTCGTCCCACTTCTCGGCGACGATGCCCCTGCGATAGTCGTCCAGGTCCAGCTCGGGGTGAGACTGGGCAAGGCCGACCAGAACCCACTGCAGCAGTGGCTTCTGGTCGACGGTGAGCGTGCCGTTCGCAGCGGCCTCCGCCAGACCGACCATATCTGCCGCCGGTACCAAACTGACCGAGCCGACCAGCTCGAGGCCCTCGCCGTAGCTGCTCGCGAGTTCGTTGGCGGCCCAGGATGCCTGACCACCCTGGGACCCGCCGAACGCCGCCCACTTCGTGGACGCCTCGGGTATCAGCTTGCGGGCGGCACGCACCGAGTCGATGAGGTTGTTGCCGACGGTACGAGCGTCGAGATAGGGATGATAGGAACCCTCCAGTCCCAGACCCTGATAGTCCGAGACCGCAACGACGTTTCCGGAGCGGACCAGCGCTGCGACGATCTGCGAGCTGCCGAGCAACTCGGGATCGGTCGACGGTGCGCAGTCCTCGAGCACGCCGGTGGTGCCGTGGCCGTACGCGATGATCGGCCAACCGCCCTCGGGCGGTGTGCCTTCCGGCGCGAAGATCGTGCCCGAGACGCGCTGCGGTGAACCGTCCACGCCAGAGGTGGACGAGTAGACCACCCGCGCGGCAACCGAGGAGACAGCACTGACCCGGCGATCGATGGTCAGCAGTTGTTGCGCACTCTCCAGTGATCCGGGGCCTGCTGCACCGTAATCGGCGTCGAGCGTGGCACCGAATGCCGCGGATTTCGATACCGAATACGGCTCGACAGGCGGGTCGTCGGAGGAACACCCCGACGTCACCAGGATCAACGCCAGTGCGCAGGCACCGCCCGCGCGGCTTACTCGGCTTGTTCGCGACGATGTCATCGGACCCCCTCTGTGGCAGGCGTCCGCTTGGCCGCGGTCGCCTGCTTCACGATGTTCTCCACTTGATCGCGATGGTCGATCGAGTCGCGTGCAATTCCGAATGCCAGAACCAGCACACTGCTCAGGATTGTGCCGATCACTCCCCCCAGAATCATGTTGCTCGTCGGTGTGGGTGTGGTGACCGAGTCAGGAGTGGTGGCCGCATCGACGAGCGTCACTGCCGACACCGCCCCGTCGGCACCCAAGTCGATCTCGCCGACGAGCTTGCTGAGCTGAACTGCGACAGAATTGGCAATATCCCGAGCCCGCTCGGCGTCCGAGTTCACCACCGAGATCTCGATCAGAGCGGAGCCCGGAGTAGGCACCACCGTGATGTCGTTCTTCAGTTCGTCTGGTTCGACGGGCAACCCCTGCGAAGCGATGACCCGGCGCAACACCTGCTCGCCCGTTGCCAACACCACGTACGACTCGACGCGTACCAACGAAGACCGGTTTCCTTCGGTCAACGCCCTGGGCGACGTCGGACCAGGAGCGGTGACGAACACCCGAGACGCTGCGGTGTAGGTGGGCTCGACGAACTGCGTCGCCAACCACGCGACGCCCGCCGACAGTACGGCAGCGGCCAGGATCGCAGCCCAACCCGACAACAGAATACGGCCGTAGTCCTTGAGGGTCGGGACACCCGTGGGCGCGATCATCGATTCAACTCGCACGTGTTGATCGGCCGTTGGCCGGCGAACATGCCCTTCACCCACGGCAGCGAACGGCTGCTGTCCAGATCGCCGTGTCCCTCACCCTGATGCAGCTCGTACTCGACGAGGTCTCCGGAATCACACGCACGCTGCAGCGCTTTTTCGGTCCACGGTTGGAGAATCAGATCGTCCTCGCTGCCGTACATCACCAACAGCGGTGTCGACGAACGCTCCTGCGGCAGAGCCATATCCGCCAGGTACCCGCGTAGACGATCCGTCGCTTCGACGCTGACGGGCGTCAGGTCCGCAGCTTGCAGACCCGCCAACAGCCCCGGCACGTCGTCGGACTTCGGCGGTACGCATTCCATGAAGTCGTCCCACCGCTCCCGCGCCATTCCGGATCGGTAATCGTCGAGGTTCATCTCGGGATGACTGATCGCCAACGTGTGCAGCGCATACATCAGCAGCGGGTACTGGGCCCGCGTCAGAGTCCCGTTCGCGGCAGCGTCGGCCAAGCCGGACATGTCCGACACCGGGACCATCGCCGCGGTGCCCACCAGCTCGAGCCCGCCCCCGTACTCGGCATTGCGGTCGCTTGCCGCCCACGCCGCCATGCCGCCGAGCGAGACACCATAGGCGGCCCATCGCAAGCTGAGGGTGGGCATGAAGTTCCTGGCCGCACGGACAGCGTCGATCATGTTGTAGCCGAACGTTTTCGAGTCCAAATACGGATGATACGAACCACCGAGACCGAGCCCCTGGTAGTCGGTCATCGCCACGGCGAAGCCATTGAGCACCAGCGCCGCCACGATGGGAGCACTGCCGAGAAGGTTGGCGTACCTCGACGGCCCACACGCCTCGAGCACACCCGTCGTACCGTGCCCGTAGGACACCACCGGCCACCCCCCCTCGGGCGCAGTGCCACCCGGGATCACCACTGTGCCCGACACCTCCGTCGGCTCCCCCGTGACTCCGGACGTCGATCGGTACACCACACGAGTCGCGGTAGCACCCAACTCGGTGATGTCTGCGGCGATGTCCTCGATCGGCTCGGCCGAGATCAACGAACCCGGCGCGGTACCACCGAAATCGGACGGTGGCGGCGGTGCGGACGTCGGCGGAGCGGCCGTGACGGGAGCCGTCGGCGCGCCGGACGGCAGGACGATCGGAGTCTGCTGCGAGCAGGAGATCGACACCACGGCTGCGGTCACCAGGACGCCGACTCGGACCGTCCACCTACCTGACATCGAAGCTATCCTCTGCTCGCCGAGGAGGTCGCAGAGTCGTTCGTCGCCGGCTTCGGCCTGACGGCGACCGAGTGGGCAGGCGCAGACGGAGCTTCTTCCGTGAACGGGGCAATGGAACTTTCTGCAGCAGCAGGTGTTCCGCCGGAGCCTTCGGAGGATGCGGAGTTGCCACCGAGCAGGCGTCGACCCGAGGGTTCGAAGGTGGTCACCACGCCCAGCACGGTTCCGCTGACACCGTCGAGCACCTTGATCGCACGTCGCAGCTTCTCGCGCGTGGTGCGGCCGGTACGCGCGAGAACCACCGAGCCGTCGGACAATGCAGTGAGAATCGCGCCGTCGGTGACCTCGAGCAGTGGCGGAGTGTCGACGATGACGTAGCGGTAGTCGCCGCGCAGCTCCTTCAGCAGCTCCTGAGCGCGGTCCGATCCGAGCAACTCACTCGGGTTCGGCGGCACCGGCCCCGCAGGAAGCACCGACACACCGTCGAACACGTTCTTCTGGATTGCATCCTCGACGCTGTGCTCGCCGGAAAGGACGGTCGACAAGCCGCTGTCCTGTTCGATACCCAAGCGGGTGCCCAGGGTCGAGCTTCGCAAGTCGCCGCCGACGAGCAACACCGTGTGCCCGGCCTCGGCGAGAACGGCGGAGAGATCGATGGCCGTGCTGGTGCGTCCCTCGCCCGCGGCCGCACTGGTGATGGTGATGACGCGCGGGGCGAGCCGCCGCCGAGGAACCGGATGTTGGTGCGCAGGACGCGCAGTGGTTCACCCATCGTCGACATCGACGCCACCGCAACCTTGGGTCGCGTCCCGTCGGCAGGGAGGCCGCCGAGTACGACGCGGCCCGAGACGTCCTCGGCGCGTGGACGATCGCGAATGGAGCGATCCACCAGGCCACGGAGCAGCGCGAGGGCGAGACCGACGACGAAGCCGACAGCGCCGCCGAGACCGAGGGTGACGAACAGGCCCATGCCGATCGGTTCCGACGGAACGTCGCCCTGATCGACGATGGTGGCACCGGCCGCGGGATCACCGCCGCGCTGCGATGTTTCCAGTTCCTGCACCACCTGCGTCAGCTGCCCGGCGACGGCGTTGGTCAGTGCCTGCGCAACCGCGGGATCGGCATCGGTGGCACACAGGTCGAGCAACACCGTCTTCTCGATCGGCGTCGCCGTGATTCTGGAACGCAGATCTGCCGCAGACCCCGGCAGCTGCAACTGATCGACGGCTCGCTGCGCAACCTGGGTACTGGTGGCCAACCCGGCGTAGGAGGACACGCGTTCCTGCGAGAACAGGTTGTTCTGGTACGCCTCACCGACGGAACTGCCACCTTCAGTGGTGACGAACAGACGGGCACACGCCTGGTACTGAGGCGTCGTGAAGAACGTGTAGGCATAAGCCCCGGCGACGCCGATGACCGTCGCGAGAGCGACGATCCACCAACCCGCGCGAAGGATCCGCCAATACTCTCGAATCTCCACGAGTGCTCCTATCGAATAACCGTCGGTCAAGGGGAAAGAATAAAGCGCAGCGAAGGATTCGGCACGGTGTACATGTTGCGAGTAGATGAAAGCGTGACAACATCAGGACCCATGAGCATCACGCAGCGGGTCGGATGGGTTGCCATCGTGGCAATCCCCGTTCTCGTTACATTCGCCATGATCGTCGGCGGAACTCCAGCGAAATTGGGCGCATTCGCCCTCGTCGCGCTGACTGTGGGAGCGTATATCGGCCTACGTCATCCGCTGTATTTGACTCGCGCTCTTGCCTTTTCATTGGGCGCGCTCCCCTTCGGCTACGTACCGGGCACGCCCGCGCCGTTGGTCTTCACGTTCGCTGTTGCAACAATCTTCGCCACTGTGATTCACCGCACAGCCGTGAGCCGTATCACATGGCCCGAAACGACCGTCATTGCGCTCATCGTTCTGTCCGCGCTGTCGGTCGTCGTCACGGCAACCGGACTCGGTGACTTCTTCGAATTCGGTAAATGGCTGATATCGACCCTCGTGGTGGTGTGCCTGTTGCGAATGCCGCGGGACGAACTGGCACTGTTCGGCAGGATCTACGTCTACGCGGCGTCGGCTGCCGCTGCGTTCGCGTTGCTGATCTTCATAGGAGATCCCGCCGGCAAGCTCATTCGGTACCTGTCGATCCTCGGATACGGTGCCGAGGAGGAGAGCACACGATTCGTCTACAGCCCCACCGGAGCCACCTCGGTTCGCCTGGCAGGGACATACATCGACCCCAACGCAGCCGGAATCGGCTTCGTCCTCGCACTGATGCTGTGCATCCTGTTGTTGCGTGGATACCTGCGCACGGCTCTCGCCACCCTGCTGTTCCTGTCGATCGTGCTGACACTGTCGCGAGCAGCCCTGTTCTCGGTGGTGTTCGGCGTACTGCTGATGTTCGCGTTCCAACAACTGCGCACCAGGGAACGCCTGGCGATCGTCGGCGCATTCGTCGCGGCCTTCATCGGAGCGCTCGCAGTACCCAGCGTGCGCAGCCGCGTCTTCTCGTCTTTCGGCAACGAGGACGCCGGCTCGAGCGCACGCGGCGACGCACTCGCCGAGTTCCCCGGTCACATGCAAGGCCACTGGCTGTTCGGCCTCGGTTGGGGCCGGCCGGAATTCGTCGATCCTGCCACCGCCTTCGAGGTGAACTTCGTTGCCAACTCGCCGCTGTTGACCGTCTACCGCGGCGGCATTTTCACCGGCCTCGCCTTCACCGCAATTCTCGTTGCCGGTGCCGTTGTGGGCTACCGGATGCTGCGATCGGGACGCTGGGAACTCGGCTTCTACGGCGGCACATTCATCGGCTTCTCGGTGGTCGCGCTGCAGTTGGACTTTCCCGTCGTCAGCAATCCCTCCACCACGACAACATTTTCCGTCATGCTTGCATTCGTCGTCTACGCGTGGGAAAAAACGTTCGATACCAATCCGGATGGCGACAACATCGAGGCTACGAAAACGAAAAGCTTGCTTCCGGCCGAAGGTACTCGACCAGCAGTTTCATAATTATCGGTCCGCTTTTTGTAATTTGTACAAGAACGCGATCGAAGTGCAATGATTCCCGCACCGGCCCGTCGAATGTTGGTACGGACCCCCTGGTGGAGAGAATTGAAGATGGTTCACTTACGCGGAAGCTTTCGCGCAGTAATGTCAGCGACAACCGTTTTGATCGTCGCTGCCGGGCTCTCGTTCGGAGTCACATCCATAGTCACTTCGCCCGACCACCTCGTCGGCCCATCACGCGCCGAAGCGGCCCCCAATCCACCCGGCGTCGGCATTTCCGACGGCGGCGGACTGCTGTGGGCCTCCGACGCGGAGCTGGACACCACCGTGCAATTCATGACGGCAATGGGCGTTACTTCGATGCGTATCGCCATTCCGTGGTCGAGCGTCGAATACAACCGGAATCAGCTGGACTGGACGGCCGTCGATCGCGTCGTGAACAAGCTGCGCGCAGCGAACATCTCGATGCTGGGCATCATCGCGTACACCCCGCCGTGGGCGACATCCCCGGTCAACCAACCCATCAACACCCGCCCGGCATCACCGGCAGCGTTCGGCGACTTCGCAGGCAAGGTCGCCGCCCGCTACAAAGGCAAAGTTGCCGACTACGAGATCTGGAACGAGCCCAACGGGTCCATGTTCTACGGGCCGCAACCCGACGCGGCCGGCTACACCGACCTGCTCGAGGCTGCATACCCCAAGATAAAGGCAGCCGACTCGGCCGCAACCGTCATCGGCGGTGTCCTCGGCGCAGCCGAGCAGGGCTGGGGCATCGTCAACCCCGTCGACTTCACCAACCAGATGTACGCCGCAGGAGCGGCCGGCAATTTCGACGCCCTCTCCTACCATCCGTATCAATACTCACTGAAGTTCTCCGAAGGCCCCTACGTCGAGCATTCACCGGCCCGGCAGGTCATGGACATCCGCGCTGCTATGGTCGCCAACGGCGACGGCAACAAAAAGATCTGGGCCACCGAGTACGGCGTTCCCACCTCCGCAGTGTCGGGAGACCAGCAGAACGCCATGATCACCGACTTCATCCAGAAGTGGCGTGAGCTGCCCTACACCGGGCCGATCTTCCTGTACACGATGCGAGACAAGGCCACCGGCAGCAGCGATCCGGAAGACACGTTCGGCCTGCTCGAGAGCAACTGGGGTGCCAAACCGGCGCTGTGGGGCCTGATGGGTCTGCTGCAGCAGGGCATCCCACGCACTGCCGAATACAACCGATTCGCTGCTGCTCCGAACAATTCCGGAGCGGTACTGGGGCCGGTGTTCCCCGTTCGCGACACGTGGGCGCAGTACCGCCAGGACGCGGTTCTCTACGAGATGCCGACCGGTTTCGTCGCCGTTCCTCGCGCTGTGGCCGAATCGATCCGCGCCACCGGATTTCTCCCGACCACGCCGTTCAACGGCACGTACCAGGATTTCGACAGCCCCTTCGGCCTTCGCGTGTTCTCCACCGCCATCGGTGGCACCCGCAACATCGGCGGCGGCATCTACAGTGCCTGGGATCCCACCCTGGGGCCCGCAACGAGCGACGAGATGCCGCAGTACGGCGGCGGCGTACAGGTGACGTTCCAGTACGGCACGATCACCTGGACACCGTACGTGGGAGCGACCGTCACCCGCTGAATTAATTCGATCAAGTGATCGATAATTCACAAACCGCACGCCCCTTTCGATTGGGTTGTCGTGCCCATTTCCCGGTGCCATCGTTTCGGCTACGTTAACTCTGCGAAAAGGTACGGTTTCGTTTTACCGATCAAGTATTTTGCATTGTGAACCACCTCACTTAGTGCTATCTATTTGCCCCCGAAGCGGATACTTATATAGCGCGAACGAATGACATTTCGTGGCAGGATAATGTCCAGTGTTCGCACGTCTCGTCGGGGGACGCCGTAAATTCGACGCTCTCACTGTGCACCGTCGCACGTCAGAGCGTCAACAGGCGTTTCGAGATTCCCCTGGCTCCATTCGAGTACGGACAGACACGATGGGTAGCTCATGAAGACGGATAGTGTTGTGTCACAATTGGTTACGTCGTTATCAATCCGGTTGACAACATGACCGACGGTCTCCGCGTCGCGATTGCGCACGACTACCTCACCCAGCGCGGCGGTGCCGAGAAGGTCGTCCTGGCCATGGCCCGTGCCTTCCCCGACGCTCCCATCTACACAACGCTCTTCGAGCCGTCGACGACGTTCCCCGAGTTCTCCGAACTCGACGTGCGCCCGTCGACATTGAACCGCGTCGGCTTCCTGCGCAAGAATCACCGCGCCGCACTTCCCCTGCTGCCCTTCGCATCCTCGTCCATCGAGATCGACGCCGACGTGGTACTCACCAGCACCAGTGGCTGGGCGCACGGCTTCCACACCTCCGGGCGCAAGCTCGTCTACTGCTATTCACCTGCGCGTTGGTTGTACGAATCGCAGATGTATCTGGGTGAAGGTCGCAGCCCAGCCAAACGTGTTGCACTCACGGCTCTCTCGTGGCCGCTACGCCGCTGGGACATGCGGGCCGCACTGTCGGCAGATCGCTACCTCGCCATCTCCACCGTGATACAGCAGCGCATCACCGACGCGTACGGCATCCCATCGACAGTGGTGCCTGCCCCGTTCACCGTGGAGACCGCACCACCACAGTCGATCCCCGAAGCAGCGACATGGCTCGACGGCACCGGCTACTACCTGTGCATCTCCAGGCTGCTGCCGTACAAGAACGTCGACAAGGTGATGGCCGCATTCGCCGGCACCGACCGCAAGTTGATCGTCGTCGGCCGCGGCCCCGAGGCCGACCGGTTACGAAAGCTGAAGTCCGACAACGTACTCATGCTCAACGATCTGACGTCAGGCCAAATGACCTGGCTCTACCGAGGGTGTAACGGTTTGATCGCCGCGAGCTATGAAGACTACGGATTGACCCCCATCGAAGCGGGTTACCACGGCAAGCCCAGCGCCGTGCTCCGCTGGGGCGGCTTTCTCGACACTGTCGAGGAAGGCATCTCAGGGGTGTACTTCGATCAGCCACAACCGGATTCGATTCGCGACGCGGTCACCGCTCTCGAACGGACGGCCTGGGAACCACTGAAGATCCAGGCACACGTGGAGCAGTTCAGCGAAGAACGCTTCGCTGCCGAGCTCATTTCAGCAGTATCCGAGATCAATGCAGAACGAATCGAGAGGACGGCGTCGCGATGAACAAGCGCGCTTTGATCACCGGCATCACCGGACAGGACGGCCTCTATCTCGCAGAGCTGCTGCTGAGCAAGGGCTACAAAGTGTTCGGTCTGCTTCGCGGACAGAACAATCCGAAAGCCCCCATGCTGGAACGAGTACTACCCCAGGTCGAGATTCTGCACGGAGACCTACTCGACCTGTCCGCGCTGATGCGCGCCTTCGCTGTCGCCGATCCCGACGAGGTCTACAATCTCGGAGCCGTCTCCTTCGTCGCGTACTCCTGGGAGAACGCCCGCCTCACCACCGACGTCACCGGCGGCGGAGTGCTGAACATGCTCGAATCGACCCGGTTGTACGAGCAGGTAGCGGGCAAGCAGGTTCGCTTCTACCAGGCATCGAGCTCGGAGATGTTCGGCAAGGTCCAGCAGGTGCCGCAGCGCGAGGACACACTGCTCTGGCCACGCTCGCCGTACGGTGTCGCCAAGGTCTACGGCCACTACATGACCATCAACTACCGCGAGTCCTACGGCATGCACGCCAGCTCCGGAATTCTCTTCAACCACGAATCACCGCGCCGTGGACCGGAATTCGTCACCCGAAAGGTCTCCCAGGCCGTCGCGCGCATCGCACTCGGGCTGCAGAGCGAGATCTCGCTGGGCAATCTCGACGCCAAACGCGACTGGGGTTTCGCCGGCGACTACGTCGAAGCCATGTACCTGATGCTGCAGCAGGACGAGGCCGACGACTACGTGATCTCCACCGGCGAGACGCATTCGATTCGAGAACTTCTGGATCACGCCTTCGCAGCGGTCGACATCACGGACTGGGAGCCCTACGTCAAGATCGATCCGCGCTTCTTCCGGCCCGCCGAGGTCGACCTTCTCGTCGGCGATTCGTCGAAAGCGCAAGCTGCTCTTGGATGGAAGCCCAAGGTCGCCTTCCCCGAGCTGGTCGCCATGATGGTGCGCAACGACCTCGTCGAACAGTCCCCCGACACCGTCAAGATCGCGTGAACGCCGGGCCCCACCCGACCGCCCTGATCACCGGAGTGGCGGGCCAGGACGGCAGCTACCTCGCCGAACTTCTGCTCGGCCGCGGCTGGGCGGTGCACGGCGTCTCCAAGCCTGGCGGGACCCCGGAGCCGGTGAACCCACTCGTCGAGCAGCACGAGACCGACCTCAGCGACCACCGAGCCGCCAAGGCACTGATCACCGAGACCGACCCCGACTACGTTTTTCATCTCGCCGGGATCTCGTCGGTATGGAAGTCGTGGAACGACCCGGTGCTGACCACCAGGGTCAACGGCGTCTCTGCAGCCGCTCTGCTCGATGCCTGCTTCACCCAGCAGGAGGCGTCGGGAAAGCGGATCGTGCTGATCAACGCATCCAGTGCCGAGATCTTCGCCGGATCCGGCGTCTCGCTGCAGAGCGAGACGACCCGAATCGCACCCACATCGCCCTACGGTGCATCGAAGGCGCTCAGTCACCACATGGTCGACGTCTATCGATCACGAGGACTCGAGGCAACCAATGCCATTCTCTACAACCACGAGTCACCACGGCGGCCGGATTCGTTCGTCACACGGAAGATCAGCAAGGCCGCGGTCGCCATCTCACGTGGACGCCAGTCCACGCTCGAACTCGGCAACCTCACTGCCGTGCGCGATTGGGGCTGGGCCCCGGACTATGTGAACGCGATGGCAGCGATGGCCGAGTACGGCAAGGGCGACAACTTCGTCGTCGCCACCGGCCAGGCCCACAGCGTCGCCGACTTCGTATCGACGGCGTTCGAGGCGGTGGGCATCGACAATTGGCGTGACTACGTGCGCACTGACTCGGAGATGCTCAGGCCGTCCGATTCGGCCAGAATGGTCGGCGACGCCTCCAAAGCCCGGAACCTGTTGGGCTGGGAACCGACGAAGACTTTCGATCAGGTCGTCCAAGCAATGATCGAGTTCGACATGACCGAGGAGATTGCAGCATGACAGCGGTGGAAAAGCCCGAGAACGAGATCTACGACGTGTCGAACTACAAGATGCAGGACATCACGTTCAAGCGGAAGCTGCGCAATCGCATCGGCACACTCGGCTTCAACATGATCGTGACCTACATTCCGTCGCACTGGATTCGGCAGAATTTCCTGCGCGCCTTCGGTGCAACGATCGGCAAGGACACCTCGATCTTCCGCGGCACCACCATTCTCGATCCCGAGGGCCTCACCATCGGTGACGCCTGCGCCATCGGGTTCCGGTGCATGCTCGACGCCCGTGGCGGAATCACCATCGGCAGCAACGTCGTCATCGCCAGCGACACCCACATCATCGGTGGGTACCACGACCACAACTCCCCCGAGTTCACACCGATTCTCGAGCCTTGCGTCATCGGCGACTACGTGTGGATCGCCAGCCGCAGCACGCTTCTCAGTGGTGTGACCCTCGGCCGCGGTGCCGTCGTCGGTGGTTGCTCGATGGTGCGATCGGATGTCGGCGAACTCGAAGTGGTTGCCGGTGTGCCCGCGAAGGTGCGAGCGATGCGTGATCCCGAGGCACTCGCCTACCGCCCCAAGTATCGGCCACTGTTCTACTGATGATCCTGCGAGACTGCCGACTCGTCTACGTCGCCCCCCGATCCGGGGTGGGCGGCGTGGGCGACTATGCCGACGACTTCGCCGACGCCGTGCGGCCACACTTCGCCGAGGTGATCGAGTATCGCCACGAGGGACCCGGATCGCACTCGGCGCGCGATATTCTGCGTCACCGCACAGCGATTCAGGAACTCGTCGACGCCGATCCGGGTCGCGTCATCGTGCACTGCGAACTCAGCGGCGGCTCGGTGATGCCGTTCTGGGCAACCGCCCGACTCACCGGCGACCCGGTTGTGACTGCGACGGTGCACGACCCGCCCGGACTGGTCTGGTGGCCCGCGCGAACCAGATTTCTCGCCGGCAAGAAGGTGCTCAATCACGGCCTGCACTACCCACTTCGGTCGGCATGGCGTTCGCTCGAACGCCGGGTGGCCGGGAGCCGAACACTGTTCGCGCTCACCCGCTCCGGTGCCGATTCACTCGCGCGCGCGTATCCCGACGCCACCGCCAAGGCCAGTGCCCTCTTCGTTCCCGCGCGCCCCGACATCGCCCCCGCCGAGGAGCGGCCGCTGGCGGTCGGGCTCTTCGGATTGGTCTATCGCGGCAAAGGTTTCGACCAGATTCAGCAACTTCGCGACAGCCTCCCCCGCGACATCGCGATCCGCATCGCGGGCCGGGGAACCGAACTGCTCGACCCCGTCGACGGCGTGGAGATCCTCGGCGAAGTGAACGGACCGGACGAGGATGCCTTCTTCGCGTCCATCCGCGCACTCGTCCTGCCCTACGGCAAGCGGAGTATCTACGGCGATGCGTTCCCCGCGTCCTCGGTCGTGACGCGAGCAATCGCGTATCAGACCCCGGTGACCTGCCTCAAGGTCGGCGCTCTTGCCGAGTCCGACAGCGGAGCCCTCGTGGTCGACGGGGATGTCGCCGAACTCGCCGACGCCACCGCCGACCTCATCACCGATCCGATTGCGCTGGGCAAACTTCGACGCGAAGTGGAGGCGCTTCGCATCTCCCACACCGCAGAGCTCGTCGTCGAGGACTTCGTCTCCGTGTGGGCGGCGCAATGAACGGCAATCTGCTCAAGGCCGGAATCGCTGCTCTGTGGACCTACGGCGGCCGCGGCATCGGCCTGCTGTGGACCATCGCGCTGATCGCCAAGTTGGGGATCTCCGATTACGGCCAGTACGCGATGGCCTTCGCCCTCGCCGCGATCATCGCAGCACCACTGGATCACCCCTTCACCGTGCGCTCGATTCGCGTGGCCGAACGAGAGTTTTTGGGCGAGCGCACTACTCGCGTGCTCGTCGGGGCCGTTCTCATCGTCGGCGGCCTGTGTCTGGCGCAGGTGAACTACATCGCCTGGTTCGCCCTCGTGATCGGTGGCGGCGAGCTGGTGTTCAATGCCTACAAGAGCAGGGCACTGCGCGACGGCCGCCCCGATCTCACCCAGCGATTGGACACAGCACGCCAAGCCACGTCCATCGCGCTCGCGACGGCCTACTTGTTCGCCGTGCCCGACCCGAATCTGACTGTCGCGAGCCTGCTCTACGCCGCACCGTATTTCGTCATCGCCGTGCTGGCCGCCGTGCGGACGCGCATCGCTGCTCCGCGCATCCCCGGATCGTGGCGCGAGATGTCGATGCTGTTCTCGGAGAACCTCGCCAACGCGGTCTACATCCAAGGCGACGTGCTGCTGCTCGGCTTCCTCACCGACTCCACCATTGCCGGCTACTACTCCGTCGCTGCAGTGACGGCCTGGGCAGTGGCCTTCATCGGCCAGGCCTTCGGCAACACCTTCCACGAGAAGCTGCGTGCAGCAGACGGACTCGTCAGTGCCGGACCGGCCTTGAAGCACACCGCGGTTCTCGGCTGCGCCGCCGGATCACTGCTGTTGATAGCCGGTCTGCTGCTCTTCTTCACACCGGCCTCCCCGCAGGTCGCGGGCGCCCTCGTGGTGATGTCACTGTTCGTGGTGATGCGGGTGATGAACCACGTGTTCACCACGGTGCTCTACCTGCAGCACCGCGACCGCACACGAGTGATGGCGGCAGCAACCCTTGCGCCGCTGAAGATGGTTCTCGTCCTGTGCCTGTTCCCCTTCGGTGCCGTCGGCGCGGCCGTGGCCTCGGTGGTCACCGACGCCGTACTGCTGGTCTGGTTCATGCGCGCCCTGTATCGGCATCCGGCGAAAGAAGAAGTGACACAATGAGACGCGCGACATTTCTGCTGTCCAAAGACCCCGTCACAGAACACGGCGGCGATATCGCGCTGTCGCGCTTGATGATGCAGCTCGCCCGCGAGGCGTTCGAGGTGCGTTCGATCTGCCTGTCCAAGGAGACCGACGTGGCCCCCGACGTGGTGCGCGTCCCCAAGCCCACGGTCGATGTGGGGTTGCTGATGAAGTCGCTGCGGCCGACGCGCTCGGTGGTGCACGGACGCTACGACGTCGACGCCTTCCGCGACGCCATCGACGCATCCACCTCCGATGTGTATGTGGCCGAACACAGTTACATGGCCGAATCGTTCCTCCGCTCGTCCAAGCTGGGGTCACCGTTCGCGATCAACACCGTCAACACCGAGTCGCAGGTGTGGAAGGTGACGCGCGGATTGATCGGTCGTATCGAGGCACCACGCATCCTGCGGGACGAGATTCGCGTCGCCCGCGCGGCAGATGCCGTCGGGACCTACGATGCCGACGAAGCGCAGATGTACCGGAGCAAGGGCGTGCGCGACGCTCGGTGGATCGACCTCACTCTCGAACCCGCGCCGCAGCTGGACCTGTCCGAGACCGCGAAACGCCTGGTGTTCATGGGAACTCGTGATTGGCCGCCGAACCAGGAAGCCTTCAAGATCGCACTCGAATACTGGCCGGCGATCTCCGCGGGCATCGACGGTGCCGAACTGTGCATCATCGGCGCGAAGGCCCCGGGTGCCAAGGATCCCGTCTACCCTGCCGGAGTCCGCGATCTCGGCTTCGTCGACGATCTGCAGGAGTTCCTCGGCACCTGCCGAGCGTTGATCGCCCCGGTCGCCACCGGCGGCGGCGTACGCGTCAAAATCCTCGACGCAGCCAGCAAGGGACTACCCGTCGTCGGAACCTCGGCGGCCGTCGGATCGCTCGACTCGATCTTCGAGTTGCCCACGTTCGACGACACCGAGCAGTTCGTCGCCGAGTGCCGCCGCTACCTGCTCGACCGCACCGCCGCCGTCAAAGCAGGTGAGCGCATCTATGAGCTGAACACCGCGCGCTGGAACGACCGCGTGCCGCATTCCACCGTCGAAGCACTGATCAGCGCCCCGCTCACGAGCACCTTAGGATGATCGCCATGACCCTCCGCTCCCGTCTGCTCACCGTTGCCGCAGCCGCCGCGATCGCCGTCGGCCTCTCTGCACCCGTCGCACATGCGGCCCCGCCTGCCGGACTCGGATTCACCGGCGGAGCGCCGTTTCTGACGCTCGACGACGCAACGCTGAACAACGAACTCGGTGCCGGACGCGACATCGGTGCATCGTGGGTACGGGTGGTGGTGAACTGGGCGGCAATCGAGACAGCACCGGGCGTCTTCGACTGGGGCAACACCGATCGCGTGATCAACGCTGCGACGGCGCAGGGCTACTCGGTACTGGCCGTGCTGGGTGGAACCCCCGGATGGGCGCAGGGTGGCATCGCCTCACCTCTGCCCGGCGCAGTTCCCCTGGATCCCAACGCCTTCGGCGCATTCGCCGGCGCAGCTGCGGCGCACCTCGGCGAGCGCGTCGACCACTACGAGGTGTGGAACGAGCCCAACATCCCGACCTTCTTCGCACCCGTCGACGCCGTCCGCTACACGAACATGCTGCGTGCGGCCTACCCCGCGATCCACAACGCCGACGCCGGAGCCACCGTGCTGAGCGCCGGATTGGCGACCACCATCAACGCCGGAGCCTGGACCACCGCGCCGGTGACCTTCCTGCAGCAGATGTACGCCGCCGGAGCAGGCGGATTCATGGACGCCGTCGCCATGCACCCCTACACCTTCCCCTTCACCGTCGAGAACGACCCCAACGGACAATGGGCACAGGTGGATCAGGCCTACGGCACGATGGTGGCCAACGGCGACGGTGGCAAGAAGATCTGGATCACCGAACTCGGCGCACCCACCGGCAACGGACCAATGGCCGTCACCGAGGACGCACAGGCCGCGATCATCGGCTCGAGCCTGGCAAAGGCGTCGTCGCTGCCGTACGTCGGCCCGGTATTCGTGCACTCGCTGCGTGACTCGGGCACCGACCCCGCCGATTCCGAGCAGAACTACGGACTGCTGCGCACCGACTTCAGCCCCAAGCCGGCCTACGACGTGGTGCGGGGTTCGTAGAGCTCGCCAATCTTGCTGGCGAAGCGCACCTCACCGTTCACGATCGCACCGTGCACGCGGGATTCCGCGCACTCGACTCGATACTGAACGCTCAGGTCCGGCTACTGCCGACTCCGATCGCGGGCACGCGCACGGAACTCGCCGATTGCGAGGACGGTCAACACAAACCCCAACAGGGTGAGGGGAACTTGGGCGAGCGGAGCGTCGATATCGAGTACGACGATCTGCCACACCACCCACGCGATGGTCACCAACCCCACCAATGCGACGCACACGGCAGCTTCGGAGGCGTCGACGAGCACGGCAGCCACGCAGATCAACGGTCCGAGACCGAGGAAGATCAGCACGAACAACCCGGATATGCGGTAGTCCCAGGTATGCCATTCAGGGAGCATTCCGACGTTCAGGCCCAGTGACCGCCCGCTGGGGTCGGAGACCAACGACAGTCCGTTGTACGTCCCGGCTGCGCCCAACAGGATCAGCAATGCCACCGTAGAGAGCTTCTTCACGGTGGCGTCATGCGTTCGTCGTCCTTCGGTTGTGGCCGGCAGCGGTTCACGTCAAGGTCGATACTGCCAGAACGAGTCCGATTGGTCTCGTTCTATTCGAGTGTCTGCATTGTGAGCACCTGCCCGTCGAGGCTGCCGCTAGGCTCGGTGGGTTGCGCGCCCGCCCTGGGCCGTGCCCCGACCGCACAGGAGACTCCGCATGCCCAAGCTGAAATCCATCAGCGAGTTCACCGGCAAGTGGTTCGCCCTGATCGTCGTGGCCGCAGGAGCACTGGCCCTGATCACTCCCGACACGTTCAGCGGCGGCACTCCGGCCGTTCCGTGGCTGCTGTCGATCATCATGCTCGGCATGGGAATGACGTTGCGGCTGTCCGACTTCGCCGTCGTCGCACGACGACCGTGGGCACTGTTGCTCGGTGTTGCCGCGCAGTTTCTCGCGATGCCGCTACTCGGTCTTGGCATCGCCAACCTGCTCGGCCTCTCTGCCGCACTGACCGCAGGGATGGTGTTGGTCGGTTCGGCTCCGGGCGGCACTGCGTCCAACGTGATGGTCTACCTCGCCAAGGGCGACACCGCGCTGTCGGTGGCCATGACATCGGTGTCCACCTTGCTCGCACCTATTCTCACGCCGCTGCTCGTGCTGTGGCTCGCCGGCGAGTTCCTGCCAGTCGATGCGGGCGGGTTGTTCGTCTCGATCCTGCAGATAGTGCTGGTTCCCGTCGTACTGGGAGTTGTTCTGCGCCTGCTGTTTCCCGCGGTGATCGACCGCATGCTCGACGCTCTGCCGCTGGTCTCGGTGGCGGGAATCACCGCGGTGGTGCTGTTCGTGGTTGCAGCCAGTGCACCGACATTGCTGTCCATCGGAGCCCTCATCGTCCTGGCCGTCGTGCTGCACAACTCGCTGGGACTCGCCGTGGGGTACGGCATCGGCAAGGCGTGCGGACTCGACGTCGCCAGCCGACGCGCGGTCAGCATCGAAGTCGGCATGCAGAATTCCGGATTGGCCGCGGCTCTGGCATCGGTGCATTTCAGCCCCGCGGCAGCCCTGCCCGCGGCCATCTTCTCGGTGTGGCACAACGTCTCGGGCTCACTACTCGCCAGCTACTGGTCTCGACGTTCGATCGAACCGCAGCCGGCCGAGCGACCAGCGGAGTCGACACGCACGACCACCGACTGAGGCTGGATTCCACTCCGAATCCGGTGCAGCTAGCCGCGCTCAGCGCGGTCAGCTGCACCGGATTTTTCGGTTCTGGGGTCGTAGCGCCCTTGCGTTATCTGCATTCACTATGCAATATTCGCAACAACGCTCCGCATCCGCCGAGCTCACCGTCGAGGAGGCCTCATGATCACAGTGACCAGTGCCGCGGGTGGTGTCGGCCGCTTGCTCGTCCGACAGCTCGCCATGCAGGACGTGCCGGTTCGGGCGGTGGTCAAGAACGGCGCGCAAGCTGCGACCACCCGCAAGGACGGGGCCGTCGAGGTTGTCGTAGGTGATCTCAGATCGGAGGACACGCTTCGTAGGGCTTTGGCCGGGGCCGACGTTCTCTACCACGCGGCACCGACCCAGATCATCGACGAGAAACCCATCATCGATCACCTGATCGAACTGGGACCGGCAAACAGGTTGCAGCACATAGTTTTCCATTCCGTGATCCATCCGAATCTGCACCAATTGACACACCATCACCAGAAGGACATCGCCGAAGGAATACTGCGGAACAGTGGAATCCCCACTACGGTGCTCAGACCGTCGCACTACATGCAGAACTACCTGGAAGTGTGGGAATTCCTGCAGGCCGGAGTCATGCCGTACCCGGTGTCACCGGACAGCGTGATGGGCGTTGTCGATGTCGCCGACGTCGCCGAAGCAGCCGCGAACATCCTCATCGACCCAACACCGCACACCGGGCGCGTCTACGACCTGTCCACGGTGGAACTGACACGACACGAGATGGCTCAGATCTGGTCCGATGTGCTGGGCCACCGGGTCACCGCCATTCGGATCCCCCCATCGTCGTTGACGAACCAACTGAACGTGCTGCCCGCACTCGCCTCGGTCGTCGGGCATGCAGTGCAATCGACGAAACTGAACTCCATCGGCCACCTCGTGCGCGGTGCCAAGGACGCGTCGAATCCTCGTGACATGAAGAATTGGCCCGCCGATGCACGCGAGGCGTACCGCACGATGATGACCCACTACGACGGCCACGGCCTCCCGGCCGGAGACCTGACGGTTCTTCCGACTCTGCTCGGTCACGCTCCGACGTCGTACGAGGAGTTCGCACGACGCTCGGCCGCTGAGCTCGGGCGCACGCCCGTCGGTTCGGACCGATGAACCGCCGAGATTCCCACTACCGGCCGGGCCGCTCCTTGGTGACCGGTGCAAGTTCGGGAATCGGTGCCGAGTTCGCCCGAGCACTGGCCGCCCGAGGCTCCGATCTCGTACTCGTCGCACGACGCGAAGACCGCCTGACCGCCTTGGCGAAGGAGCTCGAGCAAACCCACGGAATCCATTGCCGCACAGTGGCCTGGGACCTGTCCGAGGAAGCGAGCGGACGCCGACTGCGCGAGGTCGTGCCCGAGCAGATCGATCTCGTCGTCAACAATGCAGGGTTCGCGGTACAGGGACCGTTCGCAGACGGCGATGCCGAAAACTTCGAGCGCCTCATTGCCGTCGACATCCGTGCCGTCGTGGACATCTGCTCGGCGTTTCTCCCGGACATGATCGACCGCGGGGACGGAACAATCGTCAACGTCGCCAGCACGACTGCGTTCCAGCCCGTCCCGTCACTCGCGGTGTACGCCGCCGCCAAGGCATTCGTGCTCAGTTTCAGCCAGTCCCTGTGGTACGAAGCAGGACAACACGGAGTCAGAGTGTTCGCGCTCAATCCGGGCCCGACCCGCACCGAATTCTTCGACGTCATCGGAGACACCGCTGCAGCAGCCGGCAGCTACCAAACCCCGACCGAGGTCGTTGCTACTGCGATGCGCACACTCGACGCCAGACGGTCTCGCCCGCAGGTGATTTCGGGTCGACGAAACACTGTTCAGGCCATCGCGGCGGGTCTCGTCCCCGCGCGAGTTCTACTGCCCACCCTCGCGCGGATGCTCCGCTAGGTCCGAGCCGAACTCGGCACCTGACGAGGAATGTAGTGTCACGACCATGGCCAGGGTCTCCAGATTCACACTCGCCGATCGGCAGGATGCGGTCGCCCGTGCGTTCGGCGGTTCCGAGAGCCCGGCGGACGTGGCGACCTCGCTGGGTATCCACACCACGACGCTCTATCGCTGGGCCGGGTCTTCGGCTACCGACGAACCCGGGCCCGCAGCGGCCCGACTGATCGAGGCCACCCAGGAACTGCTGCAGGACGCCGACTACGCGGACATCACGATCGAAAGTGTCGCTCTCCGATGCGGTCTCGCACCGAGAACCGCGTTCCACCACTTTCCCACCAAACGTGAACTCTTCCAGGCCGCCGTCGACGACGCCGCCACCGTGCTGATCGGCCGCATTCACGAGAAGTCGGCGGCCGCCACTTGGCCGGGCACCCCACTCGAACAGCTGCAGACATTTCTTCGCATCGCGGCAGCGAGCATCTACGACACCCCACGCACTCACGTCCTGTTCCGCAATCTGGGAGTACCGAGATCCGAGGGCTCGGCAGAACGCTGGCACGACAGTTTCGTCGACGCGATCGCCCAACTGCTCCGTTCCGCCGTGGAAGCAGGGCAAATCCACAGCGACACAGATGTATTCGCTGCAGCCCACCTACTCACCGGTGCCATGCGGGGGATACACAGTGCGGTATTCGAAGGCGTGGATGCCGACACCGCTCTGGGCCTGGTCGAGAGAGTTCACCTCTTGATCCCACCTCGATGATCGAAGAAGGACCTCCATGTCGAATCTCCACCATGCTCCACTTGCAGGCGTCAACCCGAGCACCCTGTACCGCATCATGGCGCTTCGGGTCGAGGTGTTCGTACACGAACAGAAGATCGTCGACGAGGCGGAACTCGATGGTGCAGATATGCTTCCGACAACGGAGTTGTTCTGGATCCAGGACGAGAGCGGGGAGGTGTTGGCCACGCTGCGCGTGCTCGTCGACGACGCGGTCCACATAGGGCGCGTCGCGACCGCCGTTCAGGGTCGTGGCCGCGGCTATGCAGGAGAACTCGTCGAGGCCGCACTGACGGCATACCCCGGGGTGGTCGAGATCTCCGCGCAAGCGCACCTCGAAAACTGGTACGGGCGCTTCGGATTCGTTCGAGTGGGAGAGCAGTACCTGGAAGCGGGAATCCCCCACGTGAAGATGCTCACCCGCGCCGATTGAGTCTACGTCGTACTGGCGGACCGGCGCTCTCGGTACAGTCATCGTGACCCCCGAGGAGATGGCCGCGCAATGTTTGCTCCACTGTCGGGCTCGATGGGAGGGATTCCCGCCACGACGGTGTCGAGTGGAGCGTCAGTTGCAGGACACAATCCACCCTCGTCGTGGGAGAATCATCGCGCCGCTGATCAGCTACAACAACACCGGAAACCGCATCGCCGACGCCCAACGCGCGGCCGGCCTCCAGCCGACCTGCAGCTCGGTCGTGGGGCTTCTGCTCACCTTCGTCTTCGGACTGCAGAGTTTGTACTACCAAATGGAGCTGAACAAGATCACGGCGCGATACAACGACGTCGAGCAGGGAACGGTAGTCCCTCTCGCTGCCTGACGGTGTGTCATGCTTCGGTCAAGCGCTCATGCAGATCCGGGGCCGGTAAGAATACAAAAGCTTTCCCCCGCTTGACTTTGGTCAGGAACCCGCGTCGCTCGAGGTCGTAGAGATCGCTACGTGCAGTTTGCATGGCAACGCCGTGTGTTCGCTGATGACTGTTCACGGTGTAGTCGTTCGCCGCGTTCTTCACCGCACCTTCCAGCAGATTTATTTGCCGGTGATTCAGTTCGCCGTGCGCTCCCGAGAGCCAATCCCGCGCTGACGCCAGTTCCGATGCCTTACGTTCCAAATGTTCGTTCAAATCGTTCAACGCACGTTGGATGATTCCCAGGTGATAGATGATGAAGTGCGTCAGATCGCCACCGTCATCTTCTGACAACAAGAATGACCGGGCATATTGCGCGTGTGCCGTGTTCAATATTCGAGATATTGTCAAATATTCAGTCAGCCAGTAGCCCTGCTTAAGCATGCTCCAGTAGAAGAGCGCACGTGCTGTGCGACCATTTCCATCCTCGAAATAGTGGTCGTATCCCGCCATGAAGTGCACTGTGAGTGCCCGAACTACAGGCGGAACATACGGATCCGATTCGGGACCGGCGTTGGCAAATTCACACAGGGTCTGCAACCGACCAGGCAGTTCGTCCACCGGAGGCGGCGCATGAAGGACTTGATCCTGCTCGCCGTAGACCCTCACCCGATCGGCTGGATCGGGATCACTTTGGATGGTGCCGGCTGCATCCGGGTTGTCCAGCGTCCCGTCCGTCACGATCCGATGAAGCTCACATATCGCTTCAGGCGTGAACTCCGCATGCTGGTTTTCGGAAATGTGCTGCATCGCATGAAAGTTGTTCAAAATCATCTGTTCGCTACGATTTCGCGGCCGGGACTTGTTCTTGATCATCTTCTTGGCATCGCGACGACTTGTAACTGCGCCTTCGAGCTGACTCGATGTGATCGCTTCCTCGATGAGCGAACTGACGACGTACTTGTTCTTTGTCGCCGAGTTGGTGATCTCTTCCGGCGCAGCAATTTGACCACTGGCTCGTTTGGTCACATCGTCGAGCAGCCTGAGCACCTGGTCCGGTAGGGCGTAGGAGAAGAACGTACCGTCGACGCTCTGAAGTGGGAGCGGTCGCAGCAAGCTCGATCGCGCCACCTTCACCCCGAACCACCACTCCTCGTGGGTCAAGCCCTCAGGGGGCGTCTTGTACCGCAACCTGTCCCAGGCCATGTACTCACCGGTGGCTACATCGCTCGTGAGCTGCATGATCTCGAACATGCGCGCGGAATTGTCCGACAGTTGAATTTTCCGCGCAATCGACTCGAAGGATGGCGGCGGCGCGGGTGTCTTGATGATGCCTCCTCGTTCGACTAATTTGCACCTAGCACCGGTGAATTTAGGCCGTGTAACTCGACCAGACATCCCAGTTAACACCTAGCTTACGCCTAACATCGCCTAAATTAGGCGGAAGTAGTAGTCAGTCCCGCGTGAACTGATGCATCGCTGCAGGGCGACCCAATCGATAGCCCTGCAGCAAGTCGGCCCCGATCGACGTGGCGACTTCGAGATCGTCGTCGGTCTCGATGCCCTCGAACACGCAGCGCGCGCCGGTCTTTCGCGCGAATTCCAGGATCAGTTCGGCCACCACCATCTTGATCCTGTTCTCCCTCATGCCGTGCACGACGAATGCGTCGAGCTTGATGACATCGGGTTCGAGCAGCACCAGGTGACGCAGACCCGCGTAGCCCGAGCCCACATCGTCGACGGCGATGTCGACGCCGCCGCGTCTGAGTTCGGCCAGCACCGCCAGCACCCCGACCTCGTCGTCGATGGTGGCGTGCTCGGTGATCTCCACGATCAGGTGCCGCTTTTGCCCGAATTCGACGAGATGTCCCACCAACGAGAAGTCGGCCAGTAGTGTTGCGGCACAGAGGTTCACAGCAAGGAACGATCCGTGCGGGAGCTGAGCGGACTCCTTCAGGGCATTCATGACGGCAGACGTGTCGAGAGCTGCCCCGAGTCCACAGCACACGGCGTCGGCGAACCACCTCTCGGTGGTGCCGCCGCCTTCCGGAAAACGTGAGAGAGCCTCGTATCCCTCGATCGCGCCGTCGACGGCGCGAACGATCGGCTGAAAGACGATGGTCGCGCCGTCGACGGCGCGAACGATCGGCTGAAAGACGATGGTCGGACCACCCGAGTCGATGACAGCCCGGATGCGACGCGATACGTGTCGCCGGTGGGAGGCGTCCCTAGTCGGTAGCACGGGCCCGCAACGGAATGACCGGACAGAGTGTCACCGACACCGCACTCCCTCTGATCGACCTGCTCACCGCCGAGGGATCGGACTCTCCCAAATCGAGAAGGAGTGCGTGCACACGCCTCTCGTTTTGAGGCCAGGTGAGGCCGAAGGCGTCGGCAACGGCGAGATAGTCGTTCACCCGTTGCGCGGCGCTCAGCGCGCCGTCGATACGGTTGCGGCGATAGAACTCTCGCATCTCCCGCCATCGCCAGCGGTCGATGATCAGTCGAAAGTACATGCTGCCAAGGGACGATCGGCGAACCTGTCCATCAAGAACTGGGCAGCTTCTCCACCGTAGCCGTCGATCAGCTGCGGCCCGAAGTGGTTCGGCAACACCGCACCCTGCAGAATCGGCGGCAATGGGTTGCTGTTGAACTGCACGGTCGCACCGCGACCGCACCAGTCGTCCGCCAACTGCCGGGCCTGCCCGTACGGCACTGTGTCGTCGTTGATTCCGCTGGTAATCAACACCGGAGCGTTGAGTGTGCGTCGACCGATGCGTTGCTCGTCGAAGATCTCACCGGCCTGGGGAATGGCGCGAAGGTTCTCGAGCATCGACTTGCCGTCCTTCGTCAACGACTCCGTGCGCAGAAACGGATGCTCGAGAATGGTGTCGCCGATGCATTCGGTCGACAGTTCGTTCAGCACCGCCTTGCCGTGATCGGTGAGCCTGCTATCCACGAGCGGCTTCAACGTGGGGTCCCGCTCGATGAAACCGTTGAGGGCATAGCCGATCACACCGCCGATCAGGGTGCCGTCGACCGTCCCCAACACATCCAGAAGGTCCGCCGTCGGTGCGCCGGCCCACGTTCCCTTCAGATCGAGTTCCGGTGCGTACTCCGACGCGAGTTCGGCGGCGGCCGCTGCGGCACCACCGCCCTGCGAGTAGCCCCAGATTCCGATGGGCGCGTCCGCGTCACCCGCGAGTTCGAGTGCGGCGCGGGCACCGTCGAGCACCGCATGACCTTGCTCCGGCCTGTTCACGTAGGTGTGGATACCGGGCGTTCCCAATCCGATGTAGTCCGTGACGAACACGTTCGCGCCCATCGACCCCCACAGCGCCGAGGACAACAGTTCCTGGTTGAACGAGATCGACAATGGTTGCGTCACAGCGTTGATCGAGGTCGGGAAGGCTCGCGACGGTGCGCACTGGTCTCCCTGACCCATCGTGCCCGGTGCCACGACGATCGTCGGACGCGGGCCCGCACCTCGCCACGGCACCTCGGTGTCGATGAACGTACCCGTCACCCCGACGGGCGCACCGTCCTGCGTGCGGGAGGTGTACATGACGCGCTGTGCCTGCGCCGGATACACCCCGTCCGCACCGGGCAGAGCGGCGAACAACGACATCGGTTGCGTCCGAACGACGGACCCCGGGTTGTCTTCGAGTTGCGCAGGTGGCACGTAGAAGTCGTCGACGGGATCGGCATGCGCAGTCGAGGTACCGAGCGCGGTCACCGACGATGCCAGCAGTGCGGTGCCCACGAGAACACGAATCATGGTGCGATACGGGTACATCGGTCTCTTTCTTCCGAGTGTCAGATGACGGTGCCGAGGTCGCGAGCGACGATGTTGTCCAGTGCTCGTTCGGCGAGCGCAGCGATGGTCATGGACGGGTTACAGGCCGCGGTGTTGCCGGGCATCAGGGCACCGTCGAGCACATACAGTCCGCGTTGGCCGTGTACGCGGCCGTCGAGGTCGCACACCGGGCCCATGTTGGCCCCGCCCAACGGATGCCAGGTGGATGGAAACAGCGCATTGGTGTCGGTGAGAATGCTGCCGGTACCGGCGATGCGACGAACCGTCGGGTCGATGGATCCGTCCTGAATGACGGAGTCGCCGTTGGCCGGCCAGTGCAGCTGGGCCTGGTCTTGCGCCGAGTCGTAGCCGAAGTGGCCGCGCCCGTTGCTGACTCCGTAGCCGACGAGCATGGTGCTGCGGGCGTCGAAGGACAGTGGTGGTATCGATGCCTGGATGACGGTGTGTGCAGTGCGCGGGTCGTCCCAGTTCAAGCTGCCGAACACCACCGGACCACCCTGCGGCGCACCGAATTGCTGCTCGATACTGGACCACACGTAGATGCGGTCGGCGTTGGTGCCCCAGCCCTGCCCGAGTTCGTCCGGCAGATCGGGAATGGCTCCGGTGGCGCTCGCGCGGACGAGCATCTTGGTGGTGTTGAGGCTTCCCGCCGCCATGATCAGTGCACCGGTGGTGAGGATCTTGTTCTCCAACACCGTTCCGTCGGAATCGATTCGGTCCACGTGGACGACCCAGCGGCCGTCGGCAGCGCGCTCGACATACGTGACGTTGTGCTGTGTTGCCACGGTTGCCCGACCGGTCGCCTCAGCGGCCGCGATGTAGGTGACGTCGACAGAATGCTTGCCGCCGTTGTTCACTCCGAACGCGCCCGCACCGTTGGTGTACGACGGCGTCATCACCCCGCGCGTCTCGTCGAGCGCGTAGTTCCAGTCGATCGGCATCGGAATCTTCGACACCGGCAGCCCCGCTCGACGCGCACTGTCCGCGAATACCCGCGCCGCTCGATAGTTGGGAGTGTCGATCAACTCGTCCGGGGCCTGCGCGAGCTGCAGCATCCGCGCGACCCGGGGATAGTGGACTGCATTCAACCTCGTCCAGTCGAGCTCGATCGGAAAGTGTGTCTCGAACACGGCCTGCGACGGCTGCAGCGTCATTCCCTGATAGATCAGAGATCCGCCGCCGACACCCGCGGCGCACAGCGCGGTCATGTTGTCGCCGGGGACGGCCTCGAGCAGACCGACGTACGGATCGAACGGAACGGGCCTACCGAACAGATTGGGGCTCGAGCCGTACCACAGCATTCTCTTGTCCGGCGCGGTCGCGTTGGGGAAGGTATTCGCATTCGGCCCTGTGGGCCAACGCCTTCCGCGCTCGAGCACCAGAACGGGTATGCCGGCCTCGGCCAGACGCAACGCCGCGACGCCACCGCCGAATCCCGATCCGATCACAACGACGCGATGGTCCTCACGGGTCAGCGAAACCTGAGTTCTGGAGCCGGTGGCTGCGCGGGCCACGCCGGTACCCGCCACTGCAGCCAGGCCGGCCACCGCAGTAGCGCCCAGAAATGACCGACGATTCAGCTTCGACACGTTCCCCCCACAGTCGCGGATGCGCACGCACAGAGACTCGGGTCACACGTACGCGCCGTGCAAAACTAGACAGAAGAGCCCACAGGTGTCAAGTTTTCCGGGCTAACCAAAACGCAGGACGGGAATCAACCAGCGCTCGAGATAGTGACGCAAACCGTCGTCCTCGTGAATGGAGGGGTCGTCGAACAGGATCACCGACAGACCCACCCGCACGATGACCCCGTCGATACCGTCGAACTGCCCGGAGTCGAAACCTGGATTGCGCTCGACGTAGCCGTCGAGGAACTGACGAACCACCGGTAGCGCCCGATCCATCATGTCCGCGTCGAACAGCGGGTTGGCGTTGCCCGAGCGCAACAACGAATTGAGCACCGGTTCGCGCCGAATGAGATTGCGCGCGGCGACGATCGTCTCGACGATGAACTCCGTCGGAGTCTCGGCCTGATCGGCCTTTTCCCTGATGCCACCCAGGACCTCGACGATGAGCCCCACCATCGCCTCGGAAATGACGTCCTCGCGGGTGGTGAAGATCGAATACACCGTCTGACGCGTGACACCAGCAGCACGAGCCACGGCCGCGATCGTGACGCCCTCGAAGCCGGACTCGGCGATCAAGCCGAGTGTGGCGTCGAGAATCTTCTGCTTGGACCGCATGGTCCGATTATGACGCCACGGGCGGACGATATGCTCACGCTGTTCGACACAGGGGGGTTCTGGACTTGAACGACGAGACAACGGCCGGATCGACGCGGCGAACGATCACGGGCACCACCAGCGGAGATCTCGAGACAGTCGAATTCGACGGGCTGATCCACGCACGGGGAATCCCCTACGCCACCGCCACACGCTTTCGGCGGCCGGAACCGGTCGACACCCCGGGCACGACGCGCGACGCCACCCGCCGCGGTCCGGCCTGCGTTCAATTGCCCTCCCGGCTCGACAATGTCACCGGTCCGATGATCGACCGGCTCGAACAGAGCGAGGACTGTCTCGTACTGTCGGTGACCGCTCCCGCTGCGGCCGAGGGACTTCCGGTCATGGTCTGGTTGCACGGCGGCGGCTACGTCTCCGGCGGCGGCGAGGCCGAGAAGTACGACGCGGACCAGCTCGTTCGGGAGGGCGTCGTGGTCGTCAGCGTCACCTTCAGGCTCGGCGGCTTCGGTTACCTGACCCCGAAAGAGTCGGGAGACAGCAACATCGGTGTTCAGGATCAGATCGCGGCACTGCGCTGGGTGTCGACCAACATCGCTCGATTCGGCGGCGACCCGACCACTGTGACCCTGTTCGGTCAGTCCGCGGGCGGCGATGCCATCCTCTCGCTGATGGCCTGCGAGGCGGCCGCAGGGTTGTTCTCGCGAGCAATCGTGCAGAGCGCACCGCTCGGCTTGCGCTCGGGCCGTTCGGCGCTGTACGACACGGCACGAAAGGCTTTCGCGAGTCGGTTCTCCACGGACCCGGCCACCGCACCTGCGTCGGAGGTGCTCGATGCAGAGCGAGCCGTGACTCAGGCCGTGCGCAGGTTCGGCGCCGCGGGCGGAATGCCGTTCGGGCCGGTTGCTCACCTAGAGCCACTGTCCGGTGACCCCGACGCCGCCCTACGCAAGACAGCCACTCGCGTCGAACTGCTGATCGGTCACACCAGGGACGATGCTGCGCCGTTCGTCGACATCGTGTCGAACATGCTGTGGCTGAACAGGTTCGGTGTTGTCAGTTCGGTGCTCACCGCTCCGGTCGTCCGTCTCGTCACCAACATGCTGTTCGGTGTGGATTCGATGGTGAAGATGTGGCACCGCGCCGGTGGACGGGTCGCTTCGTACCGAGTCGACTGGGCACCGAAAGGTGCACCGTTGGGGGCATGTCACTGTATCGAATTGCCGTTGCTGTTCGGTGACGCGTGGTCGGACGCGCCCATGCTGGCCGGCCACACACCGCCGACGGCGTTGGCCGCCAGGGTACGTCGGACATGGGCAGCATTCGCCAGAGAAGGAGTGGCCGGGTTGCCTGCCCGCTCGCTGGTGTTCTGACAGAGCCCTACTTCAGCTCGATCTGATTTCCTCTCATCGCCGGTGCTCCCAATGCCGTTGTCCAGGAGGGAATGTCCGAGGGCGAGATCCCCAGCCTGTTGGCGTAGACGACGTCGAGGGTGCTTCGCTCGACATCGGATCCGGCGTATGCGGCCGGTGTCGCAGGAAACACCCGTTCGTTCGCGGTGATGCCACCTGCATCCTGCGGCCCGGGGTTGCGCGACGGCACCTGATACGAACCATCGTTGAACGAGCCACCCGGATACTGCGGGGCGTTCTCGCCGCTGCCCGGAACTACGCTCTGATGACACTGTGGCCCACGGTCGTCCAAGAAACGAGGCTCGTCCTGGTTCGGCAGGTAGCGCCCCTTGGGATTGACGAACTCCGCTGTTCCCTGGATTCCGGGGAACTCGTTTTCCGTGTCGAGCACTTCGGGAATCTGGGGCGTCACGGCGACGATCTGATCGAGGAAGCAGTCGACGGTCGGGATGTACTCCTCGAGCGTTTCGAGCAGCTCCCGTGAATCGGCCGCCAAGCTGATGATGTTTTCGGAGTTGGCCGCGAGGAAGTCCGCAGTGGTCGAGGAACTCGAGGTCAGCGACGCGATCAGGGTATCGATCGCGGGGCGGCGTTCGACGACCGTGTTCCCCGTGACCCGGAGGTTGTCGAGAGCGTCGACCACTGACGGCAGGGCGTCGGAGTAGGTGTCGGCGAGGTCTGCAACACCTCGAATATCCTCCTGGAGCGACGGCATCTCTGCGTTCACCTGCGCGAAGATGTTCTCGAGCCGATCGATCGTGGAGCCCAGTTGCTCACCTCGCCCGGAGAGTCCTTGCGCCAGCGCACCGAGGGTATTGGCCAGGTCCTGAGGAGGGACGGCCTCCAACAACGGCAGCAGTCCGTCGAGCAACACTCCCACCTCGATCGCGTTACCGCTGACGTCCTGCTCGAGCACCGAACCGTCGACGATCGGGTCGGCTGGGCCCGCGGGATCGAGCAGGGCGACGTACCGCTCCCCGAAGAGCGTCTTGGGCAGCAAACGCGCGGTGGCGTCGGATGTGATCGCCGTGGCGTAGGACGGCGTGATCGCCAGATGCGCGACGACGACACCATCACGCGCAGTGGTCGAATCGACATGCCCGACAACGACACCACGAAACTTGACGTCCGCGCGTTGCGGCAGCGCGTTGCCTGCGGAGTTCAGGATCAGGTCGACGTGGACTGCGTCGTCGAACGTTCCGTCGTACCGGGTGACGCTCCATCCGATGAACAGAGCCAACGCCACGAAGAACGCGGCACCGAGCGGGATGGTGGTCGAGCGTCGGTGCGCCTCGATCATGTCGAGCCCTTGCAGCCTGAGTGATTCATGCCATACTCCTTAGGGAATGACGTTATCGTCACGCATGGCGGTATCGTCAGTCAAGTCCCCCGGCACCCTGTCGCGCACAGTCGCCCAACTTCGAGGAACAACATGACCAGCAGCAACGACGTCGGCTCCCCCACTCTCGATGTGGACGTCGTCATCATTGGATTCGGCCCCACCGGAGCAACCGCCGCCAACTTGCTGGGCCAGCGCGGTATTCGCACCGCCGTCGCCGAGCGCGACGTCTCCATCTATCCGCGCCAACGTGCGATCGCCTCGGACGAGGATGCCCACCGGGTGTGGCAAGGCCTGGGACTGTTCGACGACATGCTCGCCACGATGTCGACCGACGTCCGGGTGCACTTCAAGCACGGCGACAAGACATTCCTGTCGATGACCTCGTCGCAGAGCCACGACCAGGGTGTTCCCGGCATGTGTTACTACCATCAGCCCGAGCTCGAACGTGTTCTGCGGCAGGGCATCGAGCGGTTCCCTTCCGTCACCGTCATGCCGGGGTACGACGCGATCGACCTGGTGCAGGACGAGCAGAGCGTGACCGTCACACTTCGCCCGGCCGACGGGAGTCCGGACCGGACCATCACCGGCCGCTACGTGATCGCATGCGACGGTGGTTCGAGCTCGATCCGCAAACTTCTCGGAATTGCTCTGCCCGGCAAACACATCGAAGAGCCGTGGTTCGATATCCAACTGCGAGCGTGGTACGACCTGCCCGTCGATGCTCCGCTGGACTTCACCTTCATTTCCGATCCCCATCGCCCGGGCGTCGACTGCCCATGCCCCATGGGATATCACCGCGTCGAATTTCGGGTCAACAAGGGCGAGACCGTCGAGCAGCTGCAGACCGAGGAGGGCCTACGCGGCCTGCTGGCCGAACGCGGGATCGACTACGACCAGGTGGAGATCTACCGGAGCTGGGGTTACACCTTCCACATCCGCCAGGCCGAACAGTGGAGAAAGGGGCGGGCCTTTCTGGCCGGCGACGCCGCACACATCATGCCGCCGTTCGCCGGGCAGGGCGTCTCGTCCGGAGTCCGCGACGTGGCGAACCTGTGCTGGAAACTCGATGCAGTCCTCAACGCCCACGCGAGCCCGAGCCTGCTCGACACCTACGAGCCGGAACGCCGACCGAACGTGCAGCAACTGACCGACTTCTCGTTGCGAATCGGGAAGTTGGTGATGCTCGAGAACCCCACGGCAGTCCGCATGCGAGACAGCGTGATTCGTGCAGCCATGAAGCTGCCGACCCTGGGCCCCCTGATCAAGAGCAACGGACTCAAACCTCGATACCAACTCGGGACCACGGGCGGGTTCTTCGGCCGTACCGCGTTGCGACGCAGCCCCCGTGGAAGTTTCATCGCTCAGCCCTGGGTCACGGGATCGGATCTGACCCCGGTGCGTTTGGACACCGTGCTGGACAACAAGTGGACCTGGGTGGGCTTCCCATCGGCACCGATTCCGACGCCTCTCGCCGAAGCCGGTGTGCACGAAGTGAAACTCGAATACTCCTCTGCCGTAGCCGTCCACGACGTGGCTGCCGGACACTACGTGGACAGCGAGGGCACATTGGAGCGGCAGATGCACCGATCGCGAGCACGGGGTTTCCTCGTTCGGCCCGACAAGTTCATCTACGCCAGCGATCGGGAGATCTCGTCGGACGACTACGCCCGGGTGGCGGCGGTCGTCGAGGGACTACAGCTCAGCGGCACCGCTTAGCGCAGTAGTCCGAGACGCAGACAGGGAGTGGTTGTCGCAGAACGACAACCACTCCCTGTCTTACTGCGTCAGAGCTGTATATCGGCAAGCACACCGGCAACAACGAAACCTCCGGCGATGGCGCAGCCTGCCACGCGCGTGCGCTGCGGCAGATACGCGGTCAGAGCGAAGGCACCGGTATCCCAGACATCGACTGCCACCCCGGCGCGCAGCAAGGGGCGCACCAACTTCGGTGCATACCTGGTGGCCGCATAGAGCCCGCCACCGATGTAGATTTCGCGGATTCCGAAGGTGCGGGCGGCAGCACGCGTGGTTGCCACAGCGGCGTCGGGTCCGGCCAGGAGTTCGTTGGCGCGAGTGGGCGCGATCATATGGGCGATTCCGATTGCCGCACGGCCCAACCCGACGATTTCGGGAAGGCGTCGTACAAGTGTGGTGCCGATAGCCATGATTACAATCCTCAGGTAGTGGAGACAGTGTTCTCGCGAGCCAACCGCCGGAGCAGACCGACGGGCTTCTTGATGCCGAATGCGACGATGGTGGTGCGGCCGTCGTCGTGGGTCCACTGCAGCAGGGCAGACCCGTCGTCGACGGATCCTTCCAGAACGGTCGGATCTCCCTGCAGGGGAAGAGGACCGACGACTTTGATGGACAGCCCCAGGATCTCGGTCCAGAAATAGTCGTCGGTGGGTGCGCAGGTCGGTTCGACGCCGAGAGCGGAGGCCGCAGCAACTTTGCCCTGCGCGACGGCATTCGACCAGAACGGTGCTCGACGCGACGCCGTGCGCGAGTACGCGACATCTCCGGCGGCAAAGATACCGGGAACGGTGGTGGCGCAGCGGTAGTCGATACCGACCCCGATCCGGTCCGCGATACCGGCACCGTCCAGCCAACTCGTCTGCGGCTCATCCCCGGCGCAGGTGACGACGAGGTCGGCAGTCAGCGTTCGATCTGCGAACTCGATACCCGTGACGGGATCACCGACCAACGTGACGGGGGCGTCCGCCCGAACGAACTCGACCGACGCAGCCTGGGCTCGCGCGACTATCGCGTCGGACAGGAAGGAACCCAGGAGCCGCTGCAACGGTGGATCCACATCGACGACGGTCACCGCGATTCCTCGTGCAGCGCAGGCACTGGCGAACTCCATGCCGAGGAACCCTGCACCCACCACGACTGCGGTCGAGGCCTCGTCCAGTGTCGAACGCAGGGCGCGGACGTCCGCGAAGGTCCGCAGCACGATCTCGCCCGCCTGATCAGGACCGGCGATGCGCCGGGCGGACGCTCCGGTGGCCACGATCAGAGCGTCGTAGGGAACGTCGATTCCGGCAGTCGTGGTGACCACTCGTCGCGTCGTATCCATCGACACCGCGGGATCGACGATCGCCGTGATACCGAGATCCGACAGGTCCCACGTTTCTGCCTCGGCTGCTTCACCTTTGAGCACATGCTTCGACAGCGGCGGTCTTGCATAGCAGCCGTCCTCGTCGGCACCGATCATGACGATCGAACCCTGGTGCCCACGGGCGCGGAGCTCGCGGACGGCGGTGCACCCGGCGATGGAGTCTCCGACGACGACGATGCGACGGTCGGCGGCGCTCACTTGCTCTCTCGGAGAGCCGCTACCGGACACGCGCCGATTGCCGAACGTGCCGCGGAGGCAAGGTCGTCGGGTATGTCGCCACCATCGAAGGCGTAGTGCAGCTCGCCCTCGTCGTCCAGGCTGAAGACCTTGGGCGCTTGATCGGCGCAGATTCCATGTCCTTCGCACCGATCCCAGTCGACGGCGATTCTCATTGCGGTGTCCCTTCTGCAGCCACCAATTTCAGTGGCAGGCGTTCGTATCGGTGAATGACGTTGTTGACGGCCCTTTTCGGTGTTCCCGAGGGCACGAATCGTTCGACCCGACGTGCCAGCACACGAAGCATGGTCTGCGCTTCGAGACGCGCCAGTCCTTGACCGGCGCAGCCGTGCGTACCCGAACCGAAGCCGAGTTGGCGAGCCGCATCGCGGGTGATGTCGAACGCATCGGGGTTGTCCCATTCCCGTTCGTCGCGGTTCGCCGACGCGTAGATCACCAGCACGCGGGCCCCTGCGGGAATTCTCGATCCGCCGACATCGGCGTCGCGCACTGCCCGTCGAGAGAATGCTCGGATGGGTGACTCGTACCGGACGACCTCGTTGACGGCGTTGGGAATCAGGTCGGGGTTCTGCCGTATCGCCTGCCATTGCTCGGGGTGCCGAGCGAACAGGTCCAGTGCGCCGGAGATCGCTCCGATGGTGGTGTCGAGTGATGGGCCGAGGTAGTCGATCATCAGTGCCGGGCACGCCGACTTCTCGAGTCGATTCTCGTCGGCGGCGATCAGCACGTCCTCGCCCATACTTCCGGGCAGGACCGACCGCTCGCGCACCACCCGCTTGGAGAAGCTCAGCATCTCGGTGGCAGCCTTCACCGCGGTCGCCGAATGTCGATTGACGGGGCCGAGGGAGTCGAACGTTGCGCCGGCCCAACGGAGGAGGTCTTCGCGGCCGTCTTCGGGCCAGCCGACGAGGTCGGGAACGATCGACATGGGCAGTGCCGTTGCGAGGTCGTCGACGCCGTCGACGAACTGCTTGCTCAACGCGGCGTCGACGATGCTTTCTGCCTTCTCCGAGATCGCCGTGGTCATCTTCCGAACAGCCTTCGGAGTCAGCCGGTGTGCCAGAACCGCGCGCTTCGATGTGTGCTCGTCGCCGTCGCTGTTGAGGGTCGTACCCCGGCCGAGCCGGTTGGCGATGGGATTGAGCGCGACGCCGTCCCCGGAGACGAAGGTCTCGTCGTCGAGCAACACCGCCTTGCACTCGGCGTACCGCGTGATCGCGAACACCTGCTGACCTGGGAGCCACACCACCGGGCCCAGTTCCCGCAACCTCGCGTAGTGCGGGTATGGATCGAGAATGGCGTCGGTGGAGTAGATGTTCGTTCGGTACTGGGGGATCGAAACAGCGTGAGTCATGTGCAAGTCCTCGATGCAGGTCAGTTAATGACGATATCGTCACCCATGAGAGCGTCGCCAGTCAAGGTTTTTGACGAAATCGTCATATTTGACAGGCGATAGGCTGGCCTCACAACTTGTCGAGTAGGAGCAGCCCGTGGTGGAAGGCAACCGTGTCGCGCGCCGAAAGGCTCGCACCAGAGCCGCTCTCGTTCGGGCCGCGCAAGGATTCCTGGCGAGCGGCAACACCAATGCACCCGTCCTGGAAATAACCCAAGCCGCCGACGTCAGCAACGGATCGTTCTACAACTACTTCGAGACCAAAGAAGAGCTGTGGCAGGCGGCCATCGACGCGGCCCTCGAATCCGCAGGCGACTACCTCGACTCACTCACCGTGGGCCTGGACGACCCGGTCGAGAAGTTCACCCAGTCCTTCAGATTGTCTGGACGACTCTTCCGCCTCGAGCCGCAACTGAGTCTCGTGCTGCTCAATTCCGAGGCTGCGGCATTCGCGGCAGCCGGCGGCCTGGCACCGCGTTCACGCCGCGATATCGAATCAGCCGCCGCTCAAGGGCGATTCGATGTGGACGACGCAGATGTCGCACTCGCGATCGTGGCCGGTTCACTGCTGTCCATCGGGCGATTGCTGCTCGCCCAACCCGAGCGCGACGAAGCGACAACCGTGGACGGCACGACACAACGGGTCCTGCGGGCACTGGGAATCTCCGCCGAGGAGGCCGAAACACTGTGCAGCCGAGAACTTCCGACGTCGTACAGCGGTGGAGTACATGCGGCCATCGACCCCACGTCGGGCACCGGCGATCAGAGTCTCTGATCCGGCTCAGCCGATCACCGGCAGGCGGTCCTTGGTCAATTCGTCGAGTTCTGCCTGCATCACCGAGTGAACGCGATGCGCGAATTCCTCCGCGGACTCGTCGGGCTCGGGACGCATCGGCGCGAGCACCGACGTCTGGAGCTTCGTCGGTAGTGGGAGATACGGAAGCAACCCGACCACCCCGACATTGACGCCCCAGGGAATGGATATCGACAGGGGCACCGTCTTGACCCTGAATGACGACTTGTGCAGCCGAAGCGCTTTGGCGATGCGCTTCCCGCTACTGAGGACGAGGAGAGACTCACCAGCCCCCGCGGTCACCACCGGAACGATCGGCACCCCGGCCTCCATCGCCAGACGGGCGTAGCCGCTGCGTCCGGCGAAGACGATCTCGTTGCGTTGCCGCCACGACTTGAGTGCATCGAGGTCGCCGCCGGGGAAGACCAGAACATTGTGTCCTTCTTCGAACGCATCGAGAGCGTTCTGTCGAGCAGCCGGCCGAGCGCCGAACGGCTCGAGCAATTTCCCTGCACGCAGCGTCCACGCGATCTGGTGCGTCAACGCGATCACTTCCCTGGACAGGTCCAGATCGTCGTACGCTGCTGCGAAGGCGAAGACGTTCAGATCGATCACTCCGCCGAACCCGTGATTGCACACGAACAACACAGGCTCGTCGGGAACCGGTTGCGCGACCGACACTTCCAGGCGGTTGTACAGACGAACCGCATTGATTCCCATGGCCCGAATCGCGCGAGGTACTTTGTGCATGCGCGCACTCTAGCCGGGCGCACTCGCATCCATACGAGGTTCGGTTTCGGTCTAGGAAACGGCAGCGAAGTACGGCGCCCACTTCGTGTTCAGAAAGCCGGTGAGCGACGCACCGGCATCGGACGCCGAGCCTGCGGTACGCCACGCAACATGTCCGTCGGGGCGCACGAGCACTGCCCCGACCTCGCCCACCTCGTACAGGTCGATCAGTTGCCTGCGCTCGGTTCCGGTCGGCGCATCGGCCGAAACCGTGACCACCCCGGGCCCGCCTGCTGCGAGCGTCGAGACCACTGGGGCCCACTCGTCACCGGCAAACGTCAACAGTGTCAGCCTGTTCGGATCCAGCGCGTCGTGCGCGTCCACACGCGTGCCGTCCACCGACAGCACCGCATGCGGAAGGCGGGCACCGGGATAGGTGGTGGGGACGTAATCGACCACGTCCTCGGCCGGCGTGCTCGACGCGTCCTGCGCGATCAGCGAACCGGCGTAGAGGTAGCCGAACTGCAGGCCGGTCGAGACGAAGTGCTCCACCTGAAGCGGAATGGCGTCGGCGATCTGCTGCCGCAACCCGGCCGATCCGGCGAACTGTGGGTTCAACCTGCGGGAGCGACTCATCTGCTTCCGCGTTGCCGTAGCGGCGATCGGGGCAATGAATCGACCGGGGATCTTGTTCAGCGGCGCACGGCCCATCGCAGTGGTGGCCTTGGCCAGCATGACATTGGTGATGCCTACCTTCTTCCCGATGGCATCCATCCGAAAGTGGTTGTCCACGCTCTGTTTCGCGAACTTCTCCACCACCGGACGACGTTCGGTGTCGTAGGTGTCGAGCAACGAGTCCGACGCGGCCCCCGACAGGACTGCGTCGAGCTTCCAGGCAATGTTGTGGGCGTCCTGAACTCCCGAGTTGAGTCCGAAGCCGCCGGTATGCGGAAACCGATGCGCAGCGTCGCCGAGCAGCAGGAGTCGACCCCGCCGAAAGCTGTCGGCGGTCTGCGACGTCATCACCCACGTGCCCGTCGACTCCAACTCGAAGTTGTGACCGTTCAACACCTTCGGCAGCGTCTCGGCCCAGAACTGCTTACCGTTGCGGGCAATCTCCTGGTCCGGATGGAGATACGCCGTCATCAGGATGTATCGATTCTCGGCGTGGGCGATGAGCACTCCACACAGCTCGGGCGTGTAGATCCAACTCAGCAACGGCCGCGCATCGTCGGGGAAGAGGGTCGTGGAGGTGAAGAAGGCGCTACCCATGTTTGCCAGAACCGGCCCGGACAGGGAGATTCCGGCCGCATCACGAGTCGGGCTGTTCGCGCCGTCGCACGCGAGCACGTACTGAGCCTGTATCTCGGAGGAATCCCCACCCACCGTGACGCGGACACCGTCGACGGCCGGGTCGACCGACCGCACGTTGACACCACGACGAAAATCGATCAGCGGCTCCGCCTCGATCGCGTCCCACAACACCGGCATCAGGATGTGCTGGCCGATGTGCGAGACCATGAACGGGCTCTGGCTCTCGACGATGGCCTTGCGATCGGGATCCGAGAGCAGGTCGATCGACCCGATCGCGCCATCGGCCAGACCGCCGTACCAGCTGATCAGGTTGACGGTCTCGTGCGGCGGCGACATCGCAGCGATCGACTTCGCCAGCTCCGGGCCGTACTCGTTCCAAATCTCCAACGTGCGGGCATTGATCACATGCGCAGCCGGATGGAACAGTGGTTTCTCCCGACGCTCGAGGACGATGCTCCGAATCCCTCTGCGAGCCAGCAGAAGTGCAGCAGTGGTTCCCGCCGGCCCCGCCCCGATGATGACGACGGGTGCGGTCATCGGACCACGGTCCTCTGCGTGCCCAGATCGATGGCACCGTCGGCGGTGCGGATACTCGCCGTGATGACGTCGTCCACCGACAGATAGTTCGGGTTCTTCGCCTGGCGCGCGAAGAAGAACTTCCACTTGAGGGCAGGCGGAATCAACTCGCCGACCTTCTGCACGAACTTGGGCGGAGCAGAAATGGCGGTCCCGATCGGTGTGCCGGTCAGCAGCACATCACCGGCCGTCATGTTCTGAAACCTGGCCAACCTGGTCAGAGCTTCGGCAGGCGGGGTGATCAGGTCGTTGCCGATCGTCTGATCCTGACGCGATTCTCCGTTGACGGCCAGGCTCATGTGCAACTCGGGGATGCGGCGCAATTCGTCGTTGTCGAGAAGAACCAACCGCGGCCCGAGTGGGGTGAACGTGGGATACGACTTGCTCTCGTACACCTGCACTTTGGTCAGCTGGATCTCACGCGCAGAGACGTCGTTGGCCACCACCAACCCGGCGACGTACTTAGACAGCGTGTCGTCGGTGACCGTGGTTCCGATCGGAATCTCTGCTCCGACCACGACCCCCAGTTCGATCTCGTAATCGAGCAGTGCGACCTCGGGTGGCTGCCTGATGGGATCGAACGGCCCGCTGATCGACGCCGAGGACTTGCGGAAGAACGTGGGCTGCAGAGTCTTCGGGTCCGACCCGGCGTCGATGGCGTGCGAGCGATAGTTGAGCAGCTGCGCCACCACCCGACACGGGGCGGTGACGGGAGAGACGAGCTCGAGTTCGGCGACGCTCGTGCCGGGTCCCGACGCGGCGGTGATCGCATCGCGGTCGCCGAGCAGCTGCCCGGTGGTCTCGGCCGTCGTGTCGATCTCGATCGCGCGGTCGCCATCGAGACGCCACCAGGCATCGGCGGTACGGATTACGTTGACAGGCATAGCTTTGAAGTCCCCCTACAGAGTTTTCGGCGTGATGGTCTTCTTGTTGGCGATCACCGGGTGCCCGGGCCGAGTTCCGGCTTCACGCCGACGAAGTTCCTCGTGCGGCACGCCGTTGCGTAGCTGGCTGAGCAGGTAATCGGGGTCGATGTTGACGCCGATCGGGTTCTTCGCGAACTCCTCGGTGAAGAAGAACGCAGCGGTGTTGTCGGGGTCGAAGTTCTCGACCTGGAACTCGAGGCGAATCCCGTCGGGATCCTCGTAGTAGAGCGAGATCGTGGGCCCGTGGTTGATGGACCACACCGGGAGAATGCCCAGACGCTTGAGCCGGACGTAGTTCTCGAGGAGCCGTTCGAGCGAGACGAAGGTCAACGCGATGTGGTCGATTCCGTAGGCCTTGCGCCGAAGCTTGGCCAGCGGGAAGAGGAACCGCACCGGCTTGGGCACCGCGACGATCGCCAGGCGGTGCGACTCGTCGTCCCAGGTCAAGAACGTGATCTGCTCGTCCTGGTACGCAATTTCGGCACCGAACACCGTGCCGTACCACCGCACCATCTCCTCGGTACGAGCGGACTTCACCACCCAGTGGGCGATGTAGTCGGGCCCCACCCGCGACGGCGCTCGGCCCTGTTCTTCCTGCGTCGAACTCATCGAACTCGCCTCTCCTCGGCAACGCTGATGTGACCTACGCTACGACGGGTTTGACTAGCAGTCAATATATTGAGCATCGGTCAAACCAGCAGGCCGTTCGTGCACTAATGTCGGATCGGTGTCGACCAACGCGTCCCCCGGTGCCGAGCGGTCCCGCCGAGCCCGTCCCCGGATGGACCGTCGACAGGCCCTGATCGACGCCGCCATCGAGCTACTGGCCGAGGGCAACAGTGCCGACATCAGCGCAGCAGCGATATCGCGTCGCGCAGGGGTGGCGCACGGGCTGCTGTTCTACTACTTCACCGACAAACAGGGCCTCGTTGCGGCAGCGTTGGCCGACGTCCTGGCGAAGCTGGCCGAATTCCAGGAACCCGAGGCCGATGAGCAATCGGTGCGGGCTCGCGTGGAAGGTTTCGTCCGACGCCACATCGAGTTCCTCGAACGTCACCGCGCCCTCTACGTCCGGGTGATTCGCGAAGGAGAACTGGGCGATTCCGTCGTCGAAGACGCCGTCAAAGAAGCCCGCACGGAGGGCGCTCGACAGGTGGCAGCCCTCGCCGGACTTTCGGAACCCCTGTCTCCGTTGCAGAGTGCCGCCATCTCCGGGTGGACCGGCTTTCTCGACCGGACCGCCGATGCGTACTTCGACACCCCCGATCTCGGACTCGACGCGGTGGTCGAATTGGTCGTCGACACCTTCGAGGCGGTCGTGGCAGCAACGCACCCTCGTCCCGAGAAAGTCGATTGAGGTCAATACGACCAAGTTCGGTAGCAGCAGGCACCCCTGAACTGTGCAATCTGCACTATTTCTGCGGCATCACTTGCGCAACAAGGGAAGCGACTGGTCCACTGTCCCCCATCGCAGCTCAGTGGCACCCATCCGGCGATTCGCAACCCGAACGCCCGCCCGGACCACAGGACCACACTCGGTCCCGCGTCGTCCGCTCTTCTCGCGTGCCCTTCGGCCTCGGCCGGCATCAGGACGTTCTTCATCGTCGATTCAGGAGCCATCTGCCATGACCAGCATCAGCCCCGCCGACCGCCGATCGCCGGTCGGTGACGGCAAAGACCTGCACGACATCGCCGAGCGTGTGCTGTGGCTGTCGACTTCGATGATCCACCACGCCAACCGGATTCGGCCGAACCCCACCGGACTGAAGGTCGGCGGGCACCAGGCATCCTGCGCGTCGATGGTGTCGATCATGACGTCGCTGTGGTTCGAGCAACTGCAATCGGGAGACCGCGTGTCGGTCAAACCCCACGCCTCCCCGGTGCTGCACGCGATCAACTATCTCCTCGGCGAACTGGACGAGAAGTATCTGACGACGCTCCGTGCCTACGGCGGTCTGCAGTCCTACCCGTCGCGCTCGAAAGACCCCGACACCGTCGATTATTCGACCGGCTCGGTGGGAATCGGTGCCACCGCACCGATCTGGGGTGCGATGTCGCGACGCTTCGTCGAGGACCGCTTCGGCCCGGACGACTCCGCCCGAACCGGCTTCAGCGGACGCCAGTACTCACTGGTCGGTGACGCCGAGCTCGACGAAGGTGCCGTGTGGGAAGCGATCATCGACCCGGGTATCGCAGAACTGGGCGAGATCGTCTGGATCGTCGACCTCAACCGCCAGTCCCTCGATCGCGTCGTGCCGAACATCGCCGCCCGCCGTCTCGAGAAGATGTTCGACGCCGCCGGGTGGCAGGTCATCACCGTCAAATTCGGTCGACTGCTCGAAGACCTGTTCGCTCGACCCGGTGGCGATGCTCTCCGCACCCGAATCCTGGACATGCCGAACCCCGAGTACCAACGTCTGCTGCGCTGCACGGCCGAAGAAGTGCGCACCCGACTGCCCGGATCGGGACCGGATGCGAGGACGATTGCAGACCTCATCGCCGACCTCGACGACACCGTGTTGACCGAGTCCATTCGTAACCTGGGCGGACACGACCTGGATGCGTTGCGCGAGGCCTACTCTCGCATCGACGACACCCGACCCACCGTGATCGTCGCGTACACGGTCAAGGGTTTCGGGCTGCCCACTCAGGGACATCCGCAGAATCACTCCTCGCTGCTCACCGTCGACGAGTACGCAGAGCTCGCACGCAGCCTCGACCTGGATCCCGCTGCGCCCTGGGGTCGCTTCGAAAACGACAGCGCACCGGGACGACTGTGCGCCGCCACCGCGGAACGGCTACGCCGCGAACCGGTTCCGGCGTCGACTCCTCCCGCCGTTCCCACCGACATCGGCCGAACCCCCAAGGGCACCGCCACCACTCAGGCCGCACTGGGCCGCACGCTGATAGACCTCACCCGCGAGGCCCCGGAAGCAGCGAAAAGGGTTGTCACAGTGAGCCCCGACGTCAGCTCCACCACCAACCTCGGCGGCTGGGTCAACAAGGTCGGCGTGTGGTCATCATCCGATCGGCACGACTGGTTCGGTGACGACGCCGAAACGATCATGCACTGGCGCGAGGGACCGAGCGGTCAGCACATGGAACTCGGCATCGCCGAGACCAACCTCGTGGGGCTGATGGGCGAACTCGGTGCCACGTGGAGCCGGTGGGGACAGCCGTTGTTCCCGATCGGCGTCATGTACGACCCGTTCGTCGAACGCGCTCTCGAGCCGTGGTCGTACGGCATCTACGCCGGCGGCCAATCGATCCTCGTCGGCACGCCGTCCGGCGTCACGCTGGCCGCGGAAGGCGGTGCGCACCAATCGATCAAGACGCCGTCGATCGGTCTGGAGCAGCCCGGCTGCGTCAGCTACGAACCCGCATTCGCCATCGACGTCGAATGGACCCTGCTCGCCAGCATCGCGCGCCTCGGCCGACCCGACGGAACCTCGGCATACCTACGATTGTCGACGCGACCCGTCGACCAGTCGAAGGCCGACGTCCCCACCGACCCGGCGGCCAGGGAACGCAGGCGTCGCCAGGTGGTCGCCGGCGGTTATCCACTGGTGCGTCGGGACGGTGCGGCGGTGACCATCGCGGCCATGGGAGCCGTGATCACCGAAGCACTCGAGGCTGCCGAGCGATTGAGCAAGGTCGGCGTGATCGCAGACGTTCTGTGCATCACCAGCCCGGGCGAGCTCTACCGAGCCCTGCAAGCGAGGCAGGGACGCGGAGTCGGAGAGTCGTGGATTCTCGATCAGCTGCTCCCCGCCGATCGGGCGACGCCGATGGTGACCGTGCTCGACGGCCACCCGCACACTCTGGCCTTCCTCGCGACCGTCAACCGGGTGGCCTCGACGTCGTTGGGAGTGAGCAACTTCGGGCAGGTCGGATCACTCGACGAGGTGTACAAGCACCACAAGATCGACACCGACTCCATCGTCGGTGCCGCGCTCGATGTCACCGATCACTGACGTCGGTCCGTCCTCACGCGTCAGTTCGTAGCGAGATAGCTCTCGAGTCCGGTCAGTGTGGCCGTGAGCTTCTTCTTGAACGTGCCCTGCAGCGCTTTGCCCACCACGCCGAACAACAGTGGACTGGTCACCTCCAATTCGAGGGTGACGACCGAGCCGGTGCCGCGGGTGCTGCAGTGCATCGTCAATCGAATTTTGGAGCCGGTGGATCCGGCACCCACGAGTACCAATTCCTCCGGCGCACGGAGGCTTTCGACTCGAAACTCGATGGTGTCGGTGATGCTGGCGATCTTGATCTTCTCGACCATCGTCGACCCGACCTCGAGATTCTCGGGCGGCGTCTCGACCCAATCCTCGTGCAGGGCATGCCACTTCTCGAACGTACTCACATCGGACATCGTTGCCCACACCTCGTCCTGAGGGGCGGGCAACTCCTGCGTCATGGCGATATTCAACATCTCGGGTCCTCCGTTCGACGGCATTGTTCCCACAACTACGCCACATACCTGATTTGAAGTCAATATTGACATCAAGTCAGTCATCGGCTTAGTTTCGTGAGACCCGCCTCACAGGTATGGGGCAGAACCGAAAGAGGAGCCATGACGACGACCGAAGCGCTGCCCATTGCAACCGCTACCGATGTGCTCACCAATCTCCGAGCCCTGGTACCCGATCTGAAGGCCGGTGCCGCCGAGAACGAAAAGGCACGACGGCTTTCCGAGGACACTGTCGCCGCCCTCCGACGCTCGGGCGCATTTCGAGTCGCAGCACCTGCGAAGTTCGGCGGACTCGAAACCGATCTATGCACCATGCTCGACGTCTCGGCGATCATCGCCGAAGGTGACGCCGGCGCATCCTGGGTCACCACTCTGTCCAACGTGAACAACTGGGCCGCAGGCCTGTACAGCAACGAGGCTCAGGCCGAGATCTATGCGAACGGGCCGGACGCCATCATCGCCGGCGTCGTCACCCCGGGCGGCACCGCCCGCAAGGTAGAGGGCGGCTACCGTCTCACCGGCACGTAGCCCTACGCCTCGGCCAGCCTGCATTCGGAGTGGTTCACCGGCGGAATCATCATCAACGACGAAGACGGTGACATGCTCGACCAGGGCATGGCATTGCTGCCCCGCTCGGACTACCGCATCGACGACACGTGGTACGTAGCCGGCATGCGCGCCTCCGGCAGCAACACCGTCATCGCAGAAGACGTCTTCGTTCCCGAACACCGCATGCTCTCGATGATTCCGGCGTTCAGCGGTGCCAACGCGACCGAACGTACCGACTCCGCATTCGCTCGTTCGGCCTTCGGCCCCATGCTGGTCATGGTGCTCGTCGGGCCGCAGCTCGGAATGGGCCGTGCCGCAGTCGAACTGGTCCGCATCAAGGCATCACAGAAGGCCCTGGCCTACACGGTGTTCGACCGTCAGGCCGACTCGGTGGCTTTCCAGATGCTGCTCGCCGAAGCGTCGCTGAAGGTCGATACCGCACATCTGCACGCATACCGCGCAGCGGAGGACGTCAAGCGGTGGGCCGAAGCCGGCGAGTACCCGGACCTGCTCTCGCGCGCTCGTGTCCGCGGCGACGCCGCCGTCGCACTGCGCAGCATCAACGAGGCACTCAACATGCTCGTCGACGCCACCGGAGCCGGTGCCTTCGCCGACGTCAATGCGCTGCAGCGCATTTGGCGAGATTCCAATGTCGGTGCCCGCCACGCCGTCATGCTGCCGCGGGTGTCGATCGAAACCTACGGCAAGGCGCTGCTCGGCTTCGAACTGCACGACCACATCACGCCGATCATCTGAGACGACCTAGGCTCGTATGCAACCGACGGCAACAGCCGGGCGGACAAGCCGAGGCAGATTGGATGTGCGGTGCCAGATCGAGCCACCAAGCCGGCTGCACGGTCAGTCCGGGCGGCCGCCCGAGCCGCCGAAACACGTCAGCGACTGATCGACGCGGCCGTCGCCCTGTTCGCGGAAGCCGACTACGACAAGGTCGGCGTGGCAGACATCGTGGAGTCGGCGGATGTGGCCCATGGCTTGTTGTTCCACTACTTCGGCAACAAGCGAGGCATCTACCTCGAGTCGATGCGGGCCACTGCCTCGGCCATGTCGCAAGCCTTTGCCGACATTCCCGATTCGACACCCGACGTCCAGATACGGGCTGCTCTGACCAGCCATCTCGAGTACTTGAGCGTGCACCGCGGCTTGGCGCTGCGAATGGTGTTGGGCGGCAGAGGTGCCGATCCCGAAGCCTGGGAAGTATTCGAAGGTGCCCGCACCGCAGTGTTGGAAGCGGCGGCCACGCGCCTCGGACTGGACGCGGAGAACACCGGCGTCAGACTCGTCGGACGGAGCATCGTCGCAGCCATCGACGGCGCGACGGCCCGATGGCTCGAAGAGGACGTCAGCATCGACGTCGAGCAGATGGTCGAGTGGCTGGTGCACCTCATCGTCGCGTGCCTGCGCACCGCGCCGGTTCTCGATTCTTCGCTGAACATCGACGATGCCGTCGCATCACTTCGAGGAAGTGACCAGGCCTCGGGGGGTTAACCCGCCGAGACTCTCTTTCGCCCAAGCACCCTTGTTCCTACCGTGGTAATTGCGACCACCACCGCAGCGAGAACGGCTGCCCAGCCGACAGTCGTATCGACCACTTCACCGGAGAAGCGGCCCTGCGCCAACCATCCCAGTCCCCAGACGATCGCCAGCATCGGTGCGAGCGCACCACTCGAGTACCGGGCCAGAAACACCCCGACACCAGCTGCCACCGCGAGCACGATGACCGCCCATACCGTTGCGCCACCGGTGAACCCGAGACTCACCAGCCACGCCGAGATGTTCGCGATCGTCGCCACACACACCCACCCGAGGTAGATCCCCATCGTTCCGTCGGTGATCACCGCATCGGCGATGCCCTCCGGTCGATGCTGCTGCATCAGCACGAACACGCGGACGAGCACCGCCAGCAACGCGACGATGACGATCACGCTCAGCCACACCTGCCCGATCTGAATCGCGAGAATCCACGCCGGATTGAGCAACATCGACGCGACGATCGGTGCTCGCAACGCGTCGTGGCGTGCGGTGCGGCCGGGTAGGAACTGCCAGACGGCGTAGGCGACGAGCCCGGTGTAGATCACCGACCAGATCGAGAACGCAGGGCCGGCGGGCGCCACCAGCGTCGACGTGGCACTGAGCGCCCCACCGGCCGCCTCGGCAATCGGCGTTCCGATCCACGCACCCGACCCGAGAAACGACACCACGACTGCCACGACCGCACTGACGACGACCACGATTTTCATAGCAGCACTGATCCCCCGAATTCGACGGTCGCAAACACCCTTGCCGAAGTGCGTCTACCGTGCTTGCATGACGTGGCGATGGGCGGTGGGCCTACTGATTGTCGCGATAACGGCAGTCACCTGCGGCTCGCCGACCTCGCTGGGGCCCGTTCGACCGATCGCCGAGATCGGATCGGCGAACGCCTTCCAGTGCGGGACCACGCAACCGGTCGATAGACCGAGACCATCGGAGCGTCGACCGACTCCCGGGATGATCCCGGACGGCTTCACGCCCGCAGCCGCGATACTGTGCGAAGGCGGCGACACCGTGGAGCCCGATGGAACCGTCACCCACCGCGAACAGCGACGAGAAGGGGACTTCTCCACTGCGATTCGTCTGCTGAACGAGCCATCCGAGCGCGCTCTGGCGGCCGATCTGTGCCCGATGTACTCCATTGTCGAACCCCCACAATTCTGGCTCGTCGATACCCGAGGCCGCGCTGTGGAACCGACACTGCCCATCGGAGAATGCGGTCTCTCGAAGCTCGGTGGTATCGACGCCATTCTGAAACTTCGAGTGGTCGACGTGGTGGAGTATCGCGACCCACTTCTTGCACGGCCACGGTTGAGCCTGTCCAGTTGCTCCCCGCATTTCACTCCACCGGACGAGGGCACCGAACCTGCCGTCGGTCTCACGGTCGGCTACGTCTACTGCCTGTTCGACGGCACCTCCGTGAAAGGAACGACCGACGAAATGCGCTTACCGATCGAGAATTTGCCACCGGCCGAGCCGTGCTCGCTGGTCGCAACGCGAACTGCCGTCACCACCTACGTCAGCCCGGGGCCGTTGAACATTCGATCCTTGACCGTCGAACTCGACGGCTGCCGCCGCGTCATTCCCGACGGCTATGCCCCGCTCCAGGCGTCGGATTCGATGTTGTCTGCATTTCGGTAGTGTCGGCACCCTCGAACGCGGCGAGCAGCATGCGAGCCGTCGTGGCCACTAGCATCGTTCGGTCCGAGCCCGTGGGTCTGAACAACGCGACTCTCATGCACAGGCTCGCGGTGGCACCCATCGTCAGGAAGACGAGATCGTCGAGGGCGTCGTCGTCGAGATCGGGTCGGATGCGAGTGGGCAAGATGCGCGCCAGGGGCAGCAGTGGACGTTCGATGTCTTTCCACTGGCCACCCAATTCCGAACCACCCGCTGCGAAGGCCGTCCGGACCACCGCCTCGTGTTCCTCGAACGCAGAAGTGAGTGTCTCGACGATGGTGACGATCGCGTCGGCCGGTGCTTGATCCATTGCGCGTCCGATTCCGGTGGCCAGCCGCATCGTGATGTCGTGGATCGTTGCGGTTCGCAGCTCGTCCATGACGGACTCGATGTCGGTGAAATAGCGATACACGGTGCCGATGCTGACGTGCACGTGCCGTGCGAGCTGGTACGTCGTCGGGAGGTAGCCGGGCTTCTTCTGCAACAACTCGATGGTTCCGGTCAACAGCCGGGCCCGCATCTCGACGGCGCGTTGCTGACGCGGAGTCGATCGCGGTCGCGGTGACGACGGGCGTTGGGCGGGCATGAAAGTGAATAGTAAGTGAGGAATTCTCGTGTTCCACTGAAATGTATGAATACTCGCGCTCCCAGTGGCCTGGTTCGCACCGACGAGGCCGTCTCGATGCACGGCCAGGCAGGACGCGAATGGCTCGACGCGATGTGGCGAGCCGATCCGCTCGCCGATCGAGTACTCGACGAGGACTTCGGTTCCTCGTCGTCCACTGCCGCCGTCTCTGCCGCGCTCACGAACGGCATCGCCCCCGATGCCCCGGCTGCGCTTCGAAAGCTGTTCGCATTTCTCGATTCCGAACCGGACTGGGTCGATCACGACCGCCTCGACCGCGCCGCCGACGCCCTCGTTCGCTACAGCGCCGTGATGGGGATCGTGCTGGGAGCGGCATCGTTGCTTCGCGGCGCAGAGAACTCCATTGCCGGCAAACCGCTGGCCATCACTGGTCGATACGTCTCGCAACCGGCCATTCGCTCCATCGAAGTGGGCAACTGGCTGCAGAAAGTCATCTCCCCGGGCGGAATGGCCAGGCACGGAGAAGGTTTCGCGTACACGGTGCGCGTGCGAATGATCCACGCCCATGTCCGACGAGGAATCCGGCACCTCGGCACGTGGGACGACGAAGCCTGGGGTGTGCCGATCCCGCAGCCGTACATGGCGTTCACGATTGCCGAGTTCGGCCACATCGCGCTCGACGCCATGCACCGGGTCGGCGTGCGCTTCATCGACACAGAACTCGGCGACATCTACCACCTTTGGCGCTACGTCGGCCATGTCGTCGGCGTAGATCACGAGCTCAACCCGATCGACGAATCGGACCACATCCGCATCGAGCAGTTGTACCGACTCACCTCCCCTGGCCCCAGCCAGGACGACCGGGACTTCGTCGCTGCCCTGACCGACGACTATCTGGTGCCCGAACTCGCCAACCTGCTACCCGGGCCCCATGGGGTGACCCGCGCGGTGGCGTCGGCGACGATGTCTGCCCTGCAGCGCGTGTTGATCGGCGACGAGGCGTCGGACGATCTGCACATCCCGGCCTCGTCACTCACGCATGTCGTGTCGCTCGTCGGGCCGCTGCTGCCGCTGGTGAACAAAGCGCGCACGCTCCGGGCCGGCGGACCGAGTGAGCTCACGCGGCAGTCCTACCTGGTGCGCGACGCGGAAATGCAGCGCATGCGCGCCGGTTACCGGGTCACTCACGAACTGGTCGACGACGTCCACCGGACGCGCACTGGCAGTTGAGCCTGCCGGTTATCGCCACGGTCTGGTAGACACGCGGGAGTGAATGCCATCAGTCGACCGAACCGAGCTCGACGCGTCGGGGCCGCACTCGCGGCGTCCACCTGCGCGGTGACCGCGCTCGTCGGGTGCAGTTCCACACCCGAGCCCGAGCCCGCGACCACGCCCGCCGAGACGACGACCGCACCGGCCCCGCAGTACGACCTCACGGGAGTGCCGGGCACCGTTCTCGATTCCGAGGACTTCGGCGATCGATCGGCAGAGCTCTCCGACACCGGTGCCACGCTGTACCGATTCGTCTACGAGTCCACGTCGGGTGTCGACAATTCCCCCACGGCGGTCTCAGGAGTAGCAGCCGTTCCGGCAGGCACCCCGCCCGAGGGCGGTTGGCCGATCGTCGTCTACGGGCACGGCACCACCGGAGTGCAGGCCGATTGCGGACCGACCCTGTACCCCGACCTGCTCGGCTACCAATTCGCTGTGCAGGACTTCACCGAACTCGGATACGTCACCGTGCTGCCCGATTACCAGGGCCTGGGCACCGGCGGCGGCACCCACCCGTACCTGGAACCGCGCACCTCGGGACACAACATGATCGACGCGGCCCGCGCAGCCCAGAGCGCACTGCCCGACGTCTCCACGCGCTGGGCCGCTGTCGGCCTGTCGCAAGGTGGCCAAGCCGCCTGGGCTGCAAACGAACTCGCCGCTTCCTACGGTCAGGGCTTGGACCTGGTGGGATCGGTGTCACTGTCACCGCCGACCGACCTGAAGCCGCTGGTACATGCCGGAATGGACGGAACCCTCACCACACCGCAGAAAGAACTGATGCCGTCCGTGCTCTACGGCGCACAACAGGTCGATCCCTCGATCGACCCGAAGAACTACAGCGGCAGCGTCGCCGAAGAGAACAACGAGCTCCTGCTCACCTGCCAGGGTGGAGACGTCGAAGGCAAGGAGCGGGCCGTCGAGGCGATGGCACCGGACGAGTTCGCCGCTGACTCAGCGCAATCGGAGCAACAGCTGCTCGACGTGATCGATCGCTACACGCTCCCCCAGGTGCGAACCGAGGTGCCCATGTTCGTGGCCTACGGCGCGAAAGACGACATCGTGCTGCCGCAGTGGACCGCCGACGGCGTCGAAAAGGCATGCGCCCTGGGCGATTCGGTCGTTGCGCAGGAACAGCCCGAACAGGGCCACGATGTCAGCGACGAGGCGGCCATGCAGTTCCTGGCTGCCGTGTTCGCAGGCCAATCGGTGCCCAGCACATGCTGACGACCGGCTCTGCGACGAAGAGAATCACCGAGTACATGCGCGACGGTTTCGTGTTCGATGTGCTCGACCAGGGACCGCTCGACGGCCCGGTCGTGTTGCTGCTGCACGGATTTCCCGAGCGGGCATCGTCATGGTCTGCGGTGATGGCGATACTCAACGATGCCGGGATGCGCACGATCGCCCCGGATCAGCGCGGCTACTCGCCGCGCGCTCGGCCGAAGCGGCGTCGCGACTATCGCGTCGGAGCGTTGGTGGACGATGTGGTTGCCTTGATGGCGGTGATCGGAAGACCGGTTCACCTGGTCGGACACGATTGGGGAGCGAACATCGCCTGGGTCACCGCTGGCCGACACCCCCGACTCGTTGCGTCGCTGACGGCGTTCTCGGTTCCGCACCCGGGTGCCTTCATGACTGCCCTGCTCACCTCGAAACAGTTCCGACTTTCCTGGTACTTCGCGTTCTTCCAGCTGCCGATCCTGCCCGAGCGATGGATGACGAGACCGGGCAAGAGGGCCGAGAAGTGGTACGAGAAAAGCGGAATGAGCGAATCCGATCTCGCCCGAACCGTGGAGGAGGTCGTCGACTACGGGTCCATGCACCACGCGATCACCTGGTACCGCGGACTGCCGTTCTCGAACCCGGGCATCGGCCGTCTGCGCATCACCGTGCCGACGTCGATGGTGTGGAGCGACGGAGACACGTTCATCGGACGATCCGCCGTCGAGGGTGCGCAACGCTACGTCGATGCCCACTACACATTGACGGTGTTACCTGATGTGTCGCACTGGATTCCGACCCAAGCACCGGATGCCGCGGCCGCTGCGATCCTGACCAACGCCGAACTCGCAGTTACGCAGGGTTTCGGGTCCGATTCGTCTGCATAACTGCGAGCTCGTCGGCGCTGGATCAGCTGGTCTGGGTCTCGATGGTTCGCTGCGTGTTGTCGTGGGCGATCTCGATCTTGCGCGGCTTGGCACGGGCTGCGAGGGGAATCGTCACCGTCAGCACGCCGTTGTCGTACGACGCCGAAATCTTTTCCGCGTCGACACCGTCACCGAGCGAGAGCTGGCGGCGATACGTTCCGGCGAATCGCTCCGACGAAAGCCACTGCACGCCATCACTGGTGGGCGCGGTGCGATGCGCGGTCAACGTGAGAGTGCCACGATCGACGTCGACATCGATCGAGCCCGGATCGACACCGGGCAGATCCGCGTTGAGAACGTAGTGGTCATCGAGTTTGTACAAATCCATCGGCATGAACCTGGGTGCGCGGTCCGAACCACTGGTCGCGCCGAGCATCCCGGCAGCAATCGAGTCGAGGTCACGGAACGGATCGAAGCGAAGCACAGCAACCACCTCCTGTACGACGATGCGTCCGCCCCAGCGGCGGGCCGCCTCTCACTGTGCGAGACCCAAATTAGCACTCTCCACCGGAGAGTGCCAAGAGGGAATTGCTACGCAGTGGTGCGATTGAATGCCGTCCATGGCACTCGACCACACCACTGCCGCAGGCACTTACAGGCGTTCGACGATGGTGGCGTTCGACAGGCCGCCCAGCGTCACCGACAAGAATGGCTCGGAAGTGAACGAGCTCAGAGTGCGCATCGCGTAGCCGCCGCTATTCGAATCGGAGAAGCGCCCGCACAGCGTGCACGACGCGTAGCCTGCTGCTCATGGGCGATGATCGGAGTGCTGCAGCGGAGGCCGATCCGCGAGCCAAGTGGCGGAAGCTACCGGGCAGCGTGGAACCAACCCAGGAGGGCCAGGCGCTGGAGTCGGACGCGTCGCTATGGGACCGCACTCCCAAGTACGATCCGAACACGGGGATAGTCCACTGAGCGAGTCATCCTGATGCGCTGGACCGCAATAGTTTTCGGTCTGACCCTGGCCACAGCGTTGTCATTTCTGTGGCACTTCGCCGCGCCCCTTGCGCCCTTCGACCCAGCGGCTATCTCCGGCGAGTCCGGAAGCATATCGATCCTCGGTTATGCGCAACTGTTCACCGAACAGGGTCCGCCGTGGTTTCCGTCGTCGCTCGTCATCAGCGCGCTGACACTCTGCACGGTTGCAGCGGCAGCATGGATTCGCAGATCTCGGCAGTCGCTGTTCTGGTGGCCCTTGCCGATTTCGGTGTTTCTGGGAGGTTCCTTGTGGGCCGCCGCCACCGTCAGTCCTCCGCCGGTCTCCGGCATTGCCTTGGTTCACCCCGACTCGCTGGCCGCGCAGATGTCGGAGTCGCCGCTGTTCAGAGAGTCGAGTCTCGTATTCTTGACCGAATGCCTGACGGCGTCGATCGTGATCGGTGCCGTGTTCGCCGGCATCCAACACATAGTCGACCGGCGCTGACGCCATCGACGAACAGGGCTCCCGCCGGATCGAGATCGCCTGGCATTGTGCGAAGCCCCGCGATGCGGTCAACTGTTTCTTAAGGATCGGCCCAATCAGCAATGGTGTTGCCGCGCATGCGGGAATCGCGCACGTGCGGCCCGACACCACGCAAAGGAGAAGCGCGTATCATGAACATTTCGGTACGCCAGGTGGTACTCGACTGCACGGACGCTCGCCGAGTTCAGCCGACACATTTACGCCCCTAGCAGCAATCCACACCCCCCCGTAGGGGGCGTAGATTCCGAACCGGGGCGTAGATTGCGACCCCACCCACACATCCACTCCCCCACCTGCACATCAGCTCCCCAGATATGGATACCCGACGCCGATCGGAGTCAGAAATCCAAAACCGGGGAGCCGATCCGCGGCGAAGGCGACCACGCCCACCAACTCGCCAGTCAGCCGGGCATCGAGTGGTGTGGTCAAGTGCCGCCCGGGGCACTCAACCACACCACTGCCGCAGGCACTCAGCCCAATTGCACTGTTGCCGTAGCGCGGTGACCGAAGATTCGCTTGCCCTCGAATGTCGCGCCCAGTGAGATCACTGCAGTACGCGTCGCCTCGTCCTTGGACTTGATCTTGCCGGTGAAGACGATTTCGGCGGCCTTGTGGGTGTCCACAGGGATCGGGGTGGTGAAGCGGACGGTGTAGTCCTTCACAGCGCCCGGGTCGCCGAGCCACTCGGTGATGTAACCGCCGCCGACGCCCATCGTGAGCATCCCGTGGGCCAGCACGTTCTCGAGATCGATCAGCTTGGCGAACTGCTCGCTCCAGTGAATCGGGTTCGCATCGCCTGCCACGCCCGCGTAGTTGACCAGATCACCGCGGGTCAGGCGCACCGTGCGCGACGGCAGTTCGTCTCCGACGTTGACGTCGTCGAACTTCTGCGTCGGCCGACCCCGGTACTCCTCGATGATCAGCGGCTCGTGTTCCTGCGGAGTGGACAGTGTGTCGCTCTCGCCGGAATCGGCACCGCTGACATCTGTCGTCGCGCCGAACATCACCAGATTCTGCGCGGACTCGGAGATGGCCGGATCGATCTCGCCGGACCGACCGACGAGGAGCGTGGTGTACGTGGTTTGCACCAGCTCGTTCTTCTGATTGGACACGACGTTCTTGGTCACCATCATGTCGCGACCCATGACCGTCTTGAACGAGTCGAGCGAGACATCGCATGTCAGTTGGTCGCCGGCGAGGATCGGCTTCTGGAACACCAGCACCTGATCGGTCTGCAGAATCTGGCTCAGGTCGTAGCCCTCGGCGATGGACTGCAGAAGCTTCCTCTGCGCGAGGGTGCCGACCAGCGACATGAACGTCAGCGGTGCGACGAGGGCGCTGTGACCCAGCGCAGCCGCGGCGTCACCGTCCCAGTGGGCGGGGTGGAAGTCCTGGACGGCGCGGGCATATTCACGGACCTTTTCGCGGCCCACCTCGTAGTAGTCCTCGGTGCGGTAGTGATAACCGACCATGCTCCGAGCATGTTCTGCCGGATCGAATGCTTCCCCGTCGGTTGCTGCCGTACCGGACTCCGCTACCTGCTCTGCCACTGTTGTCCCACCGTCTCGTACCCCACTGTTCACCATTACCCGAGCAACTTACCGAACAACGGCGTTCGTTGGCCAGGCCGGAGGGTTCAAGCCGAGCGGTGTCGCGGAGAGTCGTGGTAGCCCACCATGCCCACCATCGAGGCGTGTTGCGACGGCGCAACGTTGGCGATCGTGGCACCACGCGGGCGATGTCGACGCGACGCGACCGCGTCGACGGCCATCAGAGCCGCACCGTGCGCGGTGAGGGACTCCGGATTGGCCGGCGCAACGACCGGCAGCAGCAGATCACGACGAAACAGGCGCCGCAGCGTCGGGATGTTGGCGCAGCCGCCGACCATCACCAGGGCGTTCACGGCGCAGGGTGCGTCGACGATGACACTGGCCACCCAGTCCTCCAAAGAGCGAATACTGCGCTCGAGGACATCGTCGAAGGTATTGCGCCACAACCTGACAGGACCACCGATGAAGGGTCCGGCAACTTCCGCCACCCGCAGTCGAGAAAGCTGCTCGCGTGCCGTGCGGACCGACACCGCCAATTCTGCGCGGGCGTGATCGGACGTCAACTCGTCCGCTCCGTACGTCGAGAGCAAGTAGCGGGCGAGCTGCTCGTCGCAGCTGTTGCCTCCGAACAGCGTGGTGCGCACCGAACTGAAGACCGTACCGCTGGCCGGGTCTGCGACGGACACCGTGGTGCCGGATGCCCCGACGTCACAGACCGCGACGGTGCGAGCGCCCTCGAGCTGGCCCGTGCCCCACAGATACCGCAGCTGAGCACCGAGTTCGGAAGCGACCAGCAGGCGATCGGCCTCGTAGGTGGAGTAGGCGGACGTCCGCGCGCGAGCACCGGGATCGTCGGGTACGGCCAACACGATGTCGGTTCGGTCGACCATCTGGTCGCGTGACATGGAGTCCAGCAAGTCGATGGCGACCTGCAGGTGGTCGTCAGGATCGAACGAGTGAACGATGTGGGCCGACCGCACCGACTCGTCGATCGCATCGACTGCGACCCCTCGGGCAGTGGCGGAACCCACCGAAACACCAAGGACTGTTCTCATGATTCCTCGACTCGACTGGCTACTCCGACCTGCCGATAGTAGCCGCCGAACCGCCGTCTGGACAGCAATCTCGGTATTTGAATGAACTTTCGGTTTGTTTTGGGAGATATAACAAGCAGCGAAACTCGTACAGTCCGATCTCAGGCGACGTGATCGTAAGGATCTCGACGGTCCGCCAGCAGTGGACCCCACTCCTCCTGCGCCGACGACATCGCCGCACAGGCGACACCGTTGGCCGAGTCCATCCCACGCGCGGCCGCGACGATGGAGCGGGCGGACTGCACGAGCGAGACATCGAAGCGGAAGCTGTGCGCCGCCAATTCGGCGAACGCATCCTCAGGGCTACAGCCACGCAGCGCGATGAGAACACCCACTGCCCTGTCGATGGTCGTGCGGGTCACCGGTTCTGCTGCGGAATGTTCGGTCATCGAATACTCACCGTCTACTGGTCGATCACTCGATGGTAGCGACGGGTGAGCAGAAGTTCAGGTGTCCGAGTCGAATTCACATACCCGTCACGCGAAGGACTTGTACAAGTATCAAAACCGCTCGCTCACAATGCAATCAACGGATCGAGGGCTATTCGACCGGATCTGCCGGCGGTTCTCCAACGGTGGTGGGGTCGGTGGTCTCCGGAACCTCGGTGGTCGGCTCGGCCGGGTCCGTGGACGGCACCTCGGTTTCGGGTTCCGGCTCGGGCGGGGGATCGACGGTCGACGTTTCCTCGCCACCCGAGTCGCCACCCGAGTCACCACCCGAGTCGCCACCCGAGTCGCCACCGCCGGAATCACCGCCGGAATCACCGCCACCGGAGTTGCCCCCGCCGGGTCTGCCGCCACCCGAATCGACGGCACCAGCATCGACGGCACCCGAATCGACGCGACCGGAGTTGCCGCCACCCGACGACGCCTCGACGTACGGAGTGGGGACCGAACCCGCAGTGGGTGCTGCACTCCAGGTACCGACCGGCATCGGCCCGTACGCGGGGACCTCGAGCAACCCGGTGTCGACGGACGGAATCGCCGACGGGTCGGTAGAGGGGACCGCCGAATCGGCGACCACCACCGCCGAGGACGCGGCTTCGTTGTTTCCGCTCGACGGGACCTCGGCAACATCGGCGGTATCGACCACGGAACTCTGCGTCGGATCGGACGCCGCCAGAGCCCACACGGTGGCTCCGCTCAGTGCCGCGAGAACCGCGACGCCCAACCCGATCATCGTCAGTCTCGCGCTGCGGGGTGTACCGGCCACATCGCTGCCGGAACCACTCCGGTCCTCGTCACCCGTCGCATTCGGAACGGCCACCGGCTCGGCGAGGGCGGCCTTGGCTCCGATCAGTGCCGCTGCAATTCCCAATGGAACCGCGGAGTTCAACCGCGGATCTCCGGCATCCACCACCCCGACGTCGTGAACATCGTGGGCGGCCAGAGCGGCGCAAACGGTCCCGCAGAGCGCGATGCTGTCGCAGACCACCCCGGAACCGCTGATCAGCAGGTCGTTCTGGGCCGCCTGCACCCTCATGATTCCGAGCATCGTCGTGACGGCGTCACCGACACCCCCGGGAACCGAGGAGACGGAGACGGTGCGAGTGGAAATGGGGCCGAGCTCGGGTAGATCGGCCTCGACCAATGCAGCAGATATTTCGTCGTCACCGACGTGCACCCCGAGCGCAATGGCCATGATCGTCGACTCCCCCGAATTCGATTCGGGCTCAGAGTACCCTTCGGGTCTCGAATCGGGGAATCATCCCGGTTTCGCTGATCAGAACTCCAACCTGCTCGCCTCGTCCCGGGCTACCTCGGCGGCGCGACACTCGCGCTCGAACAGCAGGCCGAAGGTGAAACCGTTCTCCCCCGCCGTCGTCCCTGCCCGCGCGCCGAGAGTCCGCAGAATTTCCGCCGCGATCACCGCATCCTGGTGCTCTCCCAGCACCTCCTGAATCGTCTTGTAGTGCTTGATGTTCGCCTTCGAGACCTTCTTGTCCACCACCGGCGCAACCAACTCGGCCGCATACCGCGCACGTTTCGACGCCTTCCGTGCACGATGCAACGCCTCGTCGTCGGTACCGCGCACGGCACTCTTCGTGCGATCGATCGCCTTCTTTCCGGCCTTGCGCGCTAGCTTGACCAACACGCGGTCGGTGACCTCGCCGTCGATCGGTAGCCCCCGCGACCACTCCGACAGCGTCGTGAGCAGCGCGCGGTATCGCTCTCCGTCGAGTTCGGTCATCGCCGCCTCGCGGTATCGGATCTGCTCGGCCAACAGATCGTTCTCGATGCGCGACGCCACCGGCCCGAGCACCAGTTCGGGCGGCAGTTCGCGCAGCGCTGCCGCGAACCGAGCACGCTGCACCTGACGATCTCGAACCTCGCCGAGAATGCTTGCATACCAAGATAGTTCGGCCTCGAGTTGGGCAGCCGGCTCGTCCTCGAACAAACTCCCGAATACGCGGAGGGTACTGCGGTAGCGCCGAATGGCCACCCGCGTGGAGTGAATCGGATCCAGCCCCCGACGCAGATACACATCTCCTGCGACGATCGCCTGCGCCTGATCGTCGAGATAATCCGCCAGCAGCGCCACGCCGGGTTCGGCAGGCTCCTGGCGCACCACCGACAGCGCCCGATCCAACTTCGACGGATGCGCCGACGGCCGAGCACCGGCGGCGCGCAACACCTTGCCCGCCTTCTTCAGGAACGACTCCGAGCCTGCGGGGCCGAGTTCCACCTCCACCTCGCGCCACCGCGGACCGGTCGCGCCGCCGATCAAGACCACCGACACCTCGTCGTCGGCGATTTCCGCGACGACAGCCCCATCGGCGTCGGACACGGTGTGAATCGTTCGACGCGTCGTGAGCGTCGCGACCGCGGCCAACTCCGCGCCCATCACCGCACCGCGCAGCACATCGTTGAGCTCGTCCGGCACCGCGTTGTGCGCACCGCTGCCGAGAGGGAGCCGAATCTCGGTCCGCGCCTTCTCTGCCGGGACCTTCGCATGCCAGCCGTTGTCGGAATCACCGGTACGACGCCGGACGGTGATCCCGCGTCGCAACAGGTCGTGGCCGGCAGTGTCGAAGTACTCACTGCTCAGGTCGGTCTCGCTCGACACCAGTGCGCCGCCGGTGGGTACCAGCGAAGCGAGAGTGGGCAACTGAAAATCTGCGTCGACGTCGAACTTGTCTTCGCGCTCGGTCTGAATCGACTCCATACTGCTCATCCTGCCTCGAGTGCCCGGGCCGGTGACGGCGGAAAGCGCAGACCGGTCAGCGTCGCGGAAAGTCGAAATCCGGCAACGGAAAATCGAACGTCCGGGTCGACCGCGTGGTGGTCGTCGGCGTCGTGGTCCGGGTGGTCGTGGTGGGACGCGTTGTGGTCGGACGAGTCGTGGCGGCGGGTGGGACCGTCGTCTGCACCACGGTCGACGAATCGACGGTGGGCCTGCTCGGTGCCGTCGTCTGCTCGATGACGGACGGGGCACCGGTCGTGGTGACGACGCGCCGTGTGGCGGTGGCGCTTTCGGCGACCGTCGTGGCCGGTGCCGGGGACGAGGACGACGTTGTCGGCGCGCCGACCGGAGACGAGGTCGGCGTCGCCGTCGTGGTCGCGAACGGCACCGAGGGCCCGGCGGGTTCGGCGGGTTCGGCGGCTGACCCGTCCGCCGCAGGCACCACGGACTGCGACCGGGCGGGTTGCGAGGAGTCCTGCGACGTGGTCACCGACGTCGCTGGATCTTCGCCGCTGGTCCGTGCCGCCGCAGTGACCACGGTGCCGGCTGCACATACCGCGACGAGTGCCGCGAGCGCGCCGCCGAGATGCCGAGCCTTGTTGGCCCTGGTCATCCGCTTGAAGGAGGTGTCGCTGTGCCGGGGACGCTTGGAGACCACCGCGGCCACCTCGAGGTCTGCGGAATCCCGGTCCACGGCAGCGAATCGATCGGTGAGCACCTCAGGTGCCGCCGGCGCAGGCCGCAGACCCACCGTCCGAACGATCCCGGCAGCGCCGTAAGCCGCCAGCAGTTCCGGCTGCTCGGGCACGTAGACCGGCACCGCCACCGCGTCGAACAGGACCTGGCGAACTATCTGCATGTTGGCACCGCCGCCGACGGCGACGACGGCGTCGACGCGAACGCCCTGCGCGCTGACCGCATCGAGGACGTCGACGGCCATCGAAACGGCTCGGTGCACGGCGTCGCCGATGACCTCGTCGAGATTGCCACGCCACAGCGACGCTCGTCCGCCGACGAACGGCCCGATGATCGACACGCTGCGAAGCAGGGCCAGCTCGTGTTTGCCGTCGCGGACGTCGTGCACGAGCCGCCTGCGAGCCTCGATCGTCGGCGCCTCGGCCGCACCGAATGTCGCGATGAGGTGATCGCACAGCATTCGATCGCACTCATCGCCGCTGAGCGCGTCGGTTCGACGCGACGCGAGAACGTCACCGCTGTCGATGTCGACGACGGAGACCGAGGTACCGGATGCGCCGACGTCGAACAGGGCGACGCAGCGTTCGCCTGCCAGCACACGTGTCTCACGCAGTGCACCCAACTGGGCGCCGAGTTCGGATACGAGGACGACACCGTCTGAGAAGTCCTGGTCGTAAGCCGTTCGGGGGTCGCTCTCGCGCAATGCGAGCACCGGATAGAAATCCGCCGACGCATACTCCGTCGCCAGATTGTGTACCGAGGTGACGACGGCATCCCACGGATCGGGGGCGAGGCCGTTGGGTGCGGGCCGAGACGCGACGGGCTCGTGCACTTCCAGAACGGCACCGGAGCGCGAGTCGGCACTGATCACGCTGCGGAGACCACTCGACCCCAAAGAAGCGCCGAGGACGGACACATCGTGAACCGCGGACACTAGAAACCTCGCTCTGGTAGGCCCCAACCCACGTGAGGTCACCAGAGTACCGCTACAACCGGTCGTTCGTCATGTTTTACGGCTGGCAAACAAACTGCGAGATCGTTACTCGACGCTCGACCGGACGAAATTCAGGTAGGCCTTCGACGGCGTCGGCCCGCGCTGACCCTGATACTTCGACCCCACCGCGGCACTGCCGTACGGATTCTCGGACGGCGACGACAGCCGGAACAGACACAGTTGCCCGATCTTCATGCCCGGCCACAACGTGATCGGCAGGTTGGCGACGTTGGACAACTCCAACGTGATGTGGCCGCTGAAGCCCGGATCGATGAAACCTGCAGTCGAGTGCGTGAGCAGACCCAGCCGCCCGAGCGAGCTCTTTCCCTCGAGCCGACCGGCCAGGTAGTCCGGCAGCGTCGTCAATTCGAGAGTGGAGCCGAGAACGAATTCGCCCGGATGAAGAACGAACGGCTCGCCGGCCGCAGGTTCGACCAACGTCGTCAACTCGTCCTGCTGCAGCGACGGGTCGATGTGGGTGTAGCGAGTGTTGTTGAACACCCGAAACAGCTTGTCGAGCCGCACATCGACACTCGACGGCTGAACCATCGACGGGTCGAACGGTTCGATCGCCAGGTTTCCCAGGGTCACTTCGGCACGGATGTCACGGTCGGAGAGCAGCACCTCTGCAGGCTACTGGTCCTGGGCGGTCCCCCGCGACACACCCGAGTCCCGATCGCGGCGCATAGCTCTGCAAAGGAAAAGCCGGACAATCGAGCGGCACGACCATTCACATTCGGCAAACTCCTGTCAGGAAGACTGAAATGACAATTCCGTTCGACGTCCCCTCGTACTGGGATCAGCGATCCCAATGCCTCGTTCTGGCCACCACTCCCACAGAAAACCCGGGGTTGTGGAAACAATTCCTCGACGGCGCAGAGGAAAGCTATATGAGACACGGTGTCACCACCGCTCTCGAAATATCGGCCATTCGTGACGGCAGCACCACGGCGCTGTTCTTCGCCGCACTCGACCGAACCGGACAAATAGTCGGCGGAGTACGGGTGCAAGGACCGTATTCCTCGGTCGATCAATCGCACGCACTGATCGAATTCGCCGACCATCCGGAAGGCCTACGGCACGTGCACACCATGCTCGACGAACGCATCGACCACGGAGTCGTCGAACTCAAGTCCGCGTGGGTCGCTCAGCACGCACCCCACGGCCGAGCCGTCACCGCGATGATCGCAGAATCACCCGCCTACAGCACGGCACTTCTCGGCGCGCGCTACGCCCTTGCCACCGCGGCCTCCCACGTCCGCACCGCATGGCTCGACACCGGTGCCGTCATCGCCACCCAGATCGAGCCGATCCCCTACCCTGACGATCGCTATCGAACCGAGGTGTTCTGGTGGGACAGAACAACACTCGCATTCAACGCCGACCTGGCCACCTGGCGCCGGATGCGGCACAACACGGTCACCCTGCTGGCACACCGCCGCGCAGCCGTCGAACTCCCGGAAGCAGTCGCATCATGAACGATCGAACCACACCCGGCCACCACTGGAAGCCTGTGATATTCGACGAGACGGACGCCACACAGCGCGACGCACTCGACGAACTCCGACGCGACCGAACCCTCACTTTCCTGGACGAGCGAAAGACGCAGCGAAAAGGCCTGCGCTCACTGCTTCCCGGCCCTGAGCAGAGCCTTCTCGACGAAAACGACAGGTGGGTTTTCTTTCCGTGGCGAAAGACGGTCGTCGCCGTACTCGGACCCCGCTCGTTTCGACACCTGAGGCTCGACAGGAACAGAAACAAGATAACCCTCGAGGAACAGAATTCCTTGGGAGATCTCACGATCGGAATCATCGGCCTCAGCGTCGGGCACGCCATTGCCCACACTCTCGCACTCGAAGGAATCTGCGGGACGCTTCGACTCGCCGATTTCGACGAGATCGAACTGTCCAACCTCAATAGAATTCCCGCGTCGATCCTCGATCTCGGGGTCAACAAAGCGGTCGTCGCAGCCCGACGCATTGCCGAGATCGACCCGTATCTGCGCGTCGAGATCGCCGAGGACGGAATCACCGAGAACACCATCGACGAGTTCTTCGACGGACTCGATCTGCTCGTCGAGGAATGCGACTCCCTCGATGTCAAGGTCCGCGCCCGCGAGGCAGCCCGCTCGCGAGGGATCCCGGTACTGATGGAGACCTCCGACCGAGGACTGCTCGACGTCGAGCGCTTCGACCTCGAACCCGACCGTCCGGTGTTCCACGGCGTCCTCGGCGAGATCGACTCGACGAGCCTGCGGGGGCTGGGCACGCGCGACAAGATCCCCATCGTCCTCGATCAGCTCGACGCCTCACTGCTCTCGGCCCGGATGGCCGCCTCGATGGTGGAAGTGAGCGAAACGATCGAGACCTGGCCACAATTGGGTGGCGACGTTCAACTCGGCGGCGCGACCATCGCAGCAGCCGTTCGACGCTTCGGCACCGGAGCGCACCTGCCCTCCGGACGAATCCGCGTCGATCTCGAGACCCATCTCGACGCGCTCGCGGCCCCGGCCCCGACACCGAGGGCGCAGCAGTCTTCGGTCGACACCGCCGTCGACGCTCACCACGCATCCGTCGATCCCGACGCGCTCGTTCTCGACGCTGCGCGCCGAGCACCGTCCGGTGGAAACAGTCAGCCGTGGACGTTCACCCGAGAAGGACGCACCGTGCGGATCGGGGTGGATCGTTCCCGAACGTCGACCCTCGACGTCGCCTTCCGGGGCAGCTGCGTGGCAGTGGGTGCGGCCGCTTTCAACGCGCGCGTGGTGGCCACCGCGCAGGGCAGGCTCGACCGCAGCGAGGTCACCGACCACGGAGTCGAGATCACCCTGAGTGCGGGCGACCCACAACCCGTCACCGATCGACGCCTGCTCGACGGCGTTCTCGAGCGGTGCACCAATCGGGAAATGGGCACCGGCGCACCCCTGGACGCCGGCATCGTCGCCGACATCGTCGCGGCGGCAGAAGCAGAGGGTGGCCGGGCAGTGCTGCTGACGGCACGCGAGTCCATCGCGGCGGCCGCGGATATCCTCGCCGCCGCCGATCGAATCCGGTATCTCACACCGCACCTGCATCGAGACATGTTCTCCGAGTTGCGCTGGCCGGGGGATCTCGATCCCGACCGGGGAATCGAGGTGTCGACTCTGGGGATCGACGACGCGGATCTGTCCAAGCTCGAGATCGTCAAACGGCCGGACGTCATGGAGCTCGTGCAGGCGTGGGACGCCGGTGCAGCGCTGGGGACCGACATGCGCGACCGTGTGCTGTCGAGTTCGGCACTCGCAGTGGTCGTCGTACCCGGATCGACCGCAGCAGATTACATCATCGGGGGATCTGCAACGGAGAACGTTTGGGTTACTGCGCATTTGCGCGGATTGGCAGTGCAGCCGGTTTCCCCCGCGTTCCTCTACGCGCGCACCGCGGAGGAATATCGACAACTGGCACCACACCACGCAGAAACGCTGCAGCAGTTGAGTTTCGAGTTCCGCGCACTGCTTGAAATCGAAAACACAGAGTCCGTCGCGCTGGTGTTGCGGCTCGGTAGCGCCCCGAAAACCCCGATACATAGTCGCAGACTTCCTGTTTCAGCGTCTGTATCGGGGTAGAGTTCCGGCGAAGACCAGGGGGAACAGTCCTGCACTGCGTCTACGAGAGGCGGGAGTGGGGCCCTGGAGCACAACCAGACGCTCGAGGTCCTCGTCACCGGCGTCGCAACCGAACTCATGGGAGTCGATGCGGCGACGGTGCGCGAGGCCTACGACTCCGTGCTGCGGCAACTCGTGGACTACCTGGGCATCGACTTCAGCTTTCTCCGGCACAACGATTTCGAGGCCAGGGCCACCAGACTCAGCGCAGAATGGCCACCGCGACTGAGCGTGCCCGATCCCGACCCACTGGCAGTGGTCTACTTCGACGAAGCAGACTCGGTGTTCCGCCTGGCCGAAACACTGACCGAACCGGCAGTGTTCCGGCCGGACCCGGAGCAGGAGGACTACCGCCGCCGCGTCGAGGACGCGTCGGGATTCTCCGCGACCTCGATGGCCGTCGTGCCGCTGCTGCACTCGGAACGCACCACCGGCATCCTCGGCTTCATCAAGATCGGCGACCGAACGTGGTCCGAGGCAGAACTCAACGCGCTCAAAGCGATTGCAGCACTGCTCTCTCAACTGCAGGCGCGAGTGAGCGCCGAGGAGCAGCTCCGGTTCTCGGCGCTGCACGACCACCTGACCAAACTGCCGAACCGCGCTGCGCTCACACAACACCTCCGCGAACGACTCGACCCGGCCATGCCCGGTCCCGTCGCCGTGATGCACATCGACCTCGATCGACTCAAAGCACTGAACGACTTCCTGGGACACCTCGCCGGAGACCACTACCTCCAGACCATCGCCGACCGACTGCAGAGCTTCGTCGGCAAGTCGGCCGGTCTCGTGGCACGCCTGGGCGGCGACGAATTCCTGGTGGTGCTGGCCGGGCCATGCTCGGCCCGCGTCGCAGCACACCACGCCGAGATGATCGCCGACGCCATGTACGCCCCCGTCACCCTCGGAGTCGAACGCATCAGCAGAAGTGCGAGCATCGGAATCGCCTTCGGCCAGCCGGGCAAGCACACGGCGGAGTCGCTTCTGCGGCAGGCAGATCAAGCCGCCCTGGTAGCCAAACGCGCAGGCGGCCACGACATCGCCCTGTTCACCGAAGAGATGCACGCCGAAGCCGAACTCCGCAACGACGTCGAGATCCATCTGCGCGACGCCATCGCAGGCGACTCCCTCACCCTGCACTTCCAGCCCGAGGTGGACCTCGTCACCGGACGCATCACCGCAGTCGAAGCACTGGTCCGATGGCAACACCCCACCCGAGGTCTGCTCCCCCCGTCCGCCTTCATCCCGGTGGCCGAGGAGACGAACCTCGCCGGAGAACTCGGCCGCTGGGTACTCGACCACGCCTGCCGCACCCTCGCCGACTGGCAACGCGAGATCCCCCACCTCGACATCGCGATGCGCGTCAACATATCTCCCGTCCAACTGGTCACCAACGGATTCGTCGGCGCCGTCGCCAGAGCACTCACGGAGTTCTCGATAGCCGGGCCCGACCTCTGCCTCGAGATCACCGAAGTGGCTGTGGTACAGGACCTTTCCCGCACCCGCGTGACACTGCGCGAGCTCCGCGAACTCGGCGTGCAAGTGGCCATAGACGACTTCGGCACCGGATACAGCTCGCTGTCGCACCTCAAGGAACTCCCCGTCGACGCACTCAAGATCGACCGCGCCTTCGTCACCGACCTCGGAGCCACGAACACCGGCGACCTGGCCATCGTCCAATCCATCATCGGACTCGCCGACGCGTTCGGACTCAATATCATCGCCGAAGGCGTCGAAACACAGACCGCCAGAAACACCCTGATCGAACTGGGCTGCACCCGCGCACAGGGATACCTGTTCTCCAAGCCGGTACCAGCACACGACGCCCTCACCCTGCTACACGGCGTGCGAATCGACATCTGAACGCCCTGGTAACCTTCGAACCGCACCACACGCCGGTGTAGTTCATTGGTAGAACGCGACCTTCCCAAGGTTGAGAGGCGGGTTCGATTCCCGTCACCGGCTCCACGCTGGCTCTCTTACGAGTCGCTTCCGTCTAGCTCGCACCGCTCAACTCCTGAACCCTCCCGAGTCACTGCGGTCACTCCTGAAACAAACCGACTACTGCATACCATTGGTCGATACCCTTGCTACCGACCAGTAACATAGGTGAATTCATTCATTGTATTCGCAAGAATTCCTGCATTTCAAAAGAAACTTCTGCCGCCTAGTTTGCCGTGCTAGAAATCAAATGTCGACATTTGTTCACCGACATATGACCCTGACAGGAATCCCCCTCATGCGATCACTATTCACAATTGTCTCGGTCGCCCTGACGACGATGGCCGTTGCCGTCTCGTCGGCGACCGCAGCCCCGTCACTGGCCGCGCCCCCGAGAACCCAGGGCGGAGCAGGAACCGTGCTGTGGGAAGACCAATTCAACGGGTACGGCGGACCCGACCCCTCCAAATGGGGGTTTCAGACCGGCCGCTGGGGCGCGAGTTCCGGTGAGCAGCAGTACTATACGGACTCCTGGAACAACGCCAACCAGTTCAACGGCTCACTGAACATCACCGCGCGTCGAGAGACGCCACCGGACCGCAAGCGGGCACCGTACAACTTCACCAGCGCCCGCGTGGTCAGCATGGGCAAGCAATCGGTGACACCGCCGGTGCGCATCGAAGCATCGATCAAGATGCCGAGCGCCCAGGGCCTGCTGCCCGCATTCTGGACCCTCGGTCTACAACCCGGTGGCGAATATTCATGGCCAAGCCAAGGGGAAGTGGACATCGTCGAAATTCCCGGACTGTACGGACCGTCATTCAATTTGCACGGTCCCTCGAAGTGGAACTCCAATCAAGATGTGAAGACCGGCGGCAGCATGAATCCGGTCGGCAACGGATTCCACACCTACCGCATCGACTGGCTACCGAACAGCATCACCTGGTTCGTCGACGGAGTCGCTCGATACTCCTTCACTCAGGCCCAGTACGAGGCGAAGGGCGGCAACTGGAAGGCGTTCTCGGGCGCATGGCCGCACTACATCCTGTTCAACGTCGCCGTGGGCAACAACTGGACCGGCAAGACGCTGAACAGCACGCCGTACCCGCAGACGATGAGCGTCGACTGGCTGCGTGTGAGTCGCCTCTGACCTGCAGAGCAATCCTTCTCTCCGCACGGGGCCCAGCCACCACGGCTGGGTCCCGTGCGGTGTACGCGCCGGGCACGATTTCGCCCGAAGAACAATTCTTGTGACTTTTCTCAGTCAGCACCCCCACTCATAGGGACATTCCACAGTTCGAGGAATACCGTCTATTCATGCGCGGGCCACGGCGAAGTCTGATCACCCTCGTAATCGTCGCTGCCGCTGCGCTGCTGACACCCTCCGCGCACGCGGGGCCACTGATGCCCATCGCCGCTGCCCCCGAGCAACCCGATCACGCCGATGCCATTCGCTACGCCGCATCCAATCGCGACGCCGCACCTCCCGGAGCCAACGACATGGGCTGCAAGCCCACTGCGGCGCACCCGAATCCAGTCGTCCTGGTACACGGCACCGACGCCACTGCGTACTCCGACTGGGCCGGCTTCGCACCCATCCTGAAAGCAGCCGGATTCTGCGTCTTCGCCATCAACTACGGCACCTCGCCGGACGGCAAGTCCAACGGGTACGGCGTCATCGAAGACAGTGCGGCGCAACTGAAGTCGATGACCCTGTCGATACTCCAGGCAACCGGTGCCGAAGCCGTCGACGTGGTCGGCTACTCGCAGGGTGCCGCGGTCGCTCGATACTTCGTCAACAGGCTCGGCGGTTCCTATGTGGTCGACAGATGGGTGGGGATCGCATCACCGACCTACGGCGGCACCATGTACGGGGTTGCGCCCGTCGTACAGGCAGTGCCAGGTGCAACCGGTGTCGTAGCAGGCGAATTCGGCCCTGGTCTCGCCCAACTGATGGCCGGATCCGATTTTCTCGAACGCCTCAATGCAGGCGGCGACACCGTGCCCGGAGTGGAGTACACCTCCATCGCAACGAGGGTGGACGAGGTGATCCAGCCGTACACCAATGCGCTGCTGCGGGATCCGGGAGCGCACAACATCGTGGTGCAGGACGTGTGCCCCGATACCGAGGTAGCGCACTTCACGTTCACCTACGACCCCACCGCGCTGCGACTGGCGCTCAACGCACTCGACCCGGCGAACGCGCGTCCCCCGACCTGCGTACCGGTGCCGCTGGGAGCCGGAATTCTCGACGTCGTCCTCGCCAGCCACTGACCCTCACGTCAGCAGCTGATACGCCCTGAGCCCGACGTAGAGTTCCGCGGCTTGAATCGGATCACGGAAGTCGCGGCCGGTGAGCTCGGCGATGCGACGCAGCCGATACAACACCGTATTGCGGTGGTAGTGCAGCGATTCGGCGGCGTCGCGGGTGGAACCGCCGCACGAGAACCAGGCGTCGAGAGTGTCCAGCAGGCTCTGCCGTTCGGCTCGCGGCAACGCCAGCAGATCACCGAGTATCTGACGCGAGGCAATGCGGCCCGACGAGGGATCGCGGACCAGCAGCAGCGGTACCGGCACGGAGTCGTAGCGCACCGGCGCGGACGGTGAGGCCGCGTTCGGGGTGCACGACCTCGCCAATCGGGCCTGACCGACGGCATCACCGATACCCGACGGAGACCGGAAGACCGAACTCACCCCCACCCGTCCCGGACACAGCTCGCTCAGCGTGATCAACGCGCAATCGATGTCCGATTCCGTTGCGGCACAGATCAGCCCGACGCTACCGTCCACCTCGGCATCCCACACCGATTCGGCACCCACGGTACGGAGACGGGCGATCAACCCGTCGATCCCCACCGCTGCGGTCAACGGCTCCTGTGAGACCACTGCGAAGTAGCCGTGGTCGGGAATGCGAAACGTGCGCAACGCGTCCGCTGCCGCAGTCGGATTGGCACCGTGATCGGCGAAGAGCACACGGATGAGTCGTCCACGGGCTTCGGCGCTTTCGCGCGCACGCATGTCGGCGCTCTCTCGATAGGCTTCCGCTGCCTCGTCGGAGTACACGTCGACCAGCGCCCAGACCTGAGCGGCCATGTCCAGCAACGCATGACTGGCCCGGCCATCCGAGCGTTCCATCAACTCGTCCCAGACCAACCTGCCGCCCAGCCGAAAAGCATGCAGCAGAGCGGCCAGCGGTACGCCCTGCTCCGCTTTGAGGCGGCCCGCGTCGCGAGCCGCCTCGAGTCGCATGGGAGCACGACCGGACAGCTTGCCCAGCATCGACGCCAGATTGCTTCGCGACGCCTCGTAGAGCTGCTCGGTGGTGAGCAGCGTCGATTCGAGGTAGGCGTGCTCGGCACCCAGGATCCGTCGTACCAATTCGGTCGCGAGATCGTCGACGCCGTCGAGCATCGTCGCGGCCAGATCGGTCGGTGACGGATGCACGTCGAACTCGGTCGCGGTCATGACAGGACTCTAGCCTCACCCGTGTAAGCCACGCCACAGCGAAATTGTGCGGCGGCACAAACCGTCGCACCCGATTTCAGGCCCGTGGCCCATAGCGTCCCGCGTCCGAGTGCGACCACAATCACAGTGGAAGCCGTGTACCCGAACGACGAGTGGAGCCGAGAAGTTGACCAGCGACGTCACCCCACACCTGCAATCCGTACCGACGACGGGACCCACCGAGGCAGTCGACTCCGCACTCGTCGATCTGTCCGAGGGAGAGAAGAACTGGGGACGTCTCACCCTCGCCGAACGGCGGGCCCTCCTCGAACGCGTGCATGCGCTGACCACAGCTCACGCGCAGGAGTGGGTGAGCGCGGCATCGTCGATCAAGGGACTCGACGCCTCGTCCAGTCTCGTCGGTGAGGAATGGCTGTCGGGTCCGTACTCGTTCCTGAACGGACTCGGCACCGTGGCGCACACCCTCGCGGCGCTGGAAGCCGGCACCAGCCCACTGGCCGGTGCCACGTTCGGGACGGCACCCGGTGGGCGCACGACGGTGTCGGTGCTGCCCCTCAACATCTTCGAGCGACTCCTGCTCAACGGGTTCACGGCCGAGGTGTGGCTGAAGCCCGGAATCGACCGTGCAACCGCACAGCGGACCGCGGGCCTCGCCCAGCTCGATCCCACCCGCACCGCAGGCATCGGAGTAGTACTCGGCGCGGGCAACATCACCTCCATTGCGCCGCTGGACGCGCTGTACGAACTGATCGCGTTCAACCGTGTCGTCGCACTCAAGCTCAACCCCATCATGGATCCGCTGCTGCCGGTGTTCGAGAAGATCCTCGCGCCGCTCGTCGACATCGGCGCACTGCGCTTGCTCACCGGCGGAGCCGACGTGGGCACCTACCTGGTGCAGCACGTGTCCGTCGACCACGTGCACATGACCGGCAGCGCCATCACGCACGACGCGATCGTCTTCGGTCCGGGCCCGGACGGAGCTGCGCGCAAGGCGGCCAACGACCCGATCCTCACCAAGGACATCTCCAGCGAACTCGGCGGCGTCTCGCCCACCATCGTTCTACCCGGTGAGTGGAGCCGCGCCGACATCGAGTTCCAGGCCGAACACATCGCCACCCAACGCCTGCACAACAGTGGATACAACTGTGTCGCTTCGCAGGTCGTCGTGCTGTCCTCGGAGTGGAAGCAGCGCGACGAGTTCGTCGCCGCCCTGCGCGCCGCCCTCGACCGCGCGCCTGCACGAGCGCCCTACTACCCCGGCAGCGACAAGCGAGTGTCCGACGCCACCGCCACCTACCCGTCCGCCGAACGCCTCGGCGAGCGCGGCGGCCGCGTGCTCATCACCGATCTGAACCCCGGCGAATACGCACCGCTGCTGCAGACCGAGTACTTCGCACCGGTCATGGGCATCATCGAATTGCCCTACAGCGGAGCCGCGTTCGCGGCCAAGGCGGTACAGGCCGCGAACGAGGAATTCACCGGCACACTCGGCATCAACATCATCGGCACCCCCGGCACCATCAAGGGACTCGGAGAGAAGTTCGACACCATGCTCGCCGACCTGCGCTACGGCACCATCGCCGTCAACGCCTGGACGGCCATCGGCTTCCTCACCGCAGCGGCCACCTGGGGCGCATTCCCCGGCCACACCGTCGACGACGTGCAGAGCGGAATCGGCATCGTGCACAATGCATTACTGATCGACGGGGCCGAGCGAACAGTGGTGCGCGGGCCGTTCCGGCCGCTGCCGCGCTCGCTGATCAACGGCGAGCTCTCCATCTCCCCGAAGCCACCGTGGTTCGTCACCAACAAGACCGCAGCATCGACCGGCAAGCTGCTCACCGCATTCGCGGGCGCACCGTCCTGGTCCAAGCTGCCGGCAATTTTCGCCTCCGCCCTGCGCGGGTAGAACCCAGCGTCGACGACGACCGAAGGACAATCATGAGCTCTCAGCGCACGACGGCCGACTACATCGTGGTTGGCGCAGGTTCGGCAGGCGCGGTGGTGGCCAATCGCCTCAGCGCAGACCCCCGCAACGAGGTGATCCTCCTCGAGGCAGGCCCCGAGGACAAGAACAAGTTCGCCCACATCCCCGCTGCATTCTCCAAACTTTTTCGTAGCGAAGTCGACTGGGACTACCTCACCGAACCGCAACCGGAGCTGCGTGATCGCAGCATCTACTGGCCACGCGGCAAGATGCTCGGCGGCTCGTCGTCGATGAACGCGATGATGTGGGTTCGCGGATTCGCCGCCGACTACGACGAGTGGGCGGCGGTGTCCGACGACTCCTGGTCGTTCCGCAACCTCGTCGGATACTTCCGCAAGATCGAGAACATCGAGGGCACAACCGAACTCGATGCAGGTACCGACGGCCCGCTCGTCGTCTCGCACCAGCGCAGCTCACGCGCCCTGACGTCCTCGTTCCTCGACGCCGTCGAAGAAGCCGGCTACCCGGTTGAAACGGCGAACCTGCCCGAGCCCAAGGGCTTCAGCCGAACCATGGTCAACCAGAAGCGCGGAGCACGGTGGAGCACCGCCGATGCATACCTGCGGCCGGCGAAGAAGCGCAAGAACCTCACCATCCTCACCGACGCGCAGGCCACCCGCGTCCTCTTCGAGGGCAGCGCCGCGGTAGGCGTCGAATACACCTCCGGCGGATCGCTGCACACCGTGCGCGCACGCAGAGAAGTGATCCTGTCCGGCGGAGCCATCAACACCCCGCAACTGCTGATGCTCTCGGGCATCGGCGACCAGGAACAACTGAAGTCGCACGGCATCACGGTCCGGCATCACTCACCGGGCGTCGGGCAGAATCTGCTCGACCATCTGGCCGCCCTCATCGGCTGGCAGACCGAGACCGACTCCCTCTTCCACGCCGAGAAGATCCCGGAACTGGTCAACTACCTCGCGCGCCGACGCGGCATGCTCACCTCCAACGTCGGCGAGGCGTACGGATTCATCAAGAGCCGCGAGGACCTGGCCCTGCCCGACGTCGAACTCATCTTCGGCCCGGCACCGTTCTTCGACGAGGGCCTCATCGCCCAGGACGCCCACGCCGCAGTCATCGGGTCCGTATTGGTGAAGCCGGAGAGCCGCGGCGAGATCACCCTCCGATCGGCCGACCCGTTGGCCAAGCCCATCGTCGAACCCCGCTACCTCAGCGACCCCGGCGGACTGGACCGCAAGGCGATGATCGAAGGCCTCCGCGTCTGCGTCGCGATCTCCGAAACCCCGTCGTTGAAGGGACTGCTCGGCGACGTCGTACGCCCCAGGGTGGCGTCGAACATCTCCCCGGCGGACCTGCTCACCGAGGCCCTCGAGCAGAATGCGCACACTCTGTATCACCCCGTCGGCACTGCCCGTATGGGCAACGATGCCGACAGTGTCGTCGATGCCGAGCTGCGGGTGCGGGGCGTCGACCGCCTTCGCGTCGCCGACGCGTCGATCATGCCGAGCATCATCCGCGGACACACTCACGCGCCTTCGGTGGTGATCGGCGAACGAGCAGCGGACTTGATCCTTCGTTGATCCGCACGTGAACCTTTCGGAAAATTTCCGGTTTGGGAGTCCGGTTTGTCGGGTAACAGGTGGGCACGCTCCCTTGCAGGGGATCGAGATGGAACCCATCCGCTCGGCAAGCAGCGCCGAATGACCCACAACGCTCGAGAGACGAGCACGGAAGGTTGACCGACATGTTCACTGTTCGTAAAGCTTTGGCCGCCACCGCAATCGGTGCACTCACCATCGTCCCGCTTGCCGCATGCTCCAGCGAGGAAGCATCCGACACCGTCGACGCAGCCACCTCTTCGGCAGCAGAAGCCGTGGAGAGCGAGCCCGAGCCCGCAGCCGAGGTCGAGGACCTCACCGGTGTCGACACCGCAGTTGCTCTGGATGCCGGCTTCACCGGCGCACTGACCACTCTGGGCCTCACGCCCGGCGTCGTCGGAACCGCGACCCTGGCAGACGGTTCCATCGCGTTCCCGATCACCGGCGGCGACGTCAAGTACTGGGAGCCCGGCACCGTCGACCCCTACGTCCAGGGCGAGATCAACCACGACGGCAGCGGCCTGTCGCTGACCGCAGGCGAGACCGTCGTCGAGCTCATCAACTTCGACATCGACCCGGGCACTTCGATCCTCACCGGTGACGTCATGGTCAACGGCGAAGAAGCAGCTGCAGACGCAGTTCTGTTCGATCTCGACGGCCGCACCCTGCAGCCGCTCGCTACCGGACCCGACAACACCGCAATCCTGCAGGGCACCGAGGTGAAGATCTCGGAGACCGCTGCCGGACTGCTCAACAGCACCTTCAACACCGATGCTGTGACCCCGGGACTGCTCGTGGGCGTTGCGACCATCACGATCAACACCGCATAATCACTTCCTGAACGCCCGTGCGCGAGTCGCCGCCGTCGAAGACGGCGGCCCTCGCGCACGGGTGTTTGCGTCGCATGGTCAGGAGCCTCGAATGAGGGCGTTCACGAAGATCTACGGCGGGCACCCGCTGCACGCGGTCGGTCTACTGCTGTCGTTCGCGCTGGTCGGCTACGTCGTCACTCTCGCCGGGCCGCAGAGTCTGTGGAACAGCGACATCTGGTGGAAGTCCATACTCGTGTGGTTCTTCGGATCGGTACTGCTGCACGACGCCGTACTGTTCCCGCTCTACTCGCTGGCCGATCGAGTGATCACCCGTATCCCACGCCGAACCCTGGCCGTGTCACCGGTGAATTTCGTTCGTGTCCCCGCCCTCGGAACCGCACTGACGTTTCTGATGTTCTTCCCCGGGATACTCTCGCAGGGTGCGGAGTCCTACCGCGCCGCAACCGGTTCGACGCAGGAGCCATTCCTCGGACGTTGGCTCGCGTTGACCGCTGCGTTGTTCATCGTGAGCGCAATCGCTTACTTCATTCGATTGATCCTCGTACGGAGCCGAGCATGAGCGTTACCGCCGATACACTCTTCAACCGCGCAGCAGCTGGACTACCCTGCTGGATAGGCGATTCCGACGGCAGCAGGCAGAAGCTCCCCACCGCCCGCTGGATGGGTGGCAGCGCCTCGTCCGCGGAGGATCGCCGCGCCGATCGCGCCATGCTCAGCCGATGCACCGGCTCCACCATCGATCTCGGCTGCGGGCCCGGGCGCCTCACCGAAGCGCTTGCCCGACGCGGTGTTTCGGCACTCGGAGTCGACACCTCCAAAGCAGCTGTCGATCTGACCATCGGCCGCGGCGGCAATGCCGTGCTCCGCGACCTCTTCGAGCCGCTGCCCGACACCGGCAACTGGTCTTGTGTCCTGCTTGCGGACGGCAACATCGGCATCGGCGGCGACCCGGTGCGACTGCTCCGCCGCGCGGCGGATCTACTGGCACCGCACGGAGCGGTCATTGCCGAAGTGGATGCGCCCAGCGACACAGGAGTTCGCCACCGCACCGTTCGATGGGAAACCGACACCATGGTCGGCGACTGGTTCGCCTGGTCGAGTGTCAGCGCCGACGCCACCGCGGATCTCGCCGGTGCCGCCGGCCTTCGAGTGGTGGACGTGGCACCGATCGACGGGCGCTGGTTCGCTCAGATGACGCTGGCTCCGTTCACCAATTCGTGAACAGCAGATGATTGATCGCCAACGCACCGATCACCTGCAGTGCCAACCAGAAACGATGCGTCCTGATCGGCAACACCGCGGGCGCGATCAGCATCCACATCGCGAAGGGCAGCCAGATTCTCTCGGTCTCGGCTTTGCTCAACTGGCTCAGATCAGCCATCACCACCGCGGCGATCGCCGCGATCACCAACAGATTGATCGGCTCGAGCCGGGTGAGAATCCGCGGGAACGCCGCGGGCACAGCAACACCCAGCGCGCAGAACATCGCCGCGAAGTTGGCCCAACCCCAGTACTCGAACGGGCGATCGGTCGCGATGCCCTGGTAGTAGCGCTCCTGCACCAGCAAGTAGCCGTCGTACCACCAGAATCCGTACGCGGTGAAGATCCCGGCGACGATCAGTGCACCGATCAGCGCGCCGACGAACGGCAGAATCCTCCGTCCGGCGATCAGTACCGCGACGGCGGGCAGGCCCATCAGCACCAACCCGTAGTTCAGGTACACGCCGAAACCGAGCAACACTCCCGCGCCGATCGACGCGGGCCACAGGTAGCGCTTCGTGGAGATCGCCAGCAGCGCAATTCCCCACGCGGCGACACCTGCGTAGAACGCATCGGCCGAGACGGCGATCCAGATTGCCGCCGGGGCGATCGCCACGAACGGTGCTGCACGCCGTGCGATGTTCTCGTCGCCGAGTACCCGGAGTGTGAGTACCAGCGCCACAGCGGCACTCGTACCGACCAGCACGCAGAGCGTCGCCGCCCAGGCTCCACCGCCGAGGCCGAGACGGTCGAGCCACACGAAGGTGAGCAACGCGCCGGGTGGATGACCCGACACATGCGTCGTCCACGAATCGGCCTGGTAGTCCAGGATGCGATCGGAGAAGCCGCGGAGCGTGGCGGGAATGTCGGTGACGCCGGGCACTTCGTGCAAGTACTCGTCGGTCGATGCCAGCCGGTTCACGAAGCCGCGCTTCCAACCGTCCACCATCGCCAGCGACATCGTCCAGGCCGCCGACGCACCCCACACGACGAACAACAGTCGCGTCCACGACAGTCGACGTGCCACCGTCGGCCCCCACAACACCGTGGCCACGGCGATCAGGACGGCGACGGGAGTTCCCCATCCCACGTGAATCTCGCGGAAGCCGAACAGCGGTGCCGCATCGGCGAAATCGCGCACCTGCTGCGGAGTTCTGTTGATGATGGGGGTGACGAGTTCGTTGCCGAGGTACGGAACGACGAACGCGACCGCGACGAGCACGACGGCCAACGTGCCTGCGACGGCTTCTCTCCAGTAACGGATAGTCTTTTCTCCCTGCGGACTCGAGGCGAACGCGACTTCGGACCAGCATATCGACCGACGGTGATGGAGGATGAGTAGATGAACTACGACGCGACGGGGCGGGCCGAGATAGCCGTCATCGGCGGCAGCGGCTTCTACTCGTTCTTCGCGGGCGACGCCGAAGAGGTAGTGCTCGACACCCCCTACGGCGCTCCCAGCGCCCCGATCACGCTGGGCGAGGTGGAAGGTCGGCGAGTCGCGTTTCTGCCCAGACACGGCCGAAACCACGAGTTTTCACCGCACACGCTGCCGTATCGCGCCAACATGTGGGCGCTGCGGATGCTCGGGGTGAGGCGAGTGCTCGCGCCGTGTGCGGTCGGATCCCTGGTGTCCGAGTACGGCCCGGGCACCGTCGTGATTCCCGATCAGCTCGTCGACCGAACCTCAGGGCGTGCACAGACCTACTTCGACGAGGGCGGGATTCACGTCGAATTCGCAGACCCGTACTGCCCCACGCTGAGGAAGTCCGCGGTCCAGGATTCGGCGATCGACGGCGGCGTCATGGTCGTCGTCGAAGGCCCTCGGTTCTCCACTCGTGCCGAGAGCCAATGGTTCGCCCGCCAGGGTTGGACACTGGTGAACATGACCGGCCACCCCGAGGCGGTCCTGGCTCGCGAACTCGAACTCTGTTATGCACCGATCGCATTGGTGACCGACCTCGACGCCGGCATCGAATCGGGTCAGGGCGTCAAGGCGGTGGACGTGTTCGCTGAATTCCAGAAGAACATCGAGCCGCTCAAGGCACTGGTGCGCTCGGCCATCTCCGACGCTCCCACCGGCGACTGCCCCACGTGTCGGGTGCACACCGGCCTCACGCTGCCGATCGAACTGCCATGACGCGGGTACTGCTCACCGGCGCAGCCGGATTCATCGGCGGCCACATTCTCGATGCGGCCGCCGTCTCCGGCCACGAGGTGGTTGCCGTCGACGCCATGCTGGAATCGGCTCACGGCCCAGGAGCGCGAGCCGACGGCATCATCGATCTCGATGTACGCGACAAGGACTCGCTCGTCGACGTACTGCGCGGGGTGGATGTCGTGTGTCACCAGGCCGCCGTCGTCGGAGCCGGAGTCGATGCCGCGGATGCCCCGGCCTACGCCAGCCACAACGACTACGGGACGGCGGTTCTGCTCGCCGCGATGTACGAGGCAGGCTGTTCCCGACTGGTTCTCGCTTCCTCGATGGTGGTCTACGGTGAGGGGCGATACCTCAATTCCTCGGGCGAAACCGTCGTTCCGCCTCCCCGCACCCGCGCCGATCTCGACGCCGGGCTCTTCGACAATCGCGATCCGCGGTCCGGTGAGCCACTCGATTGGCTTCTGGTGGAAGAGGATTCGCTACTCGAGCCCAGGAGCATCTACGCCGCGAGCAAACTGGCACAGGAGAACTACGCCTCCGCCTGGGCGCTCGCCACGGGCGGCTCCGTGGTCGCACTGCGGTACCACAACGTCTACGGACCACACATGCCGCGCAACACCCCGTATTCCGGTGTGGCCGCGATGTTCCGGTCGTCTCTGGAACTCGGTCAGGCCCCGACCGTGTACGAGGACGGCAAGCAGGCCCGCGATTTCGTGCACGTTCACGACGTAGCGGCCGCCAACATCGCGTCGATCGAGGCGGAGGTAGACGGTTTCACCGCCCTCAACGTCTGCTCGGGGCAGCCGATCACCATCGGCGAGGTCGCCACCATCCTCGCCGACGCACGTGGCGGGCCCACGCCCGAGATCACCGGACGCTACCGAGCGGGCGATGTACGGCACATCGTCGCCAGTTCCCGACTGGCCGAACAGACACTGGGATTCCGCGCGAAGATCATGCCGAGGGACGGTCTCACCGCATTCGCCGACGCACCGTTGCGCGACGCCGAGGGCACGGGACCACCCCGTGTCTGAGCAGAAGTCGGTCACCGTCGTCATCCCCTGCATGAACGAGGCCGAATCGCTTCCTGCAGTGCTCGATTCGGTCCCCTCGGGCTACCTGACGATCGTGGTGGACAACAACTCCACCGACGCCACCGCCGCCGTGGCCGCTGCCCACGGAGCAACAGTGGTCACCGAAACGGTGCCCGGCTACGGCGCAGCAGTCCATGCAGGCGTCGTCGCGGCCGACACCGAGATCGTCTGTGTCCTCGACGGAGACGGCTCGATGGATCCACGCGACCTGCCGACCCTCGTGACCGCCCTCGATCACGCGGACCTCGCCGTCGGTCGCCGCCGACCGGCGAAGGGAAGCTCGCCCCTGCACGCCAGGATCGGCAATGCCGTTCTCTCACTTCGACTTCGCACCAAGTACAAGCTTCCCGTCCACGACCTGGGAGCCATCCGCGCAGTACGCCGTCAGGCACTGCTCGACCTCGACGTCACCGACCGCCGCTCGGGCTACCCGCTGCAGCTGCTCGTGCTGGCGGCCGAAGCCGGCTGGACCGTCGTCGAACACGACGTGGACTACCGACCACGGACCGCCGGAACGTCCAAGGTCTCGGGCTCGGTGAAGGGGACGATCGTCGCCGTGCGAGATTTCTGGAAGGTGCTCTCGTGACCGTCACCGCTCTCGTCGTCGCCAAAGCCCCCGTTCCGGGTCTGGCCAAGACGCGCCTCGCCGCCACGATCGGCGACGCCGCCGCAGCCGAACTGGCCGCGGCCTCGCTGCTGGACACCCTCGACGCCGTCTCGGCCGCCGACGTCGACCGCCGCGTCGTGGCCCTCACCGGCTCCCTCGCCGACGCGGCCCGTGCCGACGAACTCACCCTGGCTCTGGCGTCGTTCACGGTGATAGCGCAGCGCGGCGACGGATTGGGCGAACGACTGGCCAATGCACACGCCGACGCAGCCACCACCGGCGCGGTACTGCAGATCGGCATGGACACCCCACAGGTGACGGCGCAATTGCTGTCCGACGCTGCCGCTCATCTCGGCACCAGCGACGTGCTGGGATCGGCAGAGGACGGCGGCTGGTGGGCGCTGGGGCTGCGCAACCCCGCCCTCGCACGGTCCCTGCTCGACGTGCCCATGTCTGCGCCGTCGACGGGCACCGACACGCTCGATGCTCTGGCCGCAGCGGGAGCGTCGATCACGATGCTCCCCGAATTGCGCGATGTCGATTTCGAGTCCGATCTCGAAGCGGTGGCGCAATTGTGCGCACCGACCAGCCGATTCCGTATCGCCGTCAGGCAAATGGGTAATTGATCGGGGTTTCGGTCCGTTCCGAGAGGTCTGTTTTCGACGAAACTCGAATTTGTGCCCGAAACCTCCACATCCGTTGTGGAACAGAGCCTTCGATCTGCCCGAATTGCCGGACCGGACGCGACCAATATCGAATCGCAACAAAGCCGAACCACCGTTTCACGGCGATTTCACAGACACAGGTGCTAGAAAGTGTGACATGACCGGGTTGTTGATAGGCGTAGCCGTGTGGGTGGTGTTCGCGACAGTCGTCGCCACCGTCCTCGGTCGCGTCGCACGCCGGGGCGATTCCGAAGAACTGGGGTCCACCATCGAGTGGGACGTCGACGCTCTCGATCACGAAGTTCACCACGAGAACTGACGGCGTTCAGTCGACCCGTTCGACGATCTCGGTCAGAATACGAGCCGCCGCGGCCAGTGTCTCCCGCTGCTGCGGCGTCAACTCCTCCAATTGCTCGGCGAGCGCGATTTCCCGAGCGGCGACCTCCTGACGCGCAGTCGCCGTCCCGGCATCGGTCAGCGACAGAACCACCTGCCTACCGTCCGTCGGATGCGGCTCCCGGCACATCAGCCCCGACTCGACCAAGGCGTGCGAGGACCTGGAAACCGACGGCGGCTTGATCCGCTCCCGTGCCGCCAACTCCCCCGTCGTCATCGACCCCTCACGGAGCAACGTCGTCAGAATCGACAGGTGAGCCACCGGCAATCTGTCGCTGGAATGGCGCAGACGAAGCCTCCGATTCAGCCGCATCGCACTGACGGACAAATCCCTCGCCAGCCGGGAATCGGGCAGATCACTCACACTGTCCAGATTACGACACCGAGTTGCATTCGCCCGATTTCTCGAAACAGCGGATCCATCGATTCAATACCTCCCGAACAAACCGCTGATATGGTTCTCCACGGTTGCCGGGGAGTGAAATCGAAATCGGGAGTACGTCGTGAGTCGCGTGGGTTCCAAAGTATTGACCGTTGCCGTCATGGCCGTGGCTACGTCGCTGCTGGTCACCGGGCCCAACGCGCTCGCCAATCCCAACGCGGTCAATCCCATTGCCGGACTCAACGGCACGTTCGGACTGCCGCAGCTGAACGGTCGTGCACAAGCCGTCGCTCAAGTGACCGGGATTTCGAGCCCCAACAACACACAGAACGTCAACATGATCGGCACCGATCTCGGCATCATGTGGGACAACGGCCGCGGCGAGGTGTTGACGGCTTTCGGCGATACCGCCGGTCTCGGCGTACCCAACCTGCTGCAGGGCAGCCTGTGGTCGTGGCGCAGCAACGCCATCGTGCGTAGCAACGACCGAAACCTCGCCGACGGCATGAACTTCGACAGCGTCGTGCTGGACCCGATCGGTCAGACCAAAGAGGTCGTCCCCAGCCCCAAGATCCCGTTCGTCGAGATCAGCCGAATCCCGACGGCCGGCGTGGCCGTCGGCGACAGTCAGTACCTGAACCTGATGTCGGTCAAGAACTGGGGACCCGCAGGCACCTGGGAAACCAACTTCTCCGGCCTGGCCGTGTCGAACGACAACGGGGAGAACTGGGCAGCTCTTCCCGACACCCAGCGGCCCAGTGTCGGCGGCGATCGCAACTTCCAGCAGAGCGCTTACCTCAAGGACGGCGGTTACGTCTACCAGTACGGCACACCGCCCGGCCGCTTCAACCTCGGACACATCGCCCGCGTCAAGGAACAGGACATCGCCCGGCTCGGCGAATACGAGTACTGGACCGGCCAGGACTGGAAGAAGGGCGACCCGGCCGCGGCCGCACCCATCGTCGGCGGCGTCGGCGAACTCTCCGTCGCATACAACGCGACCCTCGGTCAGTACCTGATGATGACGACCGACAACGCCAACTCCATCGTGCTGCGGCGCTCGCCGTCGCCCGTCGGGCCGTGGAGCCCGCCGGAGGTTCTGGTCGACACCCGCGAGGTCAGCTCCATCTACGCGCCGTACATCCACCCCTACTCGACCGGCCGCGACCTGTACTTCCTGGCCACGGTCTACCAGAACTACAACGTGCTCCTGCTGCGCACAACGCTGTAGGAGGCCCCACTAGGCTTCCCCGGGTGGACGCCGCAGACTGGGATCGCAAGTACGAAGGCCGAGAACTCGTCTACGGCGAGGCACCGAACGCAACATTGGTGGAAGTCGCGACGACGCTGAAACGTGGTCGGGCACTCGACCTCGCGTCCGGTCAGGGCCGAAACGCCATCTGGCTGGCAACCCGCGGCTGGACCGTCGACGCCGTCGATTTCTCGTCGGTCGCACTGACGAAGGCGAGTCGTGTTGCCGCCTCGGCACCGCGCTCGGTGCGCGAGCGCCTGACCTGGGTCCACGCCGATGTGACGCAGTTGTCGACAGAACCGAACTATGACCTGGTTCTCATGTTCTACCTCCATCTGCCCCCGGAAGAGCGGCGCACGGCCGTATCGACGGCAGTTTCAGCGCTGAAACCTGATGGAACCCTCATGATTCTCGGGCACCACGCCGAGAACATCGAGTGGGGCGTCGGCGGCCCGCAGGAAGCCGAAATCCTGTACACACCAGAGGATTTGGCGTCGGACATCGGTTCTCGGCTGACCGTTCTCACGGCTGAGAACCGCTATCGCGACGTGACCGGCGGCACAGCGATCGATGCACTGCTACTGGCGAGTAGGTCTCCCCTTGGCAGCGAACCGGATCGGGGGTAATATCCATTAAGTTACCGACGAGTAGCTAACTTGGGCGGTACTCACGAGACCGCACCACCGACTGGAGAGCGAACGAGCAATGGGCCATTACAAGAGCAACCTTCGGGACCTCGAGTTCAACCTCTTCGAGCTCTTCGGACTCGACGAGACACTCGAAGGCGACAACTTCGGCGACATGGACGGCGAAGTTGCCCGCGACATGTTGCGTGAGGTCGTACGCCTGGCCGAGGGACCGCTGGCCGAGTCCTTCGCGGACGCCGACCGCAACCCGCCCGTCTTCGATCCCGACACCCACAGCCTGAAGCTGCCCGACTCCTTCAAGAAGTCGTTCAAGGCGCTCTACGACGGCGAGTGGTGGCGCGTCGGCCTCGACGAGGAAATCGGCGGCATGCCTGCCCCGCGCAACCTCCTGTGGGGCATCAACGAGATGCTCCTCGGCTCGCAGCCCGCAGCATTCATGTACTCCGCAGGCCCCGGCTTCGCGAACATCCTGTTCCACAACGGAACCGACGAGCAGAAGGAATGGGCCAAGGTCGCTGTCGAGCGCAGCTGGGGTGCCACGATGGTGCTCACCGAGCCCGACGCCGGATCCGACGTCGGTGCCGGCCGCACCAAGGCCATCAAGCAGGACGACGGCTCGTGGCACATCGAGGGCGTCAAGCGCTTCATCACCTCGGCTGTCTCCGACGACATGTTCGAGAACATCTTCCACCTCGTACTCGCTCGTCCCGAAGGTGCCGGACCGGGCACCAAGGGCCTGAGCCTGTTCTTCGTACCGTCCGTCCTCTTCGACTTCGAGAAGGGCGAACCGGGCGAGCGCAACGGCGCATTCGTCACCGGCGTCGAGCACAAGATGGGCCTCAAGGCCTCCGCCACCTGTGAGCTCACCTTCGGTGGCCACGGCGTCCCCGCCAAGGGCTGGCTCGTCGGCGAGGTTCACAAGGGCATCGCGCAGATGTTCGACGTCATCGAGCACGCCCGAATGATGGTCGGCACCAAGGCAATCGGTACCCTCTCCACCGGCTACCTCAACGCACTCGAGTACGCCAAGGAGCGCGTCCAGGGCGCAGACCTGACGCAGATGACCGACAAGACCGCTCCCCGCGTCACCATCACCCACCACCCCGACGTGCGCCGCAGCCTCATGATGCAGAAGGCGTACTCGGAGGGCCTGCGCGCGGTGTACCTCTACACCGCCGCACACCAGGATCCGGTCACCGCCAAGCAGGTCTCGGACGCGGACGCAGACATCGCATACCGCGTCAACGACCTCCTGCTGCCCATCGTCAAGGGCGTCGGCTCCGAAATCGCCTACCAGGTACTCGCAGAATCACTGCAGACCCTCGGCGGCTCCGGATTCTTGCAGGACTACCCGCTCGAGCAGTACATCCGCGACGCCAAGATCGACTCGCTGTACGAAGGAACCACCGCCATCCAGGCGCAGGACTTCTTCTTCCGCAAGATCGCCCGCGACCGCGGCGTAGCGCTCGCTCACGTTGCCGGACAGATCAAGTCGTTCATCGACAGCGAAGCAGGCAACGGCCGCCTCAAGGCCGAGCGCGCACTGCTGGCCACCGCACTCGAAGACGTGCAGGCCATCGTCACCTCGATGACCCAGCACCTCATGGGTGCACAGGACCAGCCAACCGAGCTGTACAAGGTCGGCCTGGCATCGGTGCGCTTCCTGATGGGCTTCGGCGACCTGCTCATCGGCTGGCTGCTGCTGCGTCAGTCCGAAATCGCCATCGCTGCACTCGACAACGGTGCAGAGGGCAAGGACAAGGCGTTCTACGAGGGCAAGATCGCCGTGGCATCGTTCTTCGCCAAGAACATCCTCCCGCAGCTCACCTCCACCCGAGCAATCCTCACCAACATCGACAACGACATCATGGAACTCGACGAAGCAGCGTTCTGATCCACTGACTCACAACGGCCGCACTCGTTCTCGAGTGCGGCCGTTGTCGTGTGCCGGGGATGGTGGGGGGCGCACCCCGGTTGCCGCAAATGCGCGCGCGTTTGTTGGTGGGGCATAGTTGCGGGGCTCCGGTTGCCGCAAAAGCGCGCGCAATTGTTGGTGGGGCATCGTTGCGAGACTTCGGCTGCCGCAAAAGCGCGCGCGTTTGTCAGATGCGCGCGCTTTCTGCGGGATCCTCAGGCAATTTCGCGCGCGTTCGGCGAATGCGCGCGCGTTTGCGGGCCACACGGCGTGCCCCGCACGCTCCCTCGCGGTGGCGGCAGGGCAGCAGCCCGCTCCACCGCTCGGGCAACACGCGCCACCAACTCCGCCGGATTCGCCAGGTCTGCCCAGGTCCAGCGCACCACGGGATAGCCGAGATCGCGCACCGCGTCCTCCCGTACCTTCTCCCTGAACACCACGTCGCCGGGGTTCTCATCCTGCCGTAAGTATTTGGTGTACTTGGCTTTACCATCGAACTCGCATACGACGACGCCATCGACCAGCCAGTCGATCCGCGCCAGCAGCCGCCCATCCTCATCCAGGATCTCTACCTGGGACTCCACGTCGAATCCACTCTCGCGCAGGATGATTCGACTCTGCGACTCGCCGGGGTTTTCACTCCGCCCGTCCATGAGGGACACGGCTCGTCGCGCCTGCGCCACACCTTTCCATCCCCGAGCACGCTGCAACTCCGCGCCGAGCTCCTCCGGATCGCAGCGCTTCAGAGCCGCGTCACCTGCGATCACCGCCGAGACAAGGGGCTCAGTGCGGGCTAGGTCGACAACCGTCCGCGCCAACGAGGTCACAGGAATGCCGTCGACGGTCGCGTACGGCACCCACGGGGCACAGTGCACAATCACCGACGCGTTCGTGCGACCTCCGCCGCGGCGATGTCGCGTGACGTGGACCCTGTGGAATCCGCCAGTGGGCAAAGGCAATCCGTGCAGTAGCGCCGCCGAACGGTGACTCACTGCGCTGCCCTCCGCAATCGTCGGCAATATGGCGTCGATCAACAGCCGATGCCGTTCCCGCTCCGACAGGCCGGCGAGCCTGGACGAGGGAACGTAGACGCCGTTCACCAGACGCTCCCAGCCCTCGCGTTCATAGAGTGCTCGCAACTCGTGATCGGCACGGCCGTCGGCAAGCGCCTCCGAGCGTCGCACCATTCGGTCATCCTTCATTCTCCGAGTCTCGGCTACACGTGCAGCGACCCGAGGACGAAACTGGCCGCCTGTGCACAACTTCGGACCTGTGGATGAATACAGGTACGGGGGTACCAGTTCGCCACGCCGTCCGCCACGCAAACGCGCGCGCATTTGTCAGGTGCGCGCGGAATCGCGCACCATACGGTCACCATTTCGCGCGCGTTCAGCAAATGCGCGCGCGTTTGCGAAGACAGGGGCCGAACGGGTACCGGGGAGATCCGAACACCGAGCGCGTCGGCGGCGCAACACATACCGGGCCCAGCGTCGACGGCCGACACGAGTCACCGGACCACAAACGCGCGCGCGTTTGCCAGATGCGCGCAGAATCGCCCGTCATACGGTCACCATTTCGCGCGCGTTCAGCAAATGCGCGCGCGTTTGCGAAGACTGGGAGCCGCAGGGGCCGAACAAAGCCGAATTGGCCGAGCCCTGAGGAGCCGAGCCGAGCAGGAGCGAAGCGGAGCCCAGCAGGAGCGAATCGACCAGCCGCTATTGCTGCAGTTTCCGGAACTTGCTGCCGTGGAACACGATTGGGTTCACTTCGCTTTGCACGTCCAGGGAATGTATGCGCAGCAACACTATTGCGTGATCGCCTGCAGGGATTTGCTGCTCGATGGTGGTGTCGAGCCATGCGGTGGCACCGACGATGAAGGCTGCGCCCCCGTCGGTGACGGTGAGATCGAGGCCGGCGAAGCGGTCACCGGTTTTGGCTGCCAGGGTACGGACGGCGTCGTTGTGTGCCTCGCCGAGAACGCTGACGCCGATATTGGGTGCCAATTCGAGTTTCGGCCATGTCGTCGACGTGTTCTGGATGCACACCGCGACGAGTGGCGGGTCGATGGACACCGATACGAAGCTGCTGGCCGCCAAGCCCACCAGGACGCCGTCGATCTTCGCGGCGATTGCGACGACGCCGCTCGGGAACTGCGCGTAAGCCTCACGAAGCGTCTGCTGATCGAGGACGGTACGTGTGAGCGTCATGGACGAAGCTCCCCTTTCGATCTCGTGGTGCACCCCCCGCGTGGGCACAATTGCATCGAGCGAACACCTAGTGCAAGCAAACACCCGATCGGGCGGCGACGCCACAGTCCGAATCGACATGATTCGAACTGCCGACTCGCGGTTGCGGCATCACTCGTCTTCGTCCGGTTCCGGGGCGGGATCCGCTGCGGGTGCCGGGGCCGGGTCCGGGCGATCGGGCTGGACGCACCGCACGATGGGGATCGGGTCGTACTTCACCGTTCTGGTGTTCCGCGAAATTTCTCTGCCCGACGCGGCATCGCTGATCACCCTGGTGTCGCTGGCGGTGAATCCCTGGCCTCCGCCGGACGCGACGCAGCCTGCGCCTGCGGGCAATGTCACCGTGTTGGGTGAGGTGAAATTGGTTCGCGAACCGGTGATCGATTCGACGTCGACCGTTTTCGTTCCCCACAGTCGCACGGTGACGCTGGACGAGTCGGCGAACGATTGGATGACCACGCCGGTGTCGTTCGGATTGGTGAACTTCAGGTCGATGGCACCCTCGAAGACCGTCGCCTCGCGCGCCTCGGGGTATCGGCTGATGTAGTAGCTGTGTTCGGTGTGGTCGGTGTCTTCCATGCCGGCGAAGTACGACGCGTTGTAGAGCGTCGTCGCGAACTGGCTGATGCCGCCGCCGACCGCGCGATCGGGTCGACCGTTGTCGATGATCCCCGACTCCACGAAGCCCTGCGCGGTGCCTCGGGGACCGGTGTACCCGTTGAGCGAGAACGTTTCTTTCGGCTTCACGAGCGCACCGTTCACGATCTGCGCCGTCAGCCCGATATTGACGCCCGACGCGTACTCGAACCCACCGGTGGCGTACTCGGCGATCACTTCTCGCACACCGAGATTCTGCGCGGCTTCGGTGGTGAGAGCGGGCGGGGCAGGTTCGTAGATCGCCTCGGTGGTGCGGGGTCCGTCGGCGGACAGCAGCGCGGGCAGTTGCTCGAGAGTCTTGCGCCACTCGACCAGCTCGCCCATCTCTCCGGGAACGACGGTCGGGGCACCGCCGGAGAAGGTGAACGACGCGTCCGTCGGCGGTATCTCGGTGCGCACGAGTTGCGGCGCGAGAATGCCTATGGCGACGTCGGTGTCGTAGATCGGGGTCAGTCCGCCCTGGCCGTCCGGGTCGAAACGCAGAACCTCGCCCACACGATCCGTCGGGAGGATCGCCTCGACGTCCTGCCGGCCCGCTACGGTCACCGGTGCCTCGACCGCAGGAGCGGCGATGTCGGCGAAGGCGCGATCCACGGCGTCCTGGGTCACCGTGACGGGTGTTGTTTCGTAGACCGCTTCCGTTGCGCCCGAGGCCCATTCGGCCTGCAGGTTTCGCCGCGTCCCGTCGGCGTCGAGTACCCGGCCGGACAGCGGCGCGACGGCAATCGGTGTGCTGCCGTCGAACACGATGTCACCTTCGACGGGCTCGCGGTCGGTCTCGACGCGCAGTCCGTCGACGGCAGCAGTGAGTGCTTGCTCGTCGGTGGTCGACACGACGCCGATCTCGCGGCTGCCGAACAACGACGTCAGCCGAGTGATCGGATTGATCGGCTGTGATCCGGCGCGGTCGAGCGTCGCGTTCCAGTCCACACCGAGACCGGCAGCGGCCGGGAGTACCTCGACCTGTCGATCGCCGACGTCGACCGATACTGGTTGCTCGGCGCGGGCACCCAACTCCGAACGCAAGAGAGCTTCGGCGTCGGAGTGGCTCTTGCCGCCGACCTCGATCCCGGCGACGGTGACGCCGCGTGGCACTCGGTCGCTGGAGGTGATCCAATCCGCCGCGTACAGCAGCGTGAGAACCGCTACCACCGCGCCGGTCCCGATCGCGATCTTCCGCCACGGCGGCACGAACCCGGACCCGTCGGCGGGCTGCGGCGAGCCGCCCTCCGGCGGAATCACGGGTGGCTGGACCGGCGATTCGGATTGGGGAGAGACCTCTGTCTCTGCAGGAACATCGGGCTGAGCAGGCACAACAGGTTCCGCGGCGGCGACAGGTTGTGCGGGGACTACAGGCTGCGCGATGGTCGGCGATTCGTCGGCTGCGGGCGGCTGCTCCGGGGCCGGGATCGAATCGGGCTCGGCGTCCCCCGGCACGACGGCAGCGGCGTGGGCTTCGGTGGCCTCGGCATCGTCGACGACCGGATCTGCGGTTACCGGGTCTTCGGCCACCGGATCTTCGTCTACCGACCCAGCATCGCCCGAACCTCCATCGCCCGACCCCGGCCCATCGACATCGGCTTCCGCGCCGGAAGGCTGCTCGGCCTCGGCTTCCGGAACCTGCTCCGCCTCGGACGAATGCTTCGGAGCGTCCGTCTCGTCGCGGACCGCACCGAAGACCTCTGTGGGAGCGTCGTACGGCGGTACATCGGGTTTCGGTTCGGCACCGTTGGGCGCGTCACCCGACCTACTGTTGCCCTCGCTCACGTTCGACCCTTCCAGGACCACCGTTGGTTGTTGTTCCGCCCTTCTGCACGGCGTACCCCTCGCACGAGCTTACGCAAACCGAACGGTGACGCTCACTCCGGAGACCATCGGCACAGCGACGAGAAAGGCCCCGCGCTGCTGCCGGGTCGGGGGTCAGGCAGCAGCACGGAGCCACTGGGAATATATGCACACCACGCCACGCCGTTACAACGACTGCAAAATTGTCTCGTCAATTCATTCGGTTGAATGATCCGCGGGCCGTCGAACTGTCCCCTTGCCCGACGGCTCGGGCCCAATGTCCCGTCCTGACCAGCGCGAGAGTGAGCAGGAGCCGATCTCGCGGATCGGTCAGATCATGCCCGGTCAACTCCTCGATGCGGTGGACCCGGTAGATCACGGTGTTTCGATGGCAGTAGAGCGCCTTGGCGGCGTTGGTGGGCGAGCCGTCCGACGCGAGCATGTGGGCCAGGGTGTCGAGCAGCGTTCCTCGATGCGGCTCCGGGTGCGTCCACAGTTTTCCCAGAGCGTGGCGCACCAGCAACTCCGACGATCGGTCGTCGGCCGCCATGATCACGCGGGGCAGTCGGTCCGTCGCCAGAGCCACGCCGCTGTCTTCGGTGATGGTCTCGGCCGTCAATGCCGCGAGCCGATACGCCGCAGCGAACGACGACAGGCCCTCGGGCGAATGCGCGACCCCCACAGGCCCGACGGCCTTGGCAGCGAGGGCGTCGACGACGGAGTGCCACGATCCCGTTCCGAGTGCGACGAGCGCGAACTGGTGGCCGTCCCTGGTGTTCCAATGCGAGACCGCACCGATCTGATCCAACGCGTCCTCGGGTGCCGGGAGCGGCGGCGACCCTTGGTCGTCGAGCGGACCGACGACACACGCGATCTGCTGTGATGCCGAAAGGCCAAGGGTGGCACGTGCTTCCATGACGAACGCCGGATCACCGCCGCGCCCCGATCGAAGGCCGTCGAGTATCACCAGAACGTTGGCGAGATCGCGCTGCTGCATCCGCGCGCTTTCCTGCCGGTATGCCTCGACGAGGGTTTCGTACTGGCTGTCGAGCGCGCGCCACAGCTGCTGACCCGCCACGAGCAGCAGATGCTCGTCGATGCTGGTTCGGCACTGCTCGCGCTCGAGCATCAGCTCCTCCCACAGCGTCCGACTCCCCAGCGTGTACGCCTTGAGTACCAGTTCCATCGGAATTCCTTGGCGTGCGCGCTCTCTGCCGGTACGACGCCACACCTCGCGCGCGTTGTCACCCGCGGCGGGCAGCCCCGACAGGGTGCGGAGACCTTGATTGATGTGCTCGCGAGTGCTGCGCCGAATCTCGCCTGCGATGTCCGGAGTGGAGCTGGCCAGGTAGGCGGGTTCCTGCTCGATCAACGCCAGCGTGATGGAGTCCGCGATCGAATCCGCTCGCGACGTCAGGGCTGCCCATGCACGTCGAATCTGCTCCTGGTCGGCGTCCGTCACCGCTCCCCGGGCAGCCGAACGCGCCGATGCGCGTCGACCATCGGGGGCACCCACCTGCTCAGTTTTGCGCACTGAGCCCACATGGCAGGTCGATTTGACCGTTACTGGTGCCCAGGCACCCAAACATTCTGTGCGCAGCGCCCATATCGCCCGTTGTGCGAAACGCACCATAGTGGACGCAACAGATTGTGAGGTGGATCACTTGAACGCTATCGACACGAAGGACCCGGTCCTCACCATGACGGACGTCGAAGTGTCCTTCGGCGGAATCGTCGCGCTGTCCGGAGTCAGTCTCGAGGTGCGACCCGGCGAAGTTCTCGGCGTCATCGGGCCCAACGGTGCAGGCAAGACGACGCTGTTCAACGTTGCGTGCGGACTCGTTCGTCCGCAATCGGGAACGCTCGGACGACACGGCGAAACGTTGACCCGTCTACGACCGCACGACCTACCCCGGCTCGGCATGAGCCGAACTCTCCAGGGACTCGGACTGTTCGATCGGATGACGGTTCTGGACAACGTCATGGTCGGTGCCGATCGAACAGCGAAGACCGGAATCCTCGCGGGCCTGCTCGGCCTACCGTCGAGTGCCTCCGACGATGCCGCGGTCCGCTCCACCGCGATGGCCACCCTCGAACGCTTGCGGATCGACGGCCATGCGCACCGATTGCCACCGAGCCTGCCGTACGCGGTGCGCAAACGCGTCGCACTCGCACGCGCCCTGGTGAGTGAACCGACACTGCTACTGCTGGACGAACCCGCCTCGGGTCTGTCCAGTGACGAAATGAGCGAACTCGGCGACGAGATCCGCTCTCTCGCTTCCTCACCGGGTCGTTCCGCAGGCTCCACTCCTGCCCCCTCACCGGATTCCGAACCGGAAAGACCGGCCACATCGATCATGCTCGTCGAGCATCACATGGATCTCGTCATGAGTGTGTGCGACCGGATCTACGTGCTGGATTTCGGCAAGGTCATCGCGCAGGGAACGCCCGACGAGATTCGCGAGGATCCGGCCGTGCTCGCTGCATACCTCGGAAACGAAGTGGCACATGAGAACTGACGCGGCGCACCTGACGATCACCGATCTGACCGTTCGATACGGACCGGTCACCGCCCTCGACTCGGTGTCGATGACCGTCACGGCCGGAGCTGTCACGGCCGTACTCGGCGCGAACGGAGCAGGCAAGACGACTCTGCTGCGCACCATCTCGGGATTGCTGAAACCGGTGTCGGGGAGGATCGAACTCGCCGGGGTCGACATCGTCGGCGTGGCACCGGACCGCATGTCCCGCAAAGGTCTTGCGCACGTTCCCGAGGGTCGGGGCGTCATCGCCGAGTTGACCGTCGACGAGAATCTTCGACTCGGCGCGATGGGACGCAACCGAAGTCACGACGCCGTCACCCTCGACCGTATCTACGACATGTTTCCGCCCCTGACCGGTCGTCGGGCATCCTCGGCACACACCCTGTCCGGCGGAGAGCGACAGATGCTCGTGATCGGCCGAGCGCTGATGGCGACACCGTCGGTGCTTCTGCTCGACGAACCGTCTCTCGGACTCGCACCGAAAGTCGCCGCGCAGATATTCGAGACGCTGCGCGGACTCGTCGACTCCGAGTCGATGACCGTCGTGCTCGTCGAACAGAACGCCCGCAGTGCGCTGTCGATCGCCGAACATGCCGTCGTCCTCGATCTGGGCAAGGTCGCGGTAGAAGGTCCCGCCGACACCTTGGCCGGGGACGACGCCCTCCGACACGCCTATCTCGGGTTCTAGAGCAAGCCGAAAGGACGCCAGCCACAGTGCAACAACTGCTCACCATCCTCATCAACGGCGTGACCACAGGCATGATCTACGCCGCGTTCGCGCTCGCCCTCGTACTCATCTGGCGATCGACCCGCATCGTCAACTTCGCGCAGGCCCCGATGGCCATGATCACCACGTACGTGGCACTGGTCGTCATCGACGCCGGCTACTCGTACTGGATCGGATTCGGAGTCGCGCTCCTCTGCGGCCTGCTACTGGGAGCGTTGACGGAGCGACTCGTCATCCGATTCGTCGACAGCTCATCGCACATCAACCCGGTCATTCTCACGCTCGGGTTGTTCATCATCATCCACGCGGTGGCCGCCATCGTCTTCGGTAACCAATTCCGTTCCTTCCCTGCACCGTTCGGTCTCACCGGACAGCGGATCGGCGACATGAACGTAGCGTTGACCGGGTACGACATCTTCAAGATCGTCGCCGTCCTCGTGGTCCTGGGATTGCTGATCCTGCTCTTCCGGTTCACCGATCTGGGACTGAAGATGCGCGCGAGCGCCTTCGAGCAGGAGGTCGCCAAACTCCTCGGCGTACGCGTGAGTCGAATGCTCACTCTCGGTTGGGCGCTGGCCGCAGTGGTCGGTTCGCTCGCCGGACTCCTCATCGCAGGTGGGTCGCTCGTGCATCCGGGCTACATGGACTCGATCGTCGTATTCGGTTTCGTTGCAGCGGTTCTCGGCGGACTGGACAGTCCGGCGGGAGCAGTGGTCGGCGGCCTGCTGATGGGCATCGGGCTCAGTTTCGTCAGTGGCTATCTCGGTCAGGATCTGGTCTCCAGCGCGGCATTGGTGATCCTGATCGTCGTGCTTCTGCTACGACCGAGCGGGCTGTTCGCCAGCTCTGCGGCCAGGAGGGTGTGACATGAACGCAACTCTCACTCGCCTCACCGCAACACCGGTTCGACGCCACATCCTCGGTTCCCTCATCGGATTGATCGTCATCGTGCTCGCCCTCGAATCTCTGAGCACCTTCCGACAGAGCCAACTCACCTCGGTGGCCTACCTGGCCATCGCAGCCGGCGGACTGACGGTGCTGACCGGGCTCAGCGGCCAGCTCTCGCTCGGGCACGGTGCGTTCATGGCGGTCGGCGCATACACCGCGGCATTGATGTTGCGGGCCAACGATTCGGGATGGTCGGTACCCCTCGTTCTGCTCGCCGCCACCGTGGTCTCGGCGGTGGTCGGTGTCGTGGTCGGTGTGGCCGCCGCCCGACTGCACGGGCCGTACCTGGCCGGTGCGACGCTTGCGCTCGCCGTCGCGGTACCGGGCCTGGCCCTGTACTTCTCGGACTACCTCGGCGGTGAACAGGGACTCGTCGTGCCGGCACCGAAGGTGCCCGAGCTGATCGACGACATGATGTTCTTCGTCACCGGAAACGAGCTCAGCGGAACGAAATTCGTCGCCTATGTCAGCTGGATACTGCTGGTGATCGTGTTCTTCCTGTTGGCGAACGCCTCGTCGAGCCGGATCGGCCGTCGCTGGCGGGCCGTTCGAGACGACGAAGTCGCCGCCGAACTGGCCGGAATCGACCTGGGGCGCGCACGCATTCTCGCGTTCGTGGTCAGCGCGGCCTGTGCGGGCGCGGGCGGTGCAGTACTGGCGATGTCGGCACGAATCGCGGCACCGAGCGGATTCACGCTGACCCTCTCGCTGACCCTGCTCTCCGCCGTCGTCATCGGCGGGCTGGGAACCCTCTCCGGTGCATTGATCGGGGCTGTTCTGCTGACCTACATCCCACCCGTGGTCACCAACCTCGGGCTCGATCTGGGTCTGAGCAGTCTGCAATCTGCCGAACTCGCACCACTGGTGACCGGAATCTTCACCGTCCTCGTCATCCTGTTCGCCCCACTGGGTTTGGTGGGCACGTATCGCAAGTTCCGTCTGACCAGAAAAGGAATGAAATGAAAAAGTTCGGATCGGTGGCATTCAGAACGACCGCGCTCGTCGCCGTCGTCTCGTTGGCCGCGGCGTGTGGTGCAGGTGGCCGAGAAGAGACGACGGAATCCTCGGAAGGGTCGACGGTCGGCATCACCGACACCTCGGTGAAGATCGGTGCCCACTTTCCGTTGACCGGGGTCGCAGCGCCCGGTTACAGCGAAATCCCCACGGGCGCACAGGCCTACTTCGACTACGTCAACGCAGCGGGAGGCATCAACGGCCGACAGATCGAATACGTGGTTCGGGACGACTCCTACGATCCGACGACCACCACCCAGGTCGTCAACGAACTGGTTCTCCAGGACGAGGTGTTCGCCGTCGTCGGCGGACTCGGCACAGCGACCCACAGCGCTGTCATCGACTTCCTCAACGAGGAGGGTGTGCCGGATCTGTTCGTCTCCTCCGGCGCGATCATGTGGGGCAACGACCCCGAGAAGTACCCCAATACCTTCGGCTGGCAGCCCGACTACCAGGTCGAGGGCAAGATCATCGGTGACTGGGTGACGAAGAACCGACCCGACGCCAAGGTCGGACTGTTCCTCCAGGACGACGACCTCGGCCGAGACAGCGAAGAGGCGGTGCGGCAGTATCTCGACGATCAGATCGTCGAGGTCGTGCGGTACACCTCGGGCAACACCGACGTCGCACCTCAGATCGCGGCCTTGCAAGGTGCCGGAGCAGATCTGATCCTCGGCTTCAACGTTCCCTCGTACACCGCACTGAGCCAGCTGACAGCCATGCGGCTCAACTACGACCCCGAGTGGTTCTACAGCTCGATCGGTTCCGACGTCGACCTCGTCGGCTCCCTGCTCGGACGCTTCTCCCAGGGTGCGGTCACCGACGGCGCGCAGTCGCTCGAAGGGATGATCTCGCTGGAGTACATCCCGGGCGTCGACTCTCCTGAGAATCCGTGGACCCAACTGTGGCAGAAGGTCTGGGCCGAGAACGGAACCGGTGACCCCTTGACCAACTACCGCATCTACGGTCTGAGCCAGGCGTACGCATTCGTCCAAGCGCTGCAGGCGGCGGGCGAGAATCCCACCCGTGAGGGCATCGTCGCGGCCATCCAGGACGGCGGCATGGACTTCGAAGGTCCGCAGTTGGCCCCGTTCCGCTACTCGGAAGAAAGTCACCTCGGAATTTCCGGTGCCAGTGTCTTCCAGATCCGCGGCGGCGTACCCGAGTATCTGACTCCGGTGCTGCAGACCGACATCGGGGATTCGGCAGTGGAGGAGTACACGGGCGAGGAATCGACCCCGCCGGAAAGCGGCATACCCGGCTGATCACACGAAAAAGGGGCACGCGGCGCATGCGTGCCCCTTTTTCACGTGGTGGTCGGCAGATCCGAAAACCCCTCGATTATCGGATCCGCCGACCCTTCTGTCCCCCGGACTGTGTCCCCCCGGATTGGGAGCAGCCGAAGCTGCCGCCGGTCAGCGCTCGATGATCGCCGTGACGCCCTGGCCACCGGCCGCGCAGATCGAGATCAGGCCACGGCCCGAGCCCTTCTCGGCCAGCATCTTCGCCAGCGAGGCCACGATGCGTCCGCCGGTTGCAGCGAACGGGTGACCCGCGGCGAGCGAGGAGCCGTTGACGTTGAGCTTGCTGCGATCGATGGAACCGAGCGCAGCGTCGAGGCCGAGCCGCTCCTTGCAGTACTCGTCGCTCTCGAATGCCTGCAGAGTTGCGAGCACCACCGAAGCGAACGCCTCGTGGATCTCGTAGTAGTCGAAGTCCTGCAGCGTCAGGCCGTTGCGCGCGAGCAGACGCGGAATCGCGTAGGTCGGAGCCATCAGCAGACCGTCCTTGAACGATCCGTTGCCGTGGACGTAATCGACTGCTGCGGTTTCGGAATCGACCAGATGCGCGAGCACCGGCAGGTTGCGCTCGGCAGCCCACTCGTCACTCGACAGCAGGGCAGCCGACGCACCGTCGGTCAGCGGCGTCGAGTTGCCTGCCGTCATGGTTGCGTCGCCCAGCTTGGTTCCGAAGACCGGCTTGAGCGTCGCGAGCTTCTCCACGGTCGATCCCGGACGCAGGTTGTCGTCGCGAGTCAGGCCGAGGAACGGCGTCACCAGATCGTCGAAGAAACCGCGGTCGTATGCGGCTGCCATGTTCTTGTGGCTCGCTGCGGCCAGTTCGTCCTGGTCCTCGCGGCGGACGCCGAATTCCTTGGCGGTGATGGCGGCGTGGTCACCCATCGACAGGCCGGTGCGCGGTTCGCCGTTGCGCGGGATCTCGATACCGAGCATGCCGGGACGGACGTTACCGAGAAGCTTGATGCGGTCGGTGGTGCTCTTGGCCCGGTTCAGCGAAAGCAGGAACTCACGCAGTTCGTCGTTGACACCGATCGGAGCGTCGGACGTGGTGTCGACACCGCCACCGATGCCGGCATCGATGCGGCCCGATGCGATGGCGTCGCCGACGGCGATGATCGACTGAAGGCCGGTGCCGCAGGCCTGCTGGATGTCGAAGGCCGGGGTGTACGGGCTCAATGCGCTGCCGAGTACGACCTCGCGAGTGAGGTTGAAATCGCGTGAGTGCTTGAGGACGGCACCGGCGGCGACGAGGCCCAGGCGCTCGCCCTGCAGACCGAATCGCGAGACCAGCCCGTCGATGGTCGCGGTGAGCATGTCCTGGTTGGACGCCAGCGCGTACTTCTTGTCCGAGCGCGCGAAAGGAATGCGGTTGCCACCGACGATTGCGACCGGTCGTAGCTGCTTGCTTGTCACTGACGTCTCCAAACATCGTCGAAAAAGGCCCTGGTGGAGTTTCATCTTACTGGCGAGTAAGTTGGTTGTCGACACCCGGTCGTGCGCCTCGCTCCTCGAGCGAGCAGCGCTGAATGAAAGGTACGACAGTGGCAGCCTCCAAGGGAGCCCCAGATCTCTACTCAACGTTCCTCGCGTCCGCGCCGGGAGCCTTCATCGCCAAGCAGGCCGGCCTGCCGCAGCCCGAGAAGCTGCGCCGCTACAAGGCAGGCGAGCCGCCGCTGGCCGGGCCGGTCCTGATCGGCGGCAGTGGCCGCCTCGTCGAGCCGCTGCGTGAGCTGCTCTCGGATTACCCGCAGTCGCAGCCGCACGACGACAAGCACGGCGGACTGGTGTTCGACGCCACCGGCATCGGCAACGTCGCCGAGCTCGAGCAGCTCTTCAAATTCTTCCAGCCGGTCATCCGCAACCTGGCACCGTCCGCTCGCGTCGTCGTTATCGGCACCACGCCCGAAGAGACCTCGAGCGTCGACGAGCACATCGCTCAGCGCGCCCTCGAAGGCTTCACGCGCAGCGTCGGCAAAGAGGTCAAGCGCGGAGCCACCGCGCAGCTCGTCTACATCTCCCCCAAGGCGTCGACCGGCCTGTCCGGCCTCGAATCCACCCTCCGCTTCCTGCTCTCGGCCAAGTCCGCATTCGTCGACGGCCAGGTCATCGCCGTCGGTGACGCAGACTCACAGGCCCCGGCCTCGTGGGACAAGCCGCTCGCAGGCAAGGTCGCCGTCGTCACCGGAGCCGCCCGCGGTATCGGTGCCACCATCGCCGAGGTCCTCGCGCGCGACGGAGCCACCGTCATCGCAGCCGACATTCCCGCTGCCGGAGAAGCACTCTCGCAGACCGCCAACAAGGTCGGCGGCACCTCGCTCGCACTCGACGTCACCTCACCCGACGCCGGAGAGGTCCTCTCGAAGCACCTCCTCGAGCGTCACGGCGGCGCAGACATCATCGTGCACAACGCAGGCATCACCCGCGACAAGACCCTCGCCAACATGGACGACGCCCGCTGGAACTCGGTCATCGGCGTCAATCTAGCTGCCCCGCAGCGCATCACCGACGAGCTCGTCGCATCCGGCGCGCTCAAGGACGGCGGCCGCGTCATCGACGTCTCCTCCATCGCGGGTATCGCGGGCAACCGCGGCCAGACCAACTACGGCACGTCCAAGGCCGGCGTCATCGGCCTGGTGCACGCGTCCGCACCGGTGCTGGCGAAGAAGAACATCACCATCAACGCCGTCGCTCCCGGCTTCATCGAGACCGCGATGACGGCCGCGATTCCGTTCGCCACCCGCGAGGCCGGACGACGCATGAGCTCGCTGCTGCAGGGCGGCGAGACCGTCGACGTCGCAGAGTTGGTCTCGTACTTCGCTTCTCCCGCATCCAACGCCGTCACCGGGCAGGTCGTGCGCGTGTGCGGCCAGAGCCTGCTCGGCGCATGAGCACCGTCACGCTCACCGCGCAGCCGAAGACGTCCGACATCTACACTTCGGCGGCGCTCGGCGCGCTGCCGTTCTTCGGATCCAGGTCTTCTTCGGTTCCCAGCACGGTGTACGAGCTCGAGGGTCTGCGAGTGGACCCCGACAACCTTGCCGGGTACTGCCGCGCGACGGGGCTGCGATTCGGCGATCAGCTCCCGGTGACCTACCCCTTCACCCTCGTCTTCCCGACGGTGATGAAACTGATGGTGTCCAAGGGCTTTCCGTTCGCCGCCATCGGTTCGGTACACGCCGAGAACGTCATCGAGCAGTTCCGTGGCATCTCGTCCTCCGAGCCGCTGGACGTGCGAGTGCACGCGGAGAACCTGCGCGAGCACCGCAAGGGCTTGCTCGTCGACCTGATCAGTGAGGTCAAGGTAGGACGCGAACTGGTCTGGAAGCAGACTTCGAGCTTCCTGAGCCTGCAGAAGACGTCACTGTCCGGTGGACCCCGCGAGGCACCGCCCGCCGACGAGGTTCCGCCGCCCCCGACCCGCACCCTGCGCGTCGACCAGCGGATCATCAGCCGGTACGCGGCAATCTCCGGAGACCGCAACCCGATTCACGTATCCTCGCTGGGCGCAAAGGCATTCGGGTTCCCGAAGACCATCGCGCACGGCATGTGGAGCGCGGCAGCCGTCCTGCAGACCGTCGAGGGTCGAATCCCGGAAGCTGTGAACTACAGCATCCGCTTCGGCAAGCCGATCGTCCTGCCCGCGACGGTGAACGCCTACGCCGAGGCCGTCGGCACCGGCTGGGACCTGTCGCTGAAGAACCCGAAGAAGGGCTACCCGCATCTGACGGGAACCCTGCGGTAACCGGCTCGAACTCGAAGTTGTGGACGGATTTCCCCGGATTTCCGTCCACAACTTCGAGTTCGGCGTCTCAGGTGGTGGCGGTTTTCTTTCCGGCCAGGCCGCGCCACGCCAGATTCTCCAGCAGGTCCGCGGCCGCGTCGACCTCGATTTCGCCGCCTGCCACTCTGTCGGCCACAGCCTCGCCCGCCCCGACCAGTGCGACGGCCATCAGCCCGAAATTCTGTGAATGTTCCGGATCTCTCGTGCTCATCGCGAGCAGACCGGCCGTCAGCTCGATCAGACGATCTCGGCTGCTCTGCACCTGTGAGGCGAACGCCTGCTGACCGATGGCCTGGCGGTAGAGCACCATCCACGACTTCCGGTTCTCGCCGACGAATCCGAGGAATCCGATCAGAGCCTTGCGCAACTGCTCGCGCGGCGTCAGCGTCGGATCTGCAGCGGGAGTCAGGGCCTCGACGAACTTGACGCCCTCGCGGTGGATGCACGCGGCGAACAACTCGTCCTTCGACCCGTAGTACAGGTAGAGCATCGGCTTGGAGATGGCCGCCTTCTTGGCGATCGAATCCATCGACGTCTCATGAAACCCGTTGTCGGAGAACACATCCACCGCCGCGTCGAGCATCTGCTGCTCGCGGACGGCGCGGGGCAATCTTTTGGTGCCGCCAGCCATGGACCCTCCAATACGTACGAAGTACTAGACGTTACTCCACAGTAAGGTCCAGTACCGCGCAATCAGGCCCCGCACGCCCCCTTGAACCGAGCAACCGTCGCTGCGGCCTCGTCCACCTGAGCCGCCGGCAGGCGTCCCGTCGCCACCGCGTCTTCGAGATTGTCCAACACCGCGGGCACCTGATCGGTGGTGAGCCACAGCGCCACATCGGCTCCCGCGACCAACGCCGCCTCGACCGCGTCGACGATTCCGAGTCGCGCCGTGATCGCCGCCATGCCACTGAGGTCGTCGGTGAAGATCGGGCCGTCGAACGGCGCGGCACCGTATCCGACGCCATCGCGCAACAACGCCATCGTCGCCGGGCTGATGCTCGCCGGCACACCCGGCTCGGTCAGTCCGGGCACATCGAGGTGCCCGACCATGACGCCGACGCCGGAGTTGTTCAGCGCCGCGAACGGCAACAGATCCTTGGTCTTCAACTCGTCGAGCGACGGGGTCGTCACCGCGCCGGTGTGCGAGTCGCCCGAACCCGAACCGTGCCCGGGGAAGTGCTTGATGACGGGCTTGACACCCGCGTCTTCCAGACCCCGCGCGTACGCCCCCGCGTACTCGATCACGACCTGCGGATCGTCGGAGAACGACCTGTCTCCGATGACGGAATCAGCAGGCTGACTGCTCACGTCGACCACCGGAGCGAAGTCGACGGTGACGCCGAGATCCTTCAACCCCTGACCACGCGTCAACGCCATCGAATACGCCTCGTCCACCGACACCGTCTGCGCCAACTCCCGCGCCGACGGGGCAACTCCCAACAGATCCGCGACCCGCGAAACCCGCCCGCCCTCTTCGTCGATCGTCACCATCGGAGCCACCACGGAGGCGTCGAACACCTGCGGTACTTCCCGATTGCCGAGCATCGACTCGTCGGTCCAACTGCCGACGAAGATGCCGCCGACCTGCTCGGTGGACATGATCTGCACCGCATCCGCAGTTCCGGTGACTCCGACGGTGAGCAACTGAGCGAGCCGCTGCCGCTCCGACAATCCATCGACGAACGCAACGCAGCCGTCGACGGGCGGCACCGGTTGCGGCACCGTCGTGTCGACGGGGGTGGTCGTCGACGCAGGGGCCGCCGACTGTGTGGATGCGACCTGCGCAGACTCGGTGGAGCACGAAACCAAGAGGCCGACACCGACCGTCATCACCGCAGCGGACCGAACCGAAAACCGAAGTCGCATGGAATACGACGGTAGCCGAGATCGTCGGTGTCGCTGCCCACCCGGGGTTCGGATCGATGCGCCTTTGTTGCACTCCGACCGACTGAAACCCACATCGATCCGACGAGGGGTGAGGGTAATCTGGACGAACGCGACATGAGGAGGACCTCGAACCATGACCGCAGACCTCATACTCATTGCCTACGACGGCTCCGACAATGCCAAGCGTGCGATCGACTACGCAGGCCGATTTCTCACCACCTCGCGCGCGATCGTCGTCACCGCGTGGGAGCCGATGGTGCGTCAGGCCGCTCGAATGTCCGGACTCTCCGGCGTCATGCAACCCGAATGGGTTCCCGACGACGAGGCCGAGGACGTTGCGCTCACCGACGCGAAAGTGACCAACAGCGAGGGCGTCGCGCTGGCCGAGGCCGCAGGCCTGAAGGTGGAGGGCCAGTGCACCGAATGCACCACCGCCATCTGGAGCGCGATCGTGGAGAAGGCCGACGAGATGAACGTCGACATCATCGTCACCGGCACCAGAGGCACCACCGGTCTTCGTGCGCTGCTCCAGAGTTCGGTGGCCGAGCATGTACTGCGGCACAGCCATCGGCCCGTCCTGATCGTTCCGCCCGGCAAGTAACGCGTCCACCGGCCTGATGGGCGGGTGCGAGTGATACCGTGATGCCCGCGTGGGGGTCCACCTCGCCCGCTTCTTTCCTGAGCCGACTGACTGGAGAACCGAGATGAAGTTTGCTGTCCCGGGTGTCATTGCCGCCGTCGTCGGAGCCGTACTGGGTGCGGGCGTCGTCTTCGGAGTCACCGCAGCTGCAGCCGACAACTCTCGTCCGGATATCGATCGCTCCGGAAACGCCGACTCGTCCTTGCTGAACCAGGTTGAGTACGGCAGCCGCTGACGCTGGTCGCTTTCGTGAATCGGTGATCTCGGCCGAGCCGCTCGGCCGTAAATGGCTCTTCGGCGTCTCGATTCTGGCGTTCCTCCTCACCTTTCTGCAGGTCCCCGGCTTCACCGTCGCCGATACCAAGTACGACCTGGCTCAGAACCCACTCGGATTTCTCGAACGCGCCTCCCATCAGTGGAACAGCGCGGCTCCGCTCGGCCAGGTGCAGAACCAGGCCTACGGCTACTTCTTCCCCCACGGTGCGTTCTTCGCCGGCGGTGATCTGCTGTCGATCCCGCCGTGGATCACTCAACGCATCTGGTGGGCCTTGCTGCTCATCGCCGGGTTCTGGGGAATCGTCCGGCTCGCCGAAGCCCTCGGTATCGGCAGCCGCAGTTCCCGTCTGATCGCCGCGACGGCCTTCGTGCTCTCGCCGCGAGTGATCACCACCCTCGCGTCGATCTCCTCGGAGACGATGCCGATGATGCTCGCACCGTGGGTTCTGATCCCGATGGTGCGGTATCTCGCCGGGGATGATGCGAAACAGACGGTTCGGCGCGCCGCCGCGCAGTCTGCACTGGCTGTGGCCTTGATGGGCGCGGTCAATGCCGTCGCCACTGCCGCAGCCGTTCTGGTGGCCGTGATCTGGATGCTGACGCATCGGCCGAACAAGCGTTGGTTCGTCTTCGGCGGATGGTGGTCGGGCTTTCTGGTGCTCGCGACGCTGTGGTGGATCGTTCCACTGCTGTTGCTGGGCAAGGTCTCTCCACCGTTTCTCGATTACATCGAATCGTCCGGCACCACCACACAGTGGACGTCGCTGACGGAGGTGCTGCGCGGCACCGGCAGCTGGACGCCGTTCGTCTCTCCCGAGCGAGTGGCCGGTGCCGTTCTGGTGACTCAGCCCGCGGCCGTCATCGCGACGGGCTTGATAGCGGCTGCTGGAATCGCGGGCCTGGCGATGCGGTCTATGCCCGCCCGCGGCCGGTTGACGGTCATGCTGTTCATCGGTCTGGTCGGCCTCGGTGCCGGGTTCGTCGGCGATCTGGACGGTCCGTTCGCGGCTTCGGTTCGGGTGTTCCTCGATTCTGCAGGCGCACCACTGCGCAACATCCACAAACTCGAGCCGGTCATTCGAATCCCGTTGGTACTGGGCCTGGCTCACCTCTTGGGCCGCGTTCCACTGCCGGGTTCTGCGCCGCGGACGCAGTGGCGATCGGCCGTCGCGCATCCCGAGAAGCATCCGATGATGGCGGTGACCGCCTTGGTCCTGGTGGCCTTGACGCTGTCCACCTCGCTGGCGTGGACGGGCAAGCTCGCGCCCCGAGGAGCGTACGAGGCCGTTCCGCAGTACTGGCACGACGCCGCGGACTGGCTCACCGAGAATGCGTCGGGATCGAGTCCCGACGGTTCCGACGCACAGCGGGCCCTGATCGTGCCCGGCGCACCGTTCGCTCTGCAGACCTGGGGATTGACCCGAGACGAACCACTGCAGGCGCTGGCCACCACCCCCTGGGCCGTCCGCGACGCCGTACCGCTCACCCCGCCCGGTGCCATCCGGGCACTGGACTCCGTGCAACGACTTTTCGCCGACGGTCGGCCGTCGGCCGGATTGGCCGATACCCTTCTGGGCCAGGGCATCAGCTACGTCGTCGTACGCAACGACCTCGATCCCGAGAACTCGCGATCCACCCGTCCGGCATCGGTGCACCAGGTGCTCGACGGTTCGCCGAGACTCGAGAAGGTGGCCGAATTCGGTGAGGACGTGGCTCCCGGCCAGGTCGACGGCGTCGTACTCGACGGTGATCTGCGACCGCCGTATCCGGCTGTGGAGATCTATTCGGTGGGCGATTCGGCAGACATTCCCGCGTCCGGTCCCTACACCGTCGATCTCGATCGCGTTCCGGTGGTCCAGGGTGGTCCGGAGTCCATTCTGCGCTCGAACGAGTTGCGGAACAACGATATTCGCAATCCGGTGCCGTCGGGCCCCACGCTGCTGGCCTCGGATGCGGCCGCGGCGGGCATTGCCGTGAACTCGGTGACGGTGACCGACACCCCGATGAATCGCGAGACGGACTTCGGCCAGGTCGACAATCACAGTTCTGCGCTGCGGGCCGCCGACGAGCCGCGACGTTCGCTCAACGAGGTTTCCGACTACCCGGTGTACGGGTCGAAGACCGTGGACGCCGAGTGGGAGGGCGCGACCCTGACGGCGTCGAGCTCGGCGTCGGACGCCACACAGATCGGCGGCAGCGCCCCCGGCAGCGGTGTCGCCGCCGCTGTGGACGGCGATCTGGCCACCAGCTGGATCAGCAACGGCATCGAACGTGCTGTGGGGCAATGGCTTCAGCTCGACTTCGATACTCCGGTGCGCGGCGGGCTGCTGCGTATGCGTACCAGCCCGGGGACGATCGGCGACCCGGTGAAGTGGGTGGAGATCACCACCCCGAACGGCTCGACGGCCGCGCGCGTCGACGAGCCGGGTGAGCCGATGACGGTGTCGCTGCCGGGCGGTGAGACGCCGTGGCTGCGCATCACCGCGAAGTCGACGGTAGACGGAACCCGCGGCAGCCAGTTCGGCATCAGCGAGGTGTCGGTGGACGACTACTCCGACCGGGACAACCCGAAGCAGGTACCGATCGTGCACCGCGCGGTGCTGCCCGAGACTCCCGCCGGAGCAAGCGTCGATGCCTGGGAACTGGGCCAGGAATTCCCCGGCCGGTCCGGGTGCCTCGACACCGAGGATCGAATCCGCTGCAGCAGTGGACTGTCCAAGTCGCCCGAGGAACTGGGGCGCTTCTCACGCACGATCGACGTCCCGATGGGTACCGCCGTCATTCCCGATCTGACGGTCCGCACGCGTCAGTCTCCCGAACTCGAAGCGCTACTGGCGCAACCGGGTCGGCCGTTGGCCGGCGGGGCGTCGGACGTCGCCGACCTGCACGGTTCGGCGTTCGCCGCGACCGACGGTGATCCGCGCACGTCCTGGGCGGCGCCGGAGAAGTCGATCACCGATCGAGCCGGAACCAACCCCACCCTGACCATCGAATTGCCCGCTCCGACACTGGTGGACGGGCTCGAACTCAGGCCCAGCCTGGGCGCACTCCCGGCGCACCCCACCCGCGTCGCGGTCAACCTCGGCAACGGGCCGATGGTGCGCGACGTCGACACCGACGGCTCGACGACCCTCGAACTGGCACCGTACGTGACGGACCGGATCGTCCTGTCGATCGTGGACTGGGAGGGAGTTCTGGATCGAAACTCGCTGGGCTTCATCCAGTCTCAGCCACCCGGCTTCGCCGAGGTGACGCCGCTGTCCGGTGGTGAACCGATCGGCGCACCGTACGACGGTGACCGCGAGATCACCGTGGACTGCTTCGCCGGCCCCATCCTCTCCATCGCCGGGCAGACGGTGCGCACGTCGGTGACGGCCACCGCGGAGCAGTTCCGTTCCGGTGAGCCGCTGAAGGCATCGGTGTGCGACGCCGACACCCCGGTGAACGAGAATTTCGTCAACCCGGTATCGCTGCCCGAGGGTCGCCAGGACGTGGTGGTGGAGCCGGGAGCGTCGTTCTTCGTCGACGGTATTCGGTTGCGCACCATGCCCATTCCGGCACAGTGGCCGACGAGCTCGGCACCGCAGGTCGCCAGGACCACCGCCTGGAGCCCCGATCACCGTGAGGTGACGCTGACCTCCACAACGGAGGATCGCTTGCTGGTCATCCCGGAAAGCAACAACAGTGGTTGGCGCGCAACCACTCCCGGAGGCGTCGAACTGTCCCCGGTGGTGGTCGACGGGTGGCAGCAGGCCTGGGTCGTTCCGGCCGGGGCGTCGGGCACGATCTCGTTGGATTTCGCCACCGATCGCTGGTATCGACTCGGCATCTTCGGTGGGTTGTTGCTGCTGATTCCCCTGCTGTTCGCAGCGTTGCGTCGGCCGCGCAGCATGCCCGATCTCGGGCCCGCACCGCGGCCTTGGCAGAGCCTCCCGGCGGCGATCGTGGCGCTGTTCGGAGCGACGATCGTGTTGGCAGGAATCGCCGGTGCTGCCGCTGTGGCCGTGATCGGTGTCGGTGCAGTGTTCCTGGACCGCCGCTACGGTCGCGCGCTCTCCTCGCGCGTGTTGGTCAGCGCAGCAGGCGGATTCGCCTTGCTGGGCGCGGCGCTGCTCTCGCTCGGTCCATGGCGATCGCCCGACGGGTACGTGGGCGAATCGTACGGAGTGCAGCTGGCCGCGCTGATCGGAATCGTCGCGTTGGCGATCAGTGCGATGCGGAAACCGTGATCGGCGTCTTCTTGGCAGCGAAGCGTCGTCGAGCAGGGTCTTCCACCAGCGCGTAGCTCGCCGCAGCCACCGGAATCGACAGTGCGAGGGTCACCGGCAAGACGAACCACATACCGCCCGTGAACGGGATGATGCCGAACACCGGGAACACGACGGCAAGCACAGCCAGATGCCAGATGAACAATCCGTACGACCAGCGGCCCAGCGTCAGCATCACAGGATGCTCGAGGAAGCGATGCCGGCGACCGTCCTCGGCGAGAATCAGCGGCGCGAGCATCGCGAAGGCCAGTATCGCGCCGAGTAAGATCTTGATCTCGAACTGCCAGGCCGCCGGACGCACCAAGCCCTGCGGACCCGCCAGAGGAGTCGCCGACATGGCGAACGCGGCAACCGCGATGGACGACATGACAAATCGGCGACGAGCCAACCGATGCACCCAGGTCGGTGGCCCCACCGAGATCTCGGCGAGCAGCATCCCAGCCGCAAACCACGGGAAGTAGCCGGGGAGCCAGTTGTCATGGTGAATGCCGTCGGGGGTCGACACCGGAACGAATGCCCACGACAGAGTCAGCACCGCAGCGCCCAGAATGACTGGGATACGGCGGGCGGCGGCCGCGCCGCGCAGACGCACCATCAGCCAAGCGAACACCGGCAGCAGAAGATAGAAGGCGAGCTCGACCGACAGCGACCACATCTGCGTCAAGCCCTGGGTCAGGGTCAACGGCACGAACACCTGAGTGAACGACAGGTTCGCCAGCCACACGCGGTAGTCACCGCCGGCATCGGGAAGAAACAGCAGGATCAGTATCACGCCGACCCAGTAACCGGGCAGAATTCTCGCGAGCCGCGAACGGAAATAGCGGCCGAGCGGCTGGGCACTCCGATGACCGCGGGCCGCCGCCGCGTGCGGACGCCACAGCAGGAATCCCGACAGCGAGAAGAAGATCGCCACAGTCAGGTCGAACCTTCCCCAGATATGACCCAAGATCGGCGACGTCGCGCCACCGGTCTGAAAGGCCACGTGGGTGACAACGATTCCGATACACGCGACGGCACGCATCCCCTCGAGTGACGGTACGAATCCACCAAGCGGGACAACGCCTGCCGAACGGGTCTGTGTGCTCATGGTGGCCTCAAGTGTGCCGTGTCGAACCGGCGCAGACGAGACCGGTGCCACTGTCGACTGTTACTGTCACCTGCGACGTGTCGTAATAAATCGGGCATCGGGTCGGGGCGAACGTGTTTCCCGCTCGCGGTGTCTTCCATGAAGCGGTCAACTAAGGAGATTCAGCATGGCGGAGCGCTCAGGGCCGAGCCGGATACTTGCCCTCGTACTCATCGGCTTGGGCGCGTTTCTGGTGGTCGCCGCCATCCTCATTCCCACGTACACCATTTCGGCGCTCGAGAAGACGCCGTTGGACCTCGAAGTCACCACCGTCTCCACCGGTGAGGGCAGTGTGCTCAACGCCAGCTCCCTCGCGGCCGGTCGCGCAGTCGTCGACCAGAACGTTCCCCTCGTCTCCCAGCGATTCGTCACCGTCGAGGATCCCTCCGACGCCGACATCATGACGCTGCAGGCAGGCCAGACTCTGCGTCGCAGCGACAAGCAGGCCGATACCGGGCTGCTGACCGCGAGCGTCGACCGCGTCACCATCGACCGCAAGACGTCGATGCCCGTCGAGAACCCGATCGGCACCATCCAGGTGGCAGGCGACGCGCCCGCCGAAGAGGTGGCCCACACCGGACTGCAGTACAAGTTCCCGTTCAACTCGGAGCAGAAGAGCTACCCGTACTTCGACGTCAATGCCCGGGCGACCAAGGACATCGATTTCGTCGAGGCAACCGAGATCAACGGCACGCCGGTGTACCAGTACCAGCAGACCGTCGGCCCGGTCGACCTGTCGACCGTGGTGAACCTGCCGACCAACAAGGTCACCCTGCCCGCCGACACCTGGGGTGTCGAGGGTGGAGACGCACCGGTGACGATGACCCGCTGGTACGAGAACACCCGCACCCTGTGGGTCGAGCCCGAGACCGGCGTCGTCGTCAAGGGTGAAGAGCAGATTCACCAGTACTACGCGCGTGAGGCAGGCCAGCCCGAGGTCGACGTCCTCAATGCTCCGATCACGTTCGACGAGAACACGGTCGAATATCAGATCCAGCAGGCCAAGGACGGCCAGGATCAGATCTCGCTCTTCGGCCGTACCGTCCCGATCATCGCCGGAATTCTCGGTGTCATCTCGCTGATCGCCGGAGTGTTCCTGCTCCTGCGCGGCGGCGGAAACGGCGGACATCGGCAGCCGGCCCGTATGGACAACGCTCCACGACCGACCCCCGGCGGCGGAGCAGCTCCCGCGCCTTCGAGCAACCGTGATTGGACGACGGATCGCACCGAAGAGATTCCGAGGACGAACCTCAACAAGGAATAAGTGCTTTGCAGTGGCGTGGTTGAGTGCCCGTGAGGGCGCACAACCACGCCACTGCTCTATCTGGAGATGGGGCCGACTGAGTGATGCTCCCCGAGTCGATGCGGTCAGGTTGGCCGGGTCTCGTAGTCGACGGCCCGCTGACCGGTGGTGCGCGAAACGACATCTGGTCCGGAAAACTCGATGGGGTCCGCGTTGTCATCCGTCACTCACTTCGCACTCCTGATTCTCGATCCTGGGAGTGGCACCTACTTCGCCACCTCCACGAATGTGGAATCCGCGTGCCAGTGCTCGTACCGTCGTCGGCGGGCAACTCGGACGTCGACGGCTGGCACGTCTACGAGTACGTGGAAGGTTCGCACCCCGAACCGAAGGACCCTCGGATCACCGACGCCCTGGCCGAGGTTCACGCCGCAACCGTGGGCTGGCCGCAGCGCCCGGGGTCGGCGAGTGCGACCGATCTCTCGGAACTCCTCGTCGGTGGCGACGTCGACTTGACCGCACTGCCAACAGGTTTGGCCCATCGGATAGTCGATGCGTGGCGAAAAGCACGAACGCAGTCCCCGACATGCGTGGTCCATGGCGATGCGGGTGCGCGCAATGCGATCATCGACGAGCACGGCCGCTGCGTGTTGATCGATTGGGACGAAGCGCGGGTGGACCAGCCCCACTACGACCTACCGATCGGGCCCGCCGAACTCAGAGCGAATCTGGCGTGGGAGATCGCCACGTGCTGGATACCCGAACCCGATTACGCCAGGTCACTGGTGCAGGACTTCACCGACGCAGACCCACGTTGATCGATTTCGAATTCTGTTGTAGCCGAATGACTTTCTAGCTGACAGAGCGATGGGTTTGTAGGGCCCGCTAGCGATCCACGCGGTTTCCCCACAACACCAGTCCACACACCACCACCATTGTCACCGCTGCGGTGACTGCGGCGACGACGACGAATTGCGCGAGTGTCGACGCGACGAACAGCAACAGCAACACCTCGACGCCGAGGGCGAACCAGGCGACGAGAGCGAGGTGGGTGCGCTCGCCCGCGATGGCCCACAGCAACGCGCTCTGCAGCACGGCCAGGCACGCACCCTGCAGCACGAACAGCCAGACGTACTTCTGCACACCGGAATACGTATCGCCCACCACCAGTGGCAACAGCGGAGACGCCAGCGCGCCGCCGACCACCAGAACCGTACCGAGCCCCGCGACGACGGCCAGCGCCGATCGCACCGCGGAGGCCGAATGCAGCGGGTTCGCCATCCGCGGATACAGAACGACGCCGACGGCCTGCGGCAACCAGAACGCTGCCTTGGACGCGACAGCACCCACGGCGTACAGCCCGGCTTCGTTGGAGCTGAGCAGCGTGCGCGCCAGCACCAGATCCAGCGCCGACATCGCGATCAACACCAACTGCACCTGAGACGCCTGCAGCACGGCCAGAACCGTGACCTTGGTTTCCGAGACAGAGTTCACCGGCACCCCGGCCGTCCATCGCGCACCGAGCGCCACCACGCCGATGCCCGCGGCCGTGGCAAGAAGAACCGAACCAGGACCACCGCCGAGCACCAACACCAGCACGGCCGGAGCCACCTTGCCGAACCCGGCGGCGGCCAACACGACACTCAGAGCTCCGAATCGCCCACGTCCCTGCAACAAACCCTGTTCGGCGGCCAACAGCACCAGCACCGGCGCAGCGATGACCGCCGACACGGTCGCCGCCATCGAGATGTCCATGGCCGCAGAGAGTGCGGGTGCCAGTGCCAGAGCGAGCACCCCCACCACCGCCGCACACCGGTACCCCACTGTTCGCAGTTCGCGAGAACTGCGCCCGCGCACCACTTCACGCGCAACGACGGACTGCAACGCCAACGCCGGAACCGCGAGAACCAATTGCGCGGCAAGCAGACTCGCGAATTCTCCGTAGCCCTCGACGCCGAGCATCCGGCTCGCCAGAACCTGCAGCAGGTACGCCGCAACGTTCGCGAACATCGAACCGGCCGTCACCATCCCCATCCCGGCGACCGACGCACCCGCGGTGTGCTCTGCCTCGGACGAGGCGCGGAAAGACATGAGCCCACGGTATAGGGTGCCGATCATGGCGTGGTCGAGGTCGAGGTGGACACCGCCGCTCTACAGCCTGCTGCTCGCACTGGTGATTCTCGGCCCGCTGCTCGGTCCCGGCTATCTCCTGCTGCGCGACGCCGTCAGCACCCCCCGTTCCTACTTCACCGACTCCGCCTGGGGAATCGCCGACGCGGCCGCGAGGGCAGTACCACAGGACGCCGCTATCGCCGCGCTGTCGACGGTTTTCGACGGTGGTCTGGTGGTCAAGTCCATTCTGCTGCTGGCCCTGTGGCTGACCGGATGGGGCGCAGCGGTGATGGCACGAACGATGCTGCCGACAGCCCCACTACCCGCACTGCTCGTGGCATCGACGGTGGCGGTGTGGAACCCGTACGTCGCCGAGCGACTGCTGCAGGGGCACTGGAGCCTGCTCGTCGGATACGCCGCCCTCCCGTGGACTGTGGTCGCTGCACTCGCGGTCAGAGATGGCCGTTCCTGGTGGGCGCTCGCAGTCTGTCTCGCCGCTGCCGGACTCACCCCCACCGGCGCGTTGCTCGCCGCAACCATCGCCCTGGTGGTCCTCGCCCTCCCCGGGGGTGCTCGACGCGGCCTGCGCGTGGTCGGCGCCCTCGGGCTGGCGGCGGTGGCGTCGGCGCCGTGGCTGGTGGCGACGGCGGTGTCCGGCGGTGGCGTCGAGCAGGCGGATCCGGCGGGTTGGGCGGCGTTCGCGGCGCGGGCCGAGCCGGGTCTCGGCACCCTCGGCAGCCTCGCCGGTCTCGGCGGAATCTGGAATTCCGATGCCGTACCCGGCTCTCGGACAGGTCTTTTCGCCCTCGTGGGCACGGCGCTGCTACTGGCCGTGGTCGCGTTCGGTGTGCGGCCGCTGATCAGGCGTCGAAGAAATCCGGTGATCGGGGGGCTCGGTGTCGTTGCCCTGCTTGCCATCGCAGTTCCCGCGCTGGCAGCGACGGGACCTGGTTTGGCAATGGCCCGCGCGCTGGGCGAGACGGTGCCCGGCGCCGGGCTGCTCCGCGACTCCCAGAAGTGGGTGGCGCTGGCGATGCCGATCTACGTGTTGGCCGCTGCGGCTGCGTTTTCGCCCCGGCGTCGACCGAATCCGGTGCAACCGACCGCGCTGAGCGCGGTCCAGCGCACCCGATTCGGTAGCGCCGTTGCAATATCGGCCCTGCTGATCGCACTACCCGACCTGGGCTGGGGCGTCGGGAATTCGATGCGGCCCGTGGCGTACCCGGCGTCCTGGCAGGCGGTCGCAGCCGAACTGCAGGGCAGCGACGGCGATGTCGCGGTACTACCGGCCGGGATGTTCCGCCGCTTCCCTTACAGCGGCAGTGCTCCCGTTCTCGATCCCGCGCCGCGCATGCTGCCACTGGACGTACTGCAGACCGGCGAGCTCATCGTCGCGGGCGGCACGGTGCGGGGTGAAGGGGCGCGCGCGACGGAGGTCCAGAATGCCCTGCTCGCAGGCGAATCCATGAACGTGATCGCACAGCTGGGTGTCGGCTGGGTACTGGTGGAGAACACCACCCCCGGCGAGCTCGGCGAATCCGAGCAAACACTGAATCCCCTGGACATCGCATACTCCGACGACCAGCTCACGCTCTACCGAGTACCCGATCCCGTGCTCACCGAAAGCCGGCCGGCGGCAGCCGTCGTCGTTGCCCACCTCGCGTGGGCACTGCTGCTTCTCGGGGGACTAGCGGTAGGACTGCTGGGCCGAATCCGAGTGCTGCGCACCCACCAGACCTGACGACCACGAACCACGCGTCGTCGCGTCGAGCACCGAGTAGACACCTTCTGCGCACTGCTCCCAGGAGAATTCCGCCGCACGCACTCGCGCCTTCTCGCCCAGGCGAGTTCGGGCTTCGGCGTCCTGCAGCAGCTCCGAAACGGCAGCGGTCAGACCGGAGACGTCGCGGTCCTCTTCACCATCGGAAAGCCCGCCCACCAGAACACCGGTGACGCCGTCGATGATGGAATCGGTGAGGCCCTTGGAACTTCGGTAGCCGACGGTCGGCACGCCGTGCTGAGCTGCCTCGACGACCGCGAGACCCCAGCCCTCCTTCCGGGAGGGCATGACATGCACCCAGGACCGGCCGAGCAGGGCGTGCTTGCGGTCCTCGTCGACGTGTCCGTGGAAGGTGACGTACTGCTCGATGCCCAGTTCTCCGACGTAGTCGCGGAGATTCTGCTCCCACCAGCCGCCGCCGATGACGTCGAGGTGGATATCGGGGATCCGGCCGCGCAGCGCGGCAACGACGTCGAGCGCGTCCTCGATCTGCTTGTGCGGAACCAACCGGGACAGCACGGTCAGCGACGGGTGCGCGGTGCGGGTGCTCTCGTCGCCTTCGGGCACCGACACGGGTATCTCGTCGGCTCCGTTGCGCACCACGGCGATGCGCTCGCGGTCGACGCCCAGTGCGACCAACTCGTCCGCGGACGGCAACGACACCGTCAGGTACTGATTGCGGCGGTGGACCCTCGGGGACACCGTCGATTCGAGCCACCAACCGAGCTTGGCCATCATCGGCCCCGCGACCGGCCACTGCTCGCGGTGGCAGTGGTGCACCAGCAGCGTCACCGGGACGCCGAGCGCGGCACGGGAGAAGAAGGGAATGCCGTTCTGGGTGTCGATCACCGCGTCGGGTGCGATGCCCTTGAGCGGGCCGAAACCGAGCCGTCCGGCCGCGATGGCGGCCAGTGCTCGGGGATAGACCGACAGGCGTCCACCACCGCGGCTGATGCGAATGCCGTCGACGATCTCCTCGGCGGGAGCTCCTGGATACGACGCCGTCCTCAGCGTGACGCGGACGCCGCGGCGAGCCAGACCTGCGCCCACCTGCTCGAGGTAACGCTCACTGCCGCCGCCCTGCGGGTGCCCGGTATCGCGCCAGCACAGCAACAGAACCTCGCGCACAGCCCGCTTCACCCAATTTCCGCATGTTCGCTTCTCGACCGCCGTCGATTACCGCTGCCACACTAACCGCTAGGGTTCGTTTTCGTGACTTCCGCCGTGACACGTCTGTTCGCCTCTCGCGCGACACTGCGCCGCTCGGTGAGTCTGCTGAAGGACTTCGGGCACGAACAGAGCGCTCCCGACATCTTCTACGGCGCACTGGCCCGCGATTCCGTCGAGCTGATCGGTGATCTGTATCGGGGCCTGACCGGCACCGACATGTCCGCGGCGACCGTGCTGGACGTGGGCGGCGGACCCGGATACTTCGCCGAGGTCTTCGGAGCAAGCTGCGCGCGCTACCTGCCCGTCGAGCCCGATGCGTCCGAGATGCACGCGGCGGGTCTGCAGATCCCCGGCTCGGTGCGCGGCTCCGGGATGGCACTGCCGTTCCGTGACGACAGCGTCGACATCTGTTTCTCGTCCAATGTCGCCGAGCACGTCCGCGAGCCGTGGACCATGGCCGAGGAGATGCTGCGGGTCACCAAGCCCGGCGGGTTGACGGTGCTCTCGTACACCATCTGGTTCGGTCCGTTCGGCGGCCACGAGACCCGGCCCTGGCATTACCTCGGCGGCGAATACGCAGCCCGCCGCTACGCCCGGACCACCGGTCACGAACCGAAGAACCGATTCGGCGAATCACTGTTCGACATCAGCGCTGCAGACGGATTGCGTTGGGCGCGAAGCACTCCCAACGCAACGCTGTTGGCAGCTTTTCCGCGGTATCACCCGCGCTGGGCATGGTGGATGATGCGCGTGCCGATCCTGCGTGAGTTCTTCGGAAGCAACCTCGTCCTCGTCCTGAAACCAAGCGAATCTCCGATGGGTCATTCCGCAGGCTCCACTCCCGCCTAACCTGAAACGATGACAGCACTCGCGCTCGACATCGGCGGCACCAAGATGACGGCGGCACTCGTCGGCGAGGACGGACGGCCGCAGAATCCGGTGACGGTGCCGACTCCCGAGTCCGGGGTGTGGCCGGCATGCGCTTCGTTGCTTCGGAAGATCGCTCCTGGACAGCACATCGACCGCATCGGCGTCGCGTGCTCCGGGCCGGTGAATCTCGAGAGCGGGTCGGTCGCACCGATCAACATCGACGAATGGAAGAACGGATTCGGTCTGAGCGAGCACATCTCCGCCGTGCTTCCCGAAGCCGACATCCGTCTCGCGATGGACGGCAGCGCAGCGGCACTCGGTGAGCACCGCTTCGGTGCTGCCGTGGGTGTGCCGGACGTGCTGAGTCTGGTGGTGTCCACCGGCATCGGCGGTGGGTTGGTACTGGGCGGGAAGATCGTCGCCGGTGCCAGCGGCAATGCCGGCCATATCGGCCACATTGTCGTTCCCGGTTCGACGACGCCCTGCGCGTGCGGCGGAATCGGATGCGTGGAAACCGTCTCGAGCGGGCCGTCGGCGGTGCGGTGGGCGCGCGAGCTGGGTTGGACCGGCAGCACCGGAACCGAACTGGCAGCCGACGCCACCGCCGGGGACCCGATTGCCATCACCTCGTTGCAGCGTGCCGGGGTGGCCCTGGGTCAAGCGATCGCGTCCGCCGTCGCGCTGACCGATGTGCGCATGGTGGTGATCGGCGGCGGATTCGCTCAGGCCGGCCCACCGCTGTGGAATCCGATTCAGGAGTCGATCGGACTGCATGCCCGCTTGAAGTTCCTCGACGGCCTGCAGGTGGTACCCGCGGCACTGGGTGGACTCGGCACCTTGGCCGGCGCAGCCGCGCTCACTGCCTGATGGGGCAGACCCCACCACGAGTCCGCACCCGAGTCACGGGACCGGTAGCCACTCCGACTTGTCGAAAACGAACTGGTCGCAACGACCGGTGAGACTCAGCAAAAGGCGCAGATGCGGGTGCGTTTCAGGCGGGTTGGCGCGGACAACCGTCAATTCGCAAGTACCATAAAGCATTACGGCGTGCACGTAATCCAGAAGCGGATCGGGCACGTAGCCAAGATGCATACCGGCACCTGCGATCCGGACAGCATTGGGGTTCGTTTCGTTGCCGGGTTCCGTTTCCAGCATGAGTGGTGCACCCGACTCGAGAGTAGAAATGTATGCACCTGCCGTCGCGTCGCAGTGGCGAACACCATGCGCGAGAAAATGCGCTGTGGTCTCGCGCGTTTCCGAATCCCACGTCGGCAAAGAAATCAACTCGATGGGGTCGCCTTCGCGGTGGCCTCCCGATGCGGCGAGGATCTCCCAAGCGTCGGCATCGGATTCGAGGTCGAGACCGGCGAGATAGACGGATCGATCCGGGCGTTTTGCACTCATCACCCGATCGGCGAACGATGGAAAAAGTCGGCTCGAACGGTACCGGCGATGCACATCACCGAATCCGACGATCGGCAGGAAATGCGCGTCGTGCGTTGCTGCCTCGAGATACCTGAATTCGTAGAACGGCTGGCCGTCGTCGATGACCTTGTCGAGGTATCCGACCGCGCGATAGGTGCTGTCCGCCACTCCACGACGCGTCACGATGAGCCTCGACCTGCGCACACCGATGGCTGCATCGGCACCTATGGGTGCAAATTCAATGGAGAGCATCGATCAGTCGCCTTCGGTTCGTTGCTACCGCTATCTGCACGAATGTACGGGTGTGGTCCGACAAGTTGGGAGCAGCGTTGATCACATCGTCGCACAGGTCGAGGTTGAGACCGACGATTCGATCGCGCCGATAACGTCGAGCATCCGCGCTCGCCAGCGACAGGGCCTGCATCGCGATGTCTACGAGTCCGACAGCGACGCCGCCGTCGAACCGCTTCGTCACACCCCGTGAGCACCATTGCTGAACGGCTCCCGATCGCACACGGTCTGCCCGGAAAACGTCGCCGTTCCCGCTGGCCAGCGCGGAACCGTGGTCGAAGGACGGACTCAGGCACACCACGCCGGTGGTCGGATTCTGCAGGACCCCCCAGTTATGAGCGTGCCGATCGGTATTGGCGACCAACGCGTCGAACACGAGATAACCGGCAAAGACGTCGAACGCAGGCCAGCTGTGGAACTCGGTACCGACTGGGCCATTCATTGGAGCAAGAACAGTCAGGACAGCAGAAAGCGAATGCCCGCGGCTGAGTTCCGAATCGAAATCGTCATCATGCTCAGCGAGGAGTGCGGCACCTGGAGTCCAGCCCCAACGCTCCGGCCGCATATCTCGACTCATGGATCCCAGGACCGCTTCCTCGGTTCCGCGACGGACGACTGTGGCCAATTCCGTCTCGACTGCCGGCACGCTGACCAGACGGGCGAGTTCGTAGGAAATCTTCTCAGCCCAATCCTCGCCCCGCACCAAGAGATCCGGTGCATCGCCGCGCGCCCGGCGTTGCCGCGAAAGCGTCAGTTCCTTGATTCGGCGCGGCTTGAACAACCAGCGCCCCGACTGAGAAGACGCGTCCGGCGCAGTGAACCACCGCTTCTCCTCTGCACCACCCGGCTCGCTTTCGCCGCGGGTCCAATCAGCCAGGTCGACAACGCGGAACGGTTCAACCACGTCCGAAACACTAGGGCGCACAGAGAGACGCACCATCGCGGCTCGCCGACAGCTGGCAGAAGCGATATTTACCCCACACAGCCAGAACGGGGCCCACCCCTCGGTGAGCCCCGTTCTGTGTCGTGAATTCTACGCGCCCAAAAGCTGCTCGAGGCGTCGAATTCGTCCTGAATCTCGGTGGGCAGTCCGCCAGCGCTTGCATCGACCACCCGAGACCATAATTCCAGACTCAGGGCCCGTGGGGCGGTTCAGATCGTCGGTTCCGTTTGCCTCTTCCTACTGAATTTAAATCTGAGACAGGTTCCGCCCTAAGCGCCAGAGGTATCCGAACGACTCGATGCAGCCTCACGTCGTACGCAAGTAAAGTTCGATCTTTTTGAGCTCGATTCCGATTCCTTCGGCCATTTCCTGCAGTTCCGAGGACGGTTGACTTCGATGGCATCTGCGCCATGGCCGCTGCCCATCTCCGCCTCCCAGCGCCGACAGCGGGGTGCCTACGACCGATACTTTGAACAGCCGCCACTGTGGTTGAGTGCTTTGGGCGACTGCGATAACGGCACCGTCGCGGAGGAATGCGCATGTGGAGTCCAGGCCGTCAACCAGAACTGCGCACGATCGATCGATGATGGTGGCGATCTGTGCCGCAACACGCACTATTGCTTCCCGATCCGTCGACGCTCGCCAGGCCCCCTCGATTCGATCGACGGAGAAGCCCTCGGCGTCCAGCGCGGCTTGCACCTCGGCAAAAGGATCGTTAACTGAAGACTCAGCGAGGTCTATCACCGCCTCGACGTCGGATGGGCCGACTACCTGCGCGTAGGTCTCATCCGAGGTCCGCAGGTATTCTTCTACGGTCTCCATTTCCGCTATCGCGGCGAAAATTCCGACCTCAGCCCAAATATTCTGCAGCAGAATATCTTCCGGTGTACCGCCACGCAGATGTGCATCTTGAGAGAGCAGAGCCAGACCGATAGCGACCAGAGACGCGACATACATTTCGGCCTCGTCGATGCGCTCAGCTTGCTTGTCCGATTTGACCAGGGCTTCGAGAACTTCGGCCAATTCCAAGCGCCACGATTCATCTTCCCCCCACACGCCTGCAGCTAGGAGGTGGTAATGCAGGACTGCCACCAGCATGCGTAGTTCAAGCGGGGGCGGGGGCTCTGCGGAGGCTGCGCTCCGCATGCGACGGGCGTTCTGACGCCAAAGTTTGTGCAGGGCAGAATCTATGTGCGGCGCGTGACCCTGCTCTGGGCCATCTTCCTCCGGCTCGAAATCCTCGGCATCCTCGTCATCGGTCAGGTCGAGACCCGGCTCGTCGAGGTCCACCGCCCACCGAGTGGGTTCGGCAACCTCGCCTTTGGGCAAGCCTGGAAGTACCAATCCGGTCAAGGAGGGGCCAAGCCGCCGCTCCGTACTCGTGAGCCAGTTCCCCCATCTGTCATCCTGAGTAGCGTTCGGCGTACGCGGGCCGGACGCTTTTGGTTGCCCGCCGGGACTGCGTTGATCGGCCAGAGTGCGGAGCAGCCTGTTCAGGTCGCGGTCGAAGATTCGCGCAAGTTCGGGGTCGGTGAACAGTTCCGAGTAGGCGTATTCCCGAGCAAGCCGCGGCCCAACCGGGTCGGTGCTCCGGGGCAGACAGCGAGCGCTGTCGGTCAGGAACACCACGGGGGTGACGTGAGGTCCGTCCGCTGATTCGACGACCGCACGGAGAGCTTCGCCAAATAATGGGGGCGCGCTGAACGAGATTTCAACTGGGCCTCGCTGCTTTGGTCGGTGCATGTGAAACCGCTGCCAATCGCCGGGAGCACCAGTCGCACTGGCCTCGATGCAGATCGGTGTGGTGCCGGAGGTGAACAGCTCTACTTCGATCTGATCATGATGGCGTCGAGCACCAAGGATGGTCACAGGAACGGTGGGCTTCGCTAATTGGGCGGCGGCGGGAATCGTAGAGCGGCCGCGCAGAACCTCGGAGGTGACGGGCGCGCCGTCTGGCATCAAGCTGTGCGGGACGGGGTGGACAGCCGCAAGTTCGCAGTTGCCTCCGGACGTCGTGGATTTGAGCATCGCGGCTCTGGTGATGTTGGCACTCCCGACCAATGCGGTCACTCGGTCGCCCGACGCCCATTCGACGAGTTTCCCGTGGCGAAGACGATCTTCGGCGAGAAAGCGGAACTCCGCTGTCGGCAGGGTGGAGATGGACTCGACCAGTCCCTCGCCGTGGAACTGCGACCATCGAGGTTGCACCGCCACTATCGCCTGCTCCGGCTGCAATTTGTCGATCAGGGATTGGACTGCGGCCGAGGCAGGATCGAAGAACGGGGCATACATGCGCACAACATCAGTGGGCCCCGACGGAAGCTGGGAAAAAAGCGACCTATCGAGGTTGCCGAGGATACGCAGATCCGGCAGCGATTCGTCGACGCTGCCAGGATCGATCATCGTGGCAATCTCGTCGACGGTCGCAGCGATCCATGACGGCATGCGCACCGCGTCAGGCAGATCTCGCAACCAGACGGACAGCTCACGAAGCCCGGCAGGCCCCCGCTCGAGTCCGGATCGGAGCACCAGCCATAGCTCGTCGTTGTGTCCCCAACCGGAGGTGGTGGGATTGCCGGAACCGATGGCAGCCCAAACATGCGTGTCCCCAACCAGCAGAACAAGTTTGGGGTGGAAGGCACCGCTGCAACTGGCATTGCCGTGCTGATAGGTCCGCCCTGCGGAGCGGACTTCGAGTGCGTCGTGGATGGAGTGGTGGGGGTCGGACAGCACAGTGATGCGCGCACCCAACGCGCGAGCCGGACTGATGAAATGCCTCTCAAGAAACGCTAGGTCCAGGGTGAATCCGGTAACCAGCACTTCTCGCAAGCGAGCATTGCCTTCGTCTCTCCACTGCGCAAGCAGCGTGAGCGGTGAGTGGAATTCGACCTTGGCATCCGTCACCGGGGCAGATCCAACAGAGCGCGGCCGAGATCGGTGGTCCGGACAGCATCATCGCTGACGTCGAACAGACCGACCTGCGAGGCGACGATGCCCAACTGGGCGGCACGCAGGCCCACATTGCCAGCGCCCTCGGAGCCCGTCGCGAAATACCGTCCGTTCATCTCGTACAACTTGGTGCGCAGCATCATCCGCCCTCCTCCGGTTGACAACTTCCGGAGCGATACCCGATGGGCTTGCGCAAGCATGTCGTCGACCATGGCACACGCAAAATCTGCCAAGGGCCGGTCGTAGTATTCTTTCCGCCGGTTGGCTACCCAAGACGGGTCCAAAATCTGCCCACGCGAGGATCGTCTGTTCCCCAAGAATGCACTCAACGTAAGCCCTGACAAATTCTCGACGCGTAGCGAGCCGAACAGCAGTATTGCCAGATTCCGTTCGCGTCGTTCCAGCAAGTCCCAGACCTCCTGTTCTGCGGGGTAGGGAGATCCGTAGCGATCGACGACGTCAGGGCAGCCCGCCAGGAACTCTCGCACGGACTCGCCGCTGAGTCCCTGTCGTATCCAGTTGTGAAGTTCATCCCGCGAGACCGGTTCACCCGCGGTGCTGACTTCCTCGACCAGGGCAGACCACAGGCTGCGCCATGCGCCAACGGAATGATGTCGCAAAATAGTGCCCCGCCACGCCTCGGCACGCTCGATCTCCTGGGCGAAGACGGGATCTGCCAATAGATCCCCGCCGTAGACGACGGCATCGGTGAGAATTCGCTGCCACCCGATGTCCTCACGGCGGCGCTGGACTGCGCGCCCCATGATCCGGAGGGTGGAGCGGCGCGTGCCGTCATTGGAGGTCCATGCATCTGGATCATGGGTGCCGCTCACTGTCGCTGTCAGCACTTCGCGCAGCGGTGCCAGGTCCGGAGATTCGATGGATATTCGAGTCAACCTCTCCACCCCCGCAAGGTCGGCCTCCTTGACCGGCCTCTTCGCCACGATGTCGAGCAGCGGGCGAAACATCGCTCGAATGGCGAGGGGACAAGATCGTGAGCCTGACCGCAGTGCATCCCGGTCCGTCGAGACAATGCCAAGAACCACGGCGGGGCCCCTGTACTGCGACCAAAAGCCCCATGCCCGTGGCGAATACGACCTCTCGCCAAGTTCAGCAAGGCCCGCGGCGTCTCCTGCAGCGACGATCTTGGCGACACGGTCAGCGCCGTGCGACGTGCGCCCCGCTGCAGCGGCTACGTCGGCGTCGGAAGACAGGGATGCCCAAGCCAGGGCCACTTCGGCGCGACGAAGCGCCGTTCGGCACAACTCCCGATCCCAGTCATGCTCTTCGGCGTAGGCCGCGAGGGCCCAATACAGCGAGAAGTAACGAGCCTTCTCGGTCAGCGTGGACAGCCCGGGCACCAGTGTGTCCACCATGTTCAGGACAAAGGACTCGACCCCGAGCGGGTAACGTCCGCCCCTATAGTCCAAACCGGGCGCACACCAGTCGGGCCCCTCCACTCCGGTCGAGATCGCCGCAGTTCCAGCGCTCAAGATTGGTCTCGGTAGTCGACTGGACTGGAGTATCCAAAGTTGATTTTCAGTACGACACCAGGGTCCACCCCGAGGCCCTGAATTCTCCTGTGCTCGGAGATGATCTCGTCCTTGATGGGGGCACGGATCTCTGCTGGGCGATACAGGGTGGTGAGCGGCAAGATCACATCGCTACATTAGTTGGACTTGTCGGGCCCACGCAGCAGGTTCGCGATGTTCCAGATCAGGTTTGTGTTCGTCGTCGCCATCGTAGGTGCGGTCCTCCGATTTGAATTGCGGCTTCACGCTGTAGGTGGCCTGTCTAAGCGGCCGAGAGGACTCGAAGAAGGGAATTGCAAGTCGTGGGCGACGAACTGGCGACGGCGCAGGCGGTTGACGGTCTTCGCCCTGAACACGAAATGCCGGGCCCGCAGATTTGCGGACCCGGCATTATCGCCGCGGCATTGAATACTACGCGCCCAGGCGCTGCTTGAGGGCGTCGAATTCGTCCTGAATTCCGGTGGGCAGCTTCTCGCCGACGAAGTCGAACCACTCCTGGATCAGCGGGATTTCGGCCTTCCACTCGTCGGTGTTCACCGCGAGTGCCTCGGCCACGTCCTCGACGGTGGTGTCGAGTCCGTCGATGTCGAGTGCCTCGGCGGTGGGGACCACACCGATCGGGGTCTCGATGCCTGCGGCCTTGTGCTCGATGCGCTCGACGATCCACTTGAGCACGCGCGAGTTCTCACCGAATCCGGGCCACAGGAAGCGCTTGTCGTCCCCGCGACGGAACCAGTTGACGTAGAACACCTTCGGCAGCTTCGACTCGTCGGCGTTCTTGCCGAGGTCGATCCAGTGCTGGAAGTAGTCGCCCACGTTGTAGCCGAGGAACGGCAGCATGGCCATCGGGTCGCGTCGGACGGTTCCGACGGTCCCCTCGGCAGCAGCGGTCTGCTCGGAGCCGACGGTGGCTCCCATGAACACTCCGTGCTGCCAGTCGCGAGCCTCGGTCACCAGCGGAACGGTGGTCTTGCGACGTCCACCGAACAGGATCGCCGAGATCGGCACACCCTTCGGGTCGTCCCACTCCGGAGCCATCGACGGGCACTGAGCCATCGGCACGCAGTAGCGCGAGTTCGGGTGCGCGGCATCGGTTCCGGACTCGGGGGTCCAGTCGTTGCCCTTCCAGTCGATCAGGTGCTCGGGCTTGCCTTCGAGGCCCTCCCACCACACGTCGCCGTCGTCGGTCATGCCGACGTTGGTGAACACCGAGTTGCCCTGGTCGATGGTCTTCATCGCGTTGGGGTTCGAGTCCCAGTTGGTGCCGGGTGCGACGCCGAAGAAACCGTATTCGGGGTTCACGGCGTAGAGACGGCCGTCCTCACCGAAACGCATCCATGCGATGTCGTCACCGATGGTCTCGGCACGCCAGCCCGGGATGGTCGGCTGGATCATCGCGAGGTTGGTCTTGCCACACGCGGACGGGAATGCAGCGGCGATGTAGTACGCCTTGTCCTCGGGCGAGATCAGCTTGAGGATCAGCATGTGCTCGGCGAGCCAGCCCTCGTCGCGGGCCATCGCCGACGCGATACGCAGCGAGTAGCACTTCTTGCCCAGCAAAGCGTTGCCGCCGTAGCCGGATCCGTAGCTCCAGATCTCGCGATCCTCGGGGAACTGAGTGATGTACTTGGTGTCGTTGCACGGCCACGGGACGTCCGCTTGGCCCTCGGCGAGCGGAGCGCCGAGCGAATGCAGCGCCTTGACGAAGAATCCGTCGTCGCCGATCTTGTCGAGCGCGGCCTTTCCCATGCGGGTCATCACGCGCATGGACACCACGACGTACTCCGAATCGGTGAGCTCGACACCCAGCTTCGGGTCGGCTGCACCGAGTGGGCCCATACAGAACGGCACGACGTACATGGTGCGTCCGCGCATGCAACCGCGGTAGAGCTCGGTCATGAGCGTCCGCATCTCGGCGGGGTCCATCCAGTTGTTGGTGGGACCGGCGTCGATCTCTTCCTTGGAACAGATGTACGTACGCGACTCGACGCGAGCGACGTCCGACGGATCGGAGTTGCCGAGGAACGAGTTGGGCTTCTTCTCGTCGTTGAGGCGAGTGAAGGTGCCTGCCTCGACCAGCTTGTTGGTCAGGCGCTCCCATTCGGCGTCGGATCCGTCAGCGAACACCACGGATTCCGGTTCGGTCAGTTCGGCTACCTGGGCAACCCAAGCGAGCAGTTCTTTGTGTCGAGTCGGCACGTTGTCGGTGCTGCTCAAACCGGGAATGGTGGCTGAGGTCATCTAACTCTCCTGGGGTGAGCCGGAACCGGGAAGTACTCGCACGATCACTGTGGGCAAACATGCGCGAGCAGATCTCGGTTTTCCCCTCTCGGCGGGGCGCTGCTCGACCGTTCGAGCCGCAGTACACCATCGTAACGGGTACAGCAAGCCGAGGGTCGAGCGCCGGGTGTCCTGGTATTCAGGTTAACGCCGAGCGACGTAAATCCGGAAACAGGGTGTTGTCCGATTAGTCACAGGACCGATTCAGATAGGGAAAGATCCGCGCAAGAAGGCGTCTACCAGCGGCGACGCCCATTCAGGACGGACGGACTACAGCTCGCCCGATTCGGTCATTTCGCCCCGGCCGATACCGTTCGCTTCTCGAAAAATTTCCCAGGATCGGTACTGCCCGTCACGTCCGAACGCCGTGAACTTGTCCGTCACACCGTCACCGTCGACGTCGGTCGCCACGGTCATCCCGGCGTCGGTACGTCGTACGGTTGTCTCGTAGTGGCCGTCCCCGTCGAGATCGAACAGGTCCGTCGAGACCGTGGGCGCACCCGGATCGTCCACATCGTGAGGTTCGACCTCCGTGAGGAAGCCCCCTGCTGCGACGCCATCCACCGCGATCATCGACGCTCCTCACCTCGACCAACGAACCCGACCAACCGACACTGCACCTACTGACTCCGACGCACCGGCTCGCCGATCGGTTCCACCTGTGCAGGAGAGACGATCGGTTCCACCTGTGCAGGAGAGAAATGGACGGGTTCGCGGGCAACGAACACACCACGATCGGGTCCGCGGAATCGCTCGAGCCCCCGCTCGAGTGCCGACAGATCGCGATCGCAGGCGGACAGCAGCGCCGATCGGTGGTCGGCGAGCCGACGCAGCTCGGCGTCCACCTCGGCAAGTGCGACGTCGATGCGGGCCACTGCGTCCCGGTCTGCAGTCGAGACGGCGGACGCAAGCGCCGACTCGGCATCGAGAATCCGCGAGAGCAGTCGCTGCTCCACCGACGATTTCACCCGGGCCAGGCTTTCCTGCGTCCAGCCGCGCAGGTGGGCGCGGTCGGCCACCAGCGCCCGTGACCGCGTGATCCACCAGGCGAGCGCACCACCGAGAACGAGGGTGATCACGGTGTTGGCAACCGCCCAGGCCGGCACCAGCGCCATCGGCGACACCACCAGCCGCCCGAGTCCTACCCCCGCCGACGCGCCGAGAAAGATCATGACGACATCCTCGATCCCTCGACGCCGGGACGGCTCCCCGATGTCGAGCGGGGCGTCCGCGACACTCGGTTCCGCCTGCAGCAGCGTGAGCCCGAGATCGGTCTCCACTGCCCGCAACCGGGCCGTCAGCGCCGCGTCGGCTCGATTCCTGACTCCGCGCGCGGACTCGGCGACATGCGCTGGAAGATGAGTGAGTTCGGCACGTCCTGACCCGTCGATCGTGCGTTTGACCTCGGCAACCAGGGCGCGAAAGTCTTCGGCGGCGGCATGGAGAGACTCCACGCGTACCCGTTGAATTCGATTGTGCAGCAGCGCCCGTCGATCGCCACCGAGATTGTCCCGTTCGCCGACGAGCTCGGCTCGCCTCGCACGGAGTTCGGCCGTATCACTGCCACCGGTCACCGCGCGCGCCCTTGCCACGATCGACGCTCTGGCTCCGGCCGCGCAGTCCTGCACTGCCGCAGAATATTTGCGCTGGGATCCGAGAGCCGTGGCCTGCAGGAGCAGCGCGCCCAGGCGGTCCGCCACTGCTCCGAGACCCGACTCCGCGGACATCGCGGCGTCACCGGTCTCCCGACCTGTCCGCGCCAACCGAACCGAGATCGGGTGGAACGTGCACTCCACCGCCCGTGGGACGCACTCGTCAACGACATCACTGTCGACGGAGACCACCTCACGCCAGTGCCGATGCACGTCGATCTTGTTCACCACGAACACGACCGGCGTGGATTCGAGGGCTGCTCGCCACTGCTCGACTTCGACGCGGCCCACCGGAGCCGACGCGTCGACGACGATCATCACGACGGCGGCATCGGCCATGGAGTCGGTGAAGTGGATGGCGGCACCGCCGAGACGGGACAGCTCGCGGCGCAGTTCGGACTTGCCCGACCCTGCAGTACCGGTGAGGTGAACCCCGGCGGGTCGACTGACCCTGGCTCGTTCGATCTCGTCGAGTGCACCCGAATTCCAGCGTCGTAGAACGCTTTTCATGTCTTCCGACAGCGGGGTCATCCGCGCAGCATTCGTACGTGCCCTCGGCACAGTGCGAGGGCCGAGCGACGCACGTCGGGGTCCCCGGCAGCGGCAGCCCGCTGCTTCCACAGCACCGCCTGCTCCAGCGTGACCTGTTCCGAACCGGTCTCGATCGGCACCCCGAGACGCAGAGCCGCGTGGCGCATCTCGGCAGCCACCGCCTCGTCCGAGGCCAGGTACGACTCGACGGCGTCACGAACCCGCCGGTGGCCGGCGGAGATCTGTTGCACTCTGCGATGCAGCTCGGCGTCCCGAGCCCCCGCGGCCGCCGACACGGCCGCGGAGACCGCAGCGATCAGGGCATCGGCACCGGTGGCGTCGGCCAGCATGCGCACCGCCTCACCGTCGGACACAGCCGTTGACCGCTGCAGCACCTCGACGAGCAGGGCGAGACCACGCAGTTCGATGCATTCGATCAGCGCTTCTCTGCGACGCGTCGACACCGCGAGGTCGGCGGCACGAAACCGATCGACGGTCATCAGGTCGGTCGGACGCAGATCGGCCGCTGCGACGGCACGCACGTCGGCCATGTCCAGAGGCGCACCGGCTCGGCCCACTCCCCGCAATCCCGCCGCGGTGGTTCCCATCACCGGCAGAACGGTCCGCCCCAGCTGCTCCGAGGCCGCTGCGGCCGCGGCTGCGGGATCGTCGAGGGTGTCCGCCTTCGTCAGCACGACGACGGTCCCGTCCAGGGCATCTCTCGGCCGAGAACTCAGCAGTGCGGTGTCGACGGGCGAGACCGCACCCGCGATCACGTGGACGAGCACCTCGCCCTCGCTGCTGTCCGTTCTGCCCTCGCGCCATCGAACATCGAGGCCGTCGGCGTCGAGCGGCACCGACTCGAGAACGGCGAGAACCGCGGATTTCCCGACGCCTGCGCGGCCGGTCACCCGTGCGGTCATCGGCCGCAGGCGGTCGTGGACGGCGGTGTCGACGGCCTCACGCGCGTCGCTCGACGCAGCGCGGTCACGCAACAGGCCCAGACCGGCCTCGGCGACATCCATGATCGATTCCCCCAACAAACGCCCCGCCGCCCACGTCGAGAGGCGACGCACAGCCCCCTGCTGCGGCACCGATTCTGGCACACACGCGCGCTCACGAGCCGACCGAAAGGAATTGCACCGTTGTAATTAGTCGGTCTCGTCCCACCGCTGATCAGCGGCAGGACGGCAAGTCTCAACTTCAACTCGAGACCCACCTGTCACACGCCCCGTCGATGCGCGACAATGGACCGGTGAACGAGCCCCAGGACCCCTCTGTCGACACCGAGGAGAATGCCGTGAAGACCCAGGAACGGGGCTCACGGCTCTACCCCCGCGTGACGAGTTTCCGCTCTCGGCGCGGAGCGCTGACCGAAGCGCAGCAGACCACCTGGGACAACCTGTGGCCGCGTATCGGCCGTGACGTCGCCGACGACCAGATCGACATCGACGCCTGGTTCGGGCGCAGCGGCCCGGCGATTCTCGAGATCGGCTCGGGCACGGGCACGGCCACCACGGCGATGGCCTCGGCCGAGCCGCACGTCAATCTCATGGCCGTCGAGGTCTATCGACCCGGCCTGGCCCAGACACTGCAGCAGATCGAACGAGAGGGCATCGAGAACGTTCGGTTGCTGCGTGGTGATGCGATGGACGTGCTCGAGAACATGCTGTCCTCGGAGTCGCTGACCGGCGTCCGCGTCTTCTTCCCCGACCCGTGGCCAAAGGTTCGACACCACAAGCGTCGCCTGCTGCAGGGTCCGACGTTCGCGATGATCGCGGATCGGTTGAGGCCCGGTGGCGTTCTGCACGTGGCAACCGATCATGCCGAATACGCTGAGTGGATTGCCGAGGCCGGGAACGCCGAGCCCGGTTTGACCGTTCTCGATTGGGAATCGCCCATGACACACGAGCGACCGGTGACCAAGTTCGAGGGCAAGGCACAGCTGGTCGGTAGCTCGGTGACGGAATTGATCTGGGGAAAGAAGACAGCATGAGCGTCAGTACGGACATGCCCGACACCGTGGTCGACCCCTCAGAACTCGGCGCGATCGGTGAAACGCGCCACAGCAAACGCGTCCTGCTGGTGTGGGACGCCCCGAACCTGGACATGGGACTCGGCGCAATTCTGGGTGGCCGACCCACCGCCGCCTACCGTCCGCGCTTCGATGCCCTGGGCCGATGGCTGCTCAGCCGCACCGCCGAACTCTCCACCTCCGGCACCGCGACGCTCGAACCCGAGGCCACGGTGTTCACCAACATCGCCCCCGGCAGCGCCGATGTGGTCCGACCCTGGGTCGAAGCATTGCGTAACGTGGGCTTCGCGGTGTTCGCCAAGCCCAAGGTCGACGAAGACAGTGACGTCGACGCAGACATGCTCGACCACATCGACTTCCGCAACCGTGACGGCGGCCTCGCCGGAGTCATGGTCGCGTCCGCCGACGGTCAGGCGTTCAAGGGTCCGCTGGAGGCCATCGCAGCAACCGGAGTGCCCGTACAGGTGCTGGGCTTCCGGGAGCACGCAAGCTGGGCTGTCACGTCGGACATCCTGGAATTCCTCGACCTCGAGGACATCCCGGGCGTCTTCCGTGAGCCACTGCCACGGGTGAGTCTGGATTCGCTTCCCGACGAAGGCGCGTGGCTGCAGCCCTTCCGACCGCTGTCCGCCCTGCTCGTCGGGCGCCAAGGAGTTTCTTAAGTGTTCGCCAGATGGGGAGACATCGTCTACCGCCTGCGGTACACCGTTATCGGTGTCATGGTGGCCGGGCTGCTGGGCTTCGCTGCCTACGGTCTCGATCTGGGCAGCCATCTCAGTCAGAGCGGTTGGGACGATCCGACGTCGGAATCGGCCCAGGCTGCCCGTCTGGCGGACACCACGTTCGGTCGCGACAAGCAGGGTGACGTCATCGTCCTCTACACCGCGCCCGAGGGATCGACGATCGACGATCCCGAGTTCCAATCCGAGATCGTGGCCAATCTCGACTCCCTCGCCGCCGACCACCCGGACCAGATCGAGAAGGTCAACGGCAGCTACTTCCGCACGGCGACTGCTCCGAACCTCGCCGCACTCGGCACCACCGACAAGCAACACGCCATCGCCAGCATTGCGATCGCCGGTGCCAACGACACCGAACTGACCAACAACTTCCAGGCCGTCAAGGACGTCTTCTACATCGACGGCGTGGACGTGCAGGTGACCGGCCTGCAGGCCGTCGCAGGCGCGTTGCAGTCGACGATGGCCGGCGACATCAAGCGCATGGAGATCCTCGCCATCCCCGCCGTCGCGGTGCTGCTGTTCTTCATCTTCGGCGGCGTCGTCGCGGCCGCGCTTCCGTTGATCATCGGCGGCCTGACGGTCGTCGGAGCCAACGGCATCGTGAAGGTGTTCACCAACTTCACCGAGGTCAACTCCTTCGTCGCACCCGTGGTCTCGCTCGTGGGCCTCGGCCTGGCCATCGACTACGGATTGTTCATCGTCTCGAGATTCCGAGAAGAACTGGGCGACGGCTACTCGACGCCACAGGCCGTGCGCAGGACGGTCATGACGGCCGGTCGTACCGTGGTGTTCTCCGCGACGATGATCGTCGCGTCCCTGGGTGGTCTGTTGCTGTTCCCGCAGGGCTTCCTCAAGTCGGTGGCCTACGGCTCGATCGCCACCGTCGCACTCGCCGCGCTGACGGCCATCACGATCCTGCCCGCTATGCTCGCGATCCTCGGCCCACGTGTCGACGCACTCGGTCTCAAGTTCATGCGCAAGACCAAGTCCAGCGAGGAGATCGAGAACGGCATGTGGGGCCGGCTCACCCGCTGGGTGATGCGCAATCCCGTCAAGGTCACCATCCCGATCGTGCTCGGCCTGGTACTCCTGACGCTGCCCGTCGGCAACATCAAGTTCGGCGGCATCAACGAGACCTACCTGCCTCCCGACAACGTCACCCGTGAAGCGCAGGGCGAGTTCGATTCGCTGTTCCCAGGCCAGCGGACCGAGCCCATCAAGTTGGTCATCGAGGACGCGCAGGGTCCCACGCTCGCGGCGATCACCACGCAGGCCAACAACGCTCCCGGCCTGGTCGAGCCGTTCTCCCCGGTCGGTGCCAGCAAGGACGGAATCATCGTCTTCAAGGCCGGACTGGTCGATCGCAACGACTCCAAGCCCGCCATCGACTTCCTGCGCAGTATCGACGTGCCGGAGGGCGCGACGGTCCTCGTCGGCGGTACCCCTGCCATCGAGCAGGACTCCATCAGTGCACTCATCGACAAGTTGCCGCTGATGGCAGTGCTCGTGGTGTTCATCGTGACGCTGCTGATGTTCTTGACGTTCGGATCGTTGGTGTTGCCGATCAAGGCGGTGCTCATGACCGTCCTCGGTCTCGGTGCCACCATGGGCATCCTGACGTGGATATTCATCGACGGCAACGGTGCGGGGCTGATGAATTTCACCCCTGGGCCGATCATGGCTCCGGTATTGGTGCTGATCATCTCGATTGTGTTCGGCTTGTCCACGGACTACGAGGTGTTCCTACTCTCTCGTATGGTCGAGGCGCGCGAAAAGGGCGCCAGCACAAGCGAAGCCATCCGTATCGGAACCTCGCATACCGGACGCATCATCACCGCTGCGGCGCTGATCCTCATCGTCGTCACCGGAGCGTTCGCGTTCTCCGATCTGGTGATGATGAAGTACATCGCCTACGGAATGATCGCGGCCCTCATCATCGACGCCACCCTCATCCGCATGTTCCTCGTGCCTGCCACGATGAAACTGCTCGGCGACGACTGCTGGTGGGCCCCGCAGTGGATGAAGCGCATTCAGCGCAAGCTCGGACTCGGCGAGACGATTCTGGAGGACGAGTTGCTCGCCATCGACGACGTGCCCGAGCTCGCGCTCGCAGGCGGTGCACCGTCGAGTACGGTCGCGCCGCCGATGCGTCCGCAACCGCGCCGCAACGAGCCGCTCACCGAACCCATTCCCGTGGTCGCACCGCACGGTGGCGGACCCATTCGAGCGACCCACGCCGCGAAGGAAGAATCCCGACGCAGTGTGACGGGGCGTCCGGCAACCCCACCCGAGCCGACCCGCGCGGCTCCCGCCACACCTCCGGCACCGGCTGCTCGACCTACCCCCACTCCTCCTCGGGCCGAGGCTGCTCCGCAGGAACGACCCGCTCCCAGGCCTGCCCCGAGCCGACCGGTGGCACCGCGCCCGACCGTCGAACCGGAACCGACCCAGGCAGCAGACGTCGTCCGGCCCGCACCTCCGGTCAACCCGGTGGCTGCTCCCCCGACGGCTCAGCCGCCCCGCGCACCGAGCCCGTCCGCACCGCCGCCGAGCCGAGCCCGGGCCGCTCGCGCACCTCGCGCCGAGGAACCGGACTCTCGTTCCATCGAGAGCTGGCTCGCCGACCTGCGAGCACCCAGCGCATCACCACCCCCGAGCACAACGCGCAACGGTTCCACCGCGAACGGCTCCGATCACAACGGCTCCAACGCCAACGGCTCGAACCACAGCGGTCACGACGAGAACAGCTCGACGCAGAGCCGTTCCGAACGCAACGGCCACAGCAACAACGGGTCCGAACGCCATGGGTCCGAACGCAACGGCACCAACGGCGCCAACGGGTCCGAGAGCAACGGCCACAGCAACGGATCCGCGTCGAGCGAATCCCCGTCCGAGAAGCCGTCGGGCCGCCGGGCCGCACCGACCACCGAGGGCAGCGACAGCGGTCGTCACCGCGGCGGCGAGAACGGACACGTGCTCAGTGTCAGCGAATTGCTCGCACGCGAGCGCAACCGTTCACGCTGACGCTCATGTGATCGGCTAACCTCCCTGAGCCGAAGTGTTCACTCACGTGGCGGCGGTAGTCGCGTGCATCCAGGGGGAGCTACACACACGTGTTCGTTCGATGGGGAAATTTCGTCCACCGCCTCCGATACACCGTTCTCGGTGTCATGGTGGCCGGGCTGTCGATCCTGGCGGCGTACGGCTGGGATCTCACGGACCACCTGAGCCAGAGTGGTTTCGACGATCCGACGTCGCAGTCGGCTGCCGCCAGCAATCTCGCCGACGAGACGTTCGGCCGCGACGCCCAGGGCGACGTGATCGTTCTCTACACCGCTCCCGAGGGCTCGACCATCGACGACCCGCAGTTCGACGCCGCGATCGTCTCGAACCTCGACTCGCTGGTGGCCGAGCACCCGGACCGCATCGCGAAGATCAACGGCAGCTATTTCCGGACGGCCGAGGCTCCGGTTCTCGCGGCGCTCGGCACTGCCGACAAGCAGCACGCCATCGCCAGCATTGCGATCGTCGGTGCCGACGACACCGAACTGACCGAGAATTTTCAGGCCGTCCAGGACGCCTTCTACATCGACGGGGTCGACGTCCAGGTCACCGGTCAGCAAGCCGTGGCTGCCGCGTTGCAGTCGACGATGACCGACGACATCCATCGCATGGAGATCCTCGCCATCCCCGCCGTCGCGGTGCTGTTGTTCTTCGTCTTCGGCGGCATCGTCGCCGCCGCGCTACCACTCATCGTCGGTGCGCTGACCGTCGTCGGGGCCAACGGCATCGTGAAGCTGTTCACCCACGTCACCGAGGTGAACAGCTTCGTCGCACCGGTGGTGTCGATGGTCGGACTCGGTCTGGCCATCGACTACGGGCTGTTCATCGTGTCGCGTTTTCGAGAAGAGCTGGGCGACGGCCGATCGACGCCCGATGCCGTCAGGCGCTCGGTCATGACGGCCGGTCGCACCGTCGCGTTCTCGGCGACGATGATCGTCGCCTGCCTCGGTGGCCTGTTGCTGTTTCCGCACGGGTTCCTGCGCTCGGTGGCACTGGGTTCGATCGCGACGGTCGCTCTCGCAGCGCTCACCGCGATCACCGTACTTCCGGCCATCCTGTCGATCCTCGGCCCTCGCGTCGATGCTCTCGGTTTCGCGTTCATGCGCAAGACCAAGTCCTCGGAGGAGATCGAGAACGGCAGGTGGGGCAAGCTCACCACCTGGGTGATGCGCAATCCCATCAAGGTGGTCGTCACCATCGTGCTCGGGCTGCTGGCCCTGACACTGCCGATCGGCAACATCGCATTCGGCGGCATCAACGAGACGTATCTGCCGCCGGACAATCCGACGCGGGTGGCGCAGGAACAGTTCGACGAACTCTTCCCCGGCCAGCGCACCGAGCCCATCAAGCTGGTCATCGAGAACGCGCAAGGGCAGAATCTGGCCGCGATCACCACCCAGGCGAACAATGCTCCCGGCCTGATCGAGCAGTTCACGCCCGTCGGGGCCAGCAAGGACGGCATCATCGTCTTCAAGGCCGGACTGATCGATCGCAACGACGCAGCACCCGCCATCGAATTCCTTCGCAGCATCGACACCCCCGACGGAACATCGGTGCAGGTGACGGGAACGCCTGCGATAGAACGAGACTCGATCGACGCCATGGTCGAGCGCCTACCGCTGATGGCGGTGCTCGTCGTCTTCATCGTGACCGTACTGATGTTCCTGACGTTCGGATCCCTGGTGCTGCCGATCAAAGCGGTGCTCATGACAACGCTCGGACTCGGTGCCACGATGGGCATCCTGACCTGGATCTTCATCGACGGTCACGGGGCCGCGTGGATGAACTTCACCCCCGGGCCCATCATGGCGATGATTCTGCTGCTGATCGCGGCGATCGTGTTCGGGCTGTCAACCGACTACGAAGTCTTCCTGCTCTCCCGCATGGTCGAAGCACGGGAGAACGGTTCCAGTACAAGCGAAGCCATCCACATCGGCACCTCGCACACCGGACGCATCATCACCGCCGCGGCCTTGATTCTCATCGTCGTCACCGGTGCCTTCGCGTTCTCCGATCTGGTGATGATGAAGTACATCGCCTACGGCATGATCGCTGCCCTCATCATCGATGCCACCGTCATTCGCATGTTCCTGGTGCCCGCGACGATGAAACTGCTCGGGGACGCGAGCTGGTGGGCACCGGCAGGCATGAAGCGAATGCAGCGCAAGCTCGGACTCGGTGAAACGACTCCCGAGGACTCCTGACTCCCGCTCCCCCGCCCCCCGCTTCCCCGCCCCCACAACGCGTCAATGAACCACTGCACCGCCGAGACGTATGCAGTGGTCCATTCACGCAGCGGGGGGATCAGGAGGAAACCGCCGCACTCTCTCGGTCCGCGAACACCTTGGCGTATCGGGTACCGGCGATCAGTAGCAGTAGTCCCACTGCGATGAAGGCGATGACCCGGAAGAGTCCGTCCAGGGCAACGAGGTCGAACAGGAACAGTTTCGCGATGGCCGCAGCGGTCAGGGACAGTCCGGCCAGCAGGGCCAGGTGAGCGTGGGTGACGCTGCGCAGCCCGAAGGCCAGTAGCGCGAAGGCTGCGATCATCCACTCGATGGTTGCCGCGGTGTGGCCTGCGGTGAATCCCGTTGTTTCGCCGCCGATTCCGATGCCGAGGGTCACCGTGGCCGCCGTCAGGCCGTACAGCGCGAGTACGCCGGAGACGATGCCGAGGGTCTGCAGTCCGTCGTCGACCAGTTTCAATTCGGCGAGCACGTAGGCGAAGGCGAATGCCGTTGCAGCGAGCAGGATTCCGCCGAGGGCGATACCGACGCTGCCCACTGCGTGATCGGAGTCCAGCAGCGCCCGTGGAGGGCTGACCGAGACGAACATCAGTGCGCCGATCACGCCGAATCCGCTGCCGATCGAGTATGCGAGTGTCGAGCGGGTGCTGTGAGCCACCGCGATCAGAGTCAGGGCGACGGCGAAGATCACGACAGGTCGAATCTCGAGGGTCGTCGACTCGACTGCGGCCTGCAGCATCGCCAGCGCTCCGATCACCGCGACGGTGATACGAGCGTGCCCCGGCAGCCAGCTCACCAGAATCACGATGGCCGCAGCTGCAGCAGCGAGAACCAGTTGGACGCTGACGGTCGCGGCGCGGTCGAAGACGTCCGCGGAGACCAGCACCGGCAGGGACGTGAGAGCGATCATCACGGTGGCGACCACATCGGAGACGTTGCGGCGCAACAACTCCAGTGACGTGCCGATGCCGAAGACGGCCACCGACACGACGACCAGGAGTAGCCAGAGGCCGCCGGTGGATCCGGACAGGTCAGCACTCGCGATGGCAGCCAGTACCGCGCCGACGAGGGGTACGGTCCGAACGACCTGCAGGAGCTGCCAATTCCGACCGATCTGGGCCGGGAAACTGGCGACGTAGGTGGCGATGAGGAACGCGACCAAGGTCAGGGTGAGGCCGTCGGTCAGCACCGGTCCGCACATTGCGACGCCGGCGAGAATCAGCACTGCCATCGGCTGCGACTTCCACTGCACTGCGAGTGCCGTTCCGGCTGCGGCAATTCCGAATGCGGTGATCAGGCCGATCACAGGATCGAGCCAGCCGTACACGACGGACGTCGCGAGTACATCGAGGTACAGGCCCGCGATGCCGGTGGCGGCGAGGGCGATACCGCCGATGCGCCCGCCCGACCGGCCGAACACTCGGACGCCGCCGCCGATCAACGCGAGGGAGAACACTGCGCCCGCGGCGACCCGCAGCGGAGGGCCGAACCACCCGGCCTGTGCGGCGAGAACGAGCAGCATCACCACACCGACGAGGGTGACGCCTGCGCCGGCGACAGCCAGCAGACGGCTGATGACACCGTCGCGCTGCCACCACGGTTCGCGCGGCGGAGCCGGCGGTCGAGGCGCGACGACCGGCCCCCTGGGTGGTGCGGGGTAATTCATGGCGGGCTGCGGCCGAACCATCTGCTGACGAACAGTGTGGCCGAACGGCTGGCCGTAGGGCTGCGGGGGCATGTGGGGTGGCGCTACCGGCGGCGGTACGGCGGGAGCTGCCGGCACCGAAGCCTGCCGCGTGGGAGCGGGAGCCGCCGCGGGATCGAGCTGTGACTGCAGGGTCTGCAGATCGACGGCCACCTGGCGCATGTGGTCGCCCAGGGAATCGAAGCGGCTGGACAGTCGCGCGACGAGTTGCGGATCCAGCCCGGAGTTCTGGGAAGAAGTCATGGGTTAGATCCTGCGAGCATTGCCGCCGAAAAGCGTGAGTAGTGCTACTCGGATCCCTCGAGTAGAAGCGCCTCGCTAGCCGAACATGCGACGGATCGAGCTACCGAAGGGATGCTTGGCGGTCACCGAGCCCAAGCGGACCTTGCCCGAGACCACGAGATGAAGCGGCCCGTACGGCGGCCCGGTGCGGACCTTGTTGGTGGCGCTACCCGCCACCGTCTCGACGCGGTTGAGATCGACGGTCGCCTCGGTCGGCACGATCAGTGTCACGGTGCTGCAGTAGTCGTCGACGTAGATCTCGACCACCTGCGTCGACATGACAGCCTGGGTGAAGTCGAGTGTCACCGTGGACATGCGGGTGGAGACGCGCAGGCTCGGCGGCACGTTCCACGGTCCCTTGCGGGTGATGGTGGACATGGTGCCGCGCAGTGTGTCCGACGCGCCGCTGCCGTGCCCCCAATGCTCCTGGACGACGCGGCGCGGGGCCGGTTGCGGGGTGGGCGCGGCGAAGGGTTTCGGTGCCGGGCGATGTTCCTCGGCGATCTGCATCCCGGGCAGGTCGGCGAGAACCGAGTTCAGCTCACCGCGGGTCTTCGACGCCAATGCGGTGTCCATTCGCTCGGTGAACTCGCCGAGCGACAACATGCCCTGGCCCACGGCGCGCTGCAACAGCTCTCCGACGTGTTCGCGTTCGGCATCGGACACTCGCAGATCCCTTGCCTCCATGTGCTCAGGGTAGCGAAGATCTCAGGCTGCGCGACCGCCCAGTACGGAGAGCATTCCGGACACCGACGCGGGCCATCCGAACTGTTCGGCGCGCAACCGGGCGGCGATGCGGCGGCCGTCGACCGGTAGTTCGAGTACTCGTTGTATCTCGGCGGCGAATCCGTCTGCGGTGTTCTCGGAGGATCCGCCGCAGTGCGGGGTGACGATCTGCGCCAGCGCCGAGGTCTCGGAGACGACGACGGGGGTGCCCGCAGCGAGCGATTCCAACGCAGCGAGCCCGAATGTCTCGTGCGGTCCAGGCGCGAGAGCGATGTCCGCCGAGGCCAGCAGGGCTGCGACGGCCGCTCTGCCGTCGACGAAACCCAGGAAGTCGACGGGTAGACCGCGGGCTCGTCGTTCGAGGCCGGCTCGGCGGGGGCCGTCGCCGGCGATGATCAGCCGCGCCCGCATTCCCGAATCGCACAGCGCAGCAAGCGAATCGATACTTCTCTCGACGTGCTTCTCCACCGACAGTCGGCCGCAGTGCACGAGCAGCCGATCGGCGTTGCCCAGCCAGGCGGATCGTTCGCCCGGCTGCCGGCGACGCGGATGGAAGAGGTCGAGATCCACGCCGAGCGGCACTCGGTGCACGTTGCGAACGCCGATACGGTCGAACTCCTGTTGGGCGAACTCCGTGGTGCACACGACGGCGTCGTACGAGTCGGCGGTGCGCCGGTTGGCCAGGTCCGCGACGGGGCGGGCGCAGCGCATAGGCATCGTCTGAGCGAGCAGCCGGTCGAGGCGTTCGTGGGAGATCATCACGCTGCGTACGTCTCGGCGCGCGGCCCAGGCACCCATGCCGCGCAGCGTCAGTCGGTCCGACACCTCGATCACGTCGGGCCGCAGTGCGGCCGCCACCGAGGACACCCGGCGCGGGTCGGCCACCCGATATCCACCGGTGAGCGGGATCCGCGGTGCCGGCACCTCGATCCGCACCACTCCCGACGGCAGGAGCGTCTCGCTCGATCGATCTCCCGGCACGATCAGCGTCACCTCGTGACCCCCTGCGACGTACCCCGATCCGAGCTGGTCGACGGCCGTCCGCAATCCCCCGGACCGTGGTCCGTAGAAGTTGGCGAGTTGGACGATGCGCACTCGATCAGTCTGCCCAGCCGGAAGTCCGCCCGACGGCGCGGCGATGGATGGTGGCCGAACCTTCGCGGAATTCTGTGTGGGGATCGCTACCAACGGGTAGGTGAGACAGATGCGAGTGACACTGCAATCCACCGGCAACGCCCCCGCCCCCGAGGTCTGGGAGCGCTACATGGAACCGACGTCCTGGAAGACCTGGGCTCCGCAGATCATAGGAGTCGAGTACCGCGGTGAGCGCCTGGACGCCGACACCACCGGACGAGTGCTGGGGCCGTTGGGCGTGCCGATCGACTTCCGGGTGCATTCGGTCGACGAGCGATCCTGGACGTGGGCATGGTCGGCGTGGTTCCAGAATCAGGCCATCGGAGTCGACCTGACCCACGGCGTCGTCGCACGACCCAACGGAACCAGGGCGTGGTTGACGATCGACGGCCCACTGCCGCTGGTGCTGCCGTACGTGCCGGTCGCCAAGTTCGCGCTCGGCAGGCTGTGCAGTCCGTAGCCCTACTCGGACCGCGTGACGGTCTTCTCGTCGGACTGATCGGCCACGTCGGTCGGCTCGGGCGTCGGTAGCGAGGATTCCTCGCCCGATCCGTCCAGATGGCCGTCGAACTCGTCGATCGCCTCGTCGCGCTCCTCGCCGGTCTGATCGAGATCGGCGTCGACCCCCTTCGAGTGCTTCGCCGGGTCGACGGTGGTGTCCACTGCATTGTCGTTGTCGGTCATGGGATGCAGAGTGCCCCTCGGCACCCAAGACAAACCCTCACAGCCCTTTTTCGATGACGTATCGGGTCAGTTCGACGCGGTTGGCCAGCTGCAGTTTTCGCAGGGTCGCCTGGACGTGATTCTCGACGGTGCGATGACTGAGCGTCAGTCGGGTGGCTATCTGCTTGGCGCTCAAGCCCTTTGCGACCAGTCGTAGCACTTCGGTTTCCCGGTCGGTGAGCGTCGGACGAGTGTCGGATTCCGGCTCGGGCGACGCCGACATCCGCCGGAACTCCCCGAGTACCAGGCCTGCGAGGCCGGGTGTGAACACCGCCTGCCCGGCCGAGGTGGCGCGGACCGCGTCGAACAGTTCCTCGGCCGATGCGCTCTTGACCAGGTAACCGGTCGCGCCGGCCTTGATCGCGTCGAGCACGTCGTTGCGCTCCGCGGACGCCGAGAGCACGAGAATCTTCGTCTGCGGCGATGCCTCGAGAACAGCGACGGTGGCGTCGGCTCCGTTGCCGTCGGGCAGATGCATGTCCATCAGCACGACGTCGGGAGTGGTTGCTCGGGCGCGGCGTCCGGCGGCGGCGACGCCGTCCGCGGTGGCGACGACCCTGAATCCGGCGGCGTCGAGATCTCGGGCGACGCCGTCCCGCCACATCGGGTGATCGTCGACGACCATCACCGCGATGTCGGCATTCGTTTCCTCTGTCATCCCGGTCCCTTCGCTCGCGGAATGCGGATCTCCCATTCGGTGCCCTCACCCTCCTCGGTGTCGAGTATCGCAGTACCGCCGAGAGATTCGACGCGGCCGAGTATCGATTTCGAGACGCCCATCCGCCCTTCGGCTTCGGCGGCGGCGAGCCGTCCGGCAGGGATTCCGCGGCCGTCGTCGCGGATACTGACGATCAGTTCCCCGTCGACGTCCTCGAGCAACACGTAGGCCTTCGCATCGGTTCCCGCGTGGAGCTCGACGTTGGACAGTGCGGTTGCCACGACAGCGGCGAGTTCCTCGGCGACGTCGGATTCGACCAGCACCGGGTCGGCAGGCGTCGAGACGGAGATCGAGGTGCCCGCCTGCGTTCGCAGCAGTGCCCTGACATCGACGATCGAGCCGGTGTGATCGCCGCGCGGAGCCGCCTGTTCCGAGATCAGCACGCGCAGAGCGACTTCCTGCTCGCCGGCCAGCTCGGCGAGTTCGGCTGCCGGCCCGCCAATTTCGAGGCCTCGCCGTCGCACCAGTGCCAGTACCTGCAGCACTCCGTCGTGCACCTGCCGGGCCAGCCGTTCTCGCTCTTCGGTGATCGCGGCCGATCGTGCTGCACGACGCAATTCTTCGTGGGCGCGCCGGGCGGTGTTCGACGCCAATCCCAGTGCCAGTCCGGCCGAGAGCAGCACCGGCGCGGTGGCGTCGGACCAGAGGTCGGAGTCGAAGCGGTCGCGGACGAGTGCGCTGACCACCGACATCGCCACCCCGGATGCGATTCCGCCCTTGGGGCCCAACAGGATTGCAGCGGAGATGACGGCGTTGGTGGCCCACAGTGTGGTCGGCAGAGTCTGGCGGGTGCTGTACCAGTCGTAGTCGGCGACCAATCTCGTCGATGCCATCAGCGCGATCACGATGACCTGATCGGCGAGGACCACCTGCCAGCGCGGAAGTGACGCGCGCGCGAGCATCAGCGCCGATGCTCCTGACCACACGGCCATCAGGGCGACGAGGAACCAGCTCAGCCGCGGGTTGGTGTAGTTGTCCACGGTCGCAGCCTGATAACTGACCGCGTAGACGAGCGTGATCAGACGAAAGGCCTGCGAGGCCCGCCAGAGCGGGGTGTCGGGATCGGAGGAGGACAGCGTGGTGCCTACCCGGTCAGCCGTCCGCATCGTTGTCAGATTTCGGAATTGTCAGCTCTCCCCTGGCAAGTCGATCCGGCTCGTCACTCCCGGGTGGAGTGTCCGGATTGCTCGGCTCGGCGGAATACAGCGGGTCGGGCACCTCGAGTTCCTCGTAGACCTCGTCCGGGTCGTCGGCGAGCAGCGACCGCACGGCGGTGTTGAGGACGGCGACGATCGGCACCGCCAGCAGGCCTCCGACGATGCCCGCGAGCAGAATGCCGACGGTGATGGACAGGACCACCGCCAACGGGTGCAATCGCACGGCGCGGCCCAGCAGGAGTGGTTGCAGCACATGGCCTTCGAGCTGCATGACGGCCACCACGATGCCGAGGGTGATCACCGCGGTGATCAGGCCCTTGGTGACCAGTGCGATGAACACCGCGACGAATCCGGTCAGCACCGCACCGATGATCGGGATGAACGCTCCGATGAACACCAACGAGGCCAGTGGAAGTGCCAGTGGCACACCGAGAATGGCCAGCCCGGCTCCGATGCCGATGGCATCGGCGGCCGCGACGGCAACCGTCGCCCGGACGTATCCCACCAGGGACCCGAAGCCCTGGATGCCCGCGGTGCGGATTCTTCTGCGGGCCGATGTCGGTGCCAGCCGGGTCACGAACTGCCAAACCTGATCACCGCCGTACAGGAAGAAGATGAGGATGAACAGGGTGAGTGCCGCGCCGGTGAGGATTTCACCGATCACCGTGGCGGTGGTCAGCGCTCCACTGGTGACCGCTTCCTGGTTGTCCTGGATGACCTTGACGAGGCTGTCCGTGGCCTGCCTGATCTGATCCTCGCTGATGTGCAGCGGCCCGTTGCTGAGCCATTCCTCGACGCTGTTGATGGATTGGGTGAATTGATCACCCACCTGCGGCAGACCTTCGATGAACTGCTCGACGATGAAGGTCATGATCCCGGCGACGACGCCGATACTGGCGATGATCACGACGATCACCGCGACGGCCCGCGGCACTCCGCGCCGGTGCATCCAATCGACGACCGGCACGAGCATCGCCGACGCCAGCAGCGCGAGGCCCAACGGAATCACGACGGTGCTGAGCTTGGCCACAACGTAGGCAAAAGTGATGAATCCGGCAAACAGGACAAGCAGTCGCCACGTCCATTCCGCCCCGACCCGCACCAGCGGATGCACCGAATCCGCAGCCGAAGTGGGGCCCGGGGACGCCCCCGCACCTTGCGCCCGCAACTCGTCGGTGCTCACCCGCTAAATTTAACCCGTGCTGGCATCTTTCCGAGCGGTCTCGCTCACCCTGAAGAGTCGCTGGCCGCTCTATATGCTCTCGATGCTCATCGCCAATGTCTTCGGTGCGGTCCTCGTGTTCGCCTTCGTGCGATACGGCCTGCCCATCCCCGAATCGGAATCGATCGTCGCCGACCGCGTCCGCAACGTGTACATCTTCGGGGCTTATCTACTGGTGGCCCTGGTCGTCAGCCTGATCTACGCGTACTTCCTCCTGCGCTCGGTGATCAGGTGGCAGCTCCGCGGTGGCCCACCCACCCGCAAGGAACAGATGACGACGCTGCACGCGCCGTTGCGTCAGGCGATCGTGCACCTCATCCTGTGGATCATCGGCGGCATCATCTTCGTGCTGCTGACCATTGCGGAGATGCCGTCGCTGTCCATCGCCGTCATCGTCACCGTCGGCATGGCGGCCACCGTGACGTTCGGATTCACGTACATGCTCGGCGAGCGAATCCTGCGACCGGTCGCGGCACTGGCGTTGAGCGAGGGTCGATTCGACCGCACGATGACGCCCGGCGTCGGTACCCGCATGGCCATGACGTGGGGTCTGGGCACCTTGATGCCCGTCATCGGCATCATCCTGCTGTGCGCGACGCAGCTGACCACCGATCTGGTGTTCTCTCCCAACGCGCTCGCCGTGGCCATCATCCTGCTCAGCGTGCTGGCCATCGTGCAGGCGTTCGTGCTCTCGATGCTCACCGCGAGCCAGATCTCCGACCCGATCAGCCAGCTGCACAGCGCCATCGAGCGTGTTCAGCGCGGCGAGACCGACGTCGAGGTCGATGTGTTCGACGGCTCCGAGATCGGCCGCCTGCAGGTGGGCTTCAACCGAATGATGGAGGAATCGGCCGAGCGACGCGTCCTGCGAGAGCTGTTCGGCCAACACGTCGGTGAGGACGTGGCGCGTCGGGCATTGCAGTTCGGAACCGAGCTCGGCGGCGAGACACGATTCGTCGCAGTGCTGTTCGTCGACATGGTCGGATCGACCGCCACCGCCTCCGAGCGCCCACCGAGTGAGGTCGTGGTGTTGCTCAACGAGTTCTTCCGGGTGGTCGTCGACGTCGTCGGGCGTCATCACGGGTTCGTCAACAAATTCATGGGCGACGCGGCCCTCGCGATCTTCGGGGCCCCACTGGATCGTCCCGACGCACCGACCGCCGCGCTCGCTGCTGCCCGTGAACTGCGTTTCGCGCTGGACGAGATCACCGGGCTCGACATCGGCATCGGTGTGTCCGCGGGGCTGGCTGTCGCCGGCAACATCGGTGCGTCGGAGCGCTTCGAGTACACGGTCATCGGAGACCCGGTCAACGAGGCGTCGCGACTGACCGAGCTGGCGAAACTGCGTCCCGGACGCGTCCTGGCGTCGACCTCGGCCCTGTACTTCGCCGACGACGAGGAACAGGAACAGTGGGAGCTGGGAGACCAGGTGCAACTGCGTGGTCGACGACGTGCGACCCATCTGGCCTGGCCGGTGGAGTATCCCGATTCCTCCTCGAGCGACGGTTAGTCTGACAGGGTGCCCGACCCCAGCTCCACCCGCGGACCCACTGTGCGGCGTCCGCGAAACCGACTCCGGTGGGTCAAGTGGATCGCCGGCATCGCCTTGGTGGCACTGCTGGTGGGTGAGGCCGTCTACCTGTGGCCGCGGCTGCACGAATCCTGGGCCGCGGTCCGCGAAATCCATTGGGGTTGGCTTGCGGCCTGTGTCTTCGCGCAAGCGGTGTCGCTGAGCGCTTTCGGCAGGGTGCAGAAGCAGTTGCTCGACGCAGGTGGAGTGAAAGTACGCCAGCGCAAGTCCGTCGCCGTCATCTACGGCAGCACCGCCATGGCGCTCACCCTCCCCGCAGGTCAGGTGTTCTCCACGGCGTTCACGTATCGCGAGACACGCCGCTGGGGAGCGAGCCCGGTCGTCGCGTCGTGGCAGCTGGCCATCTCGGGCGTGATCGCCGCGGCAGGACTGGCCGTGCTCGGCCTGGCAGGCGGACTGGTGGTCGGCAGCTCGTTCAACACGTTCACCGTGGTGCTCCCGATCGCAGGTGTCATCGCCATCGTCGCCGCCGTTCGCTACATCTCCAATCACCCCGAGTCGATCAAGAGCATCGCGCGCTGGGGATTGCACAGATACAACGCGTTCCGCAATCACGAGCTCGACGCGGGTGCCGAGGGGATCGACAAGATCATCGGCCAGATCCAATCCGTTCAGCTCGGCAAACGCGACGGCGCGCTCACTCTGTCGTGGTCCGCCGTGCATCGACTCGCGGACGTCGCCTGCCTGGCGTTCGCGTGCTTCGCCGTCGGCGCGGATCCGCGACTGTCCGGATTGCTCATCGCCTTCGCTGCGGGCAAGGCCGTCGGATCCGTTCCCCTCGCACCAGGTGGCCTGGTGGTCGTCGACGCGACCCTCATCGCGTTTCTCACCAGCGCTGCCTCGATCAGCGCATCGCAGGCCGTCGCGTCGGCCCTGGTGTACCGCGGCGTCAGTTTCATCCTCGTCGCCATCGTCGGGTGGATCGTGTTCCTCGTGCTGTTCCGCAAACACCAGCACGCCGATCTCGAATTCGACATCGAGCTGGAACAGCAGGAGACCGCAGCGCTCGAGCAGCAGGAGACCGCCGAGCTGCGGCGCAACGAGGAGATCCGCGACGCCAAAGGCGACCCGGAAACCGCGTAGCCACCCCTTCCGCGGTATGGCGTCCGTCACTTTTTGTTCATCCGGAATATATACGGACCCCGGTCCGCTTGTGTACTATGAGTTTGAACCTTCAACCCACCAAGGAGTCCTCATGACCACCGCCATCGCACTTCCCGAGCTCACCGCAGGCACCTGGGCCATCGACGCAGCCCACTCCACCGTCGGATTCACCGTCCGCCACCTGGTCGTCAGCAAGGTCCGTGGCCGCTTCCAGACCTTCACCGGCACCATCACCGTCGACGCCGATGGCACCCCGTCCGTGGACGCCGAGATCGACGTCGCCTCCATCACCACCGACAACGCGCAGCGCGACGGCCACCTCAAGACCGCTGACTTCTTCGAGGTCGAGAAGTTCCCCACCGCGACGTTCAAGTCCACCTCGGTCAAGGCCGACGGCGGAGACTTCATCGTCACCGGTGACTTCACCCTCCACGGCGTCACCAACTCCATCGACCTGAAGCTCGAGTTCAACGGCGTCAACGCCGGCATGGGCAACGGACCGGTCGCCGGCTTCGAGGCCAGCACCGTCATCAACCGCAAGGACTTCGGCATCAGCATCGACATGCCCCTCGAAGGCGGCGGCGCAGTCGTCGGCGACAAGATCACGCTGAACCTCGAAATCGAAGCCGGCCTGCAGGCATAATCCCGCCCCGCTTCACCCCCTTCGGATCAATGCGACTTTGTTGCAGTCCAAGCGACTGAAACTCACATTGATCCCAGTCCGAAGGCGAACACAGAACGGCCCGTACCGCATTCGCCGGTGCGGGCCGTTCGGCTGCGTTCGGCCCGAACACACCTGCTATGGTCGACAGCGGCGATGGATCTCCGCCTGGACGGCCCTAGGGTTGTCCAAACCGCCCCAACTTCGGGGCTGATGGCTCCTTTCCCTCAGTGGAAGGAGCACGCCTGTGTACGGACGCCGCGATCCCTATCCCGCTCTGCCGATCGATCCCGATTGCGCTCCTCGGAACTCACGCCCACTGCATGTACGGCCTACTCCAATTGTCGCGGTCGGAATCGGGGGCCTCGTCGGAACAACGTGCCGATCCCAGCTCGGGCTCTTGTTTCCGCATGCCTCGGGTGGCTGGCCGCTGACGACCTTCGCCATCAACATCGTCGGGGCGTTTCTGCTGGGTGTTCTCCTCGAGGGATTGTCCCGCCTCGGCCCCGACACGCACTGGCGACAACAGGTTCGCCTGCTGGTGGGCACCGGGATGCTCGGGTCGTTCACCACCTACAGCGCTCTCGCTGCCGACACGGATCTGCTTCTGCGCGGACATCAGTGGTGGCCGGCCGTGAGCTATGCCGCAGGCACCGTGCTGGCAGGCCTGGTAGCCACGGCTGCGGGAATCGCGCTTGCCGCGCGACTGCGGTCCCAGCCCTCGGAGGCAACTCGATGACAACACTGTGGATCGCCTGCGCCGGCAGTGCCGGAGCGATCGCCCGATTCGTGCTCGACGGAGTGATACGGCAGTGGCGGAAATCGGAATTCCCTTGGGCGACAGCGATCATCAATGTCACCGGATCGCTGATACTCGGATTCGTCACCGGGCTGGTCCTTTTCCACGGTCCGTCCCAGGAGCTCCAGCAGATAATGGGCGTTGGGTTCTGCGGCGGATACACCACTTTCAGCACCGCCAGCATGGAGACGGTGCGGCTGTTACAACGCCGGGAATACCTACTCGGCGTCGTCAACGGTGCCGGCACCTTGCTGATGACCGTCACCGCCGGCGCTGCCGGTCTCGCACTGGCGTCACTCTGAGAGGTTGCAATGACAATGAACGACGACACTTCCACGGCCGAGCGGATGGACGGCCCGACCGGCACGGTACCTCCGCAGTGTCACCTGGTGGTCGGCTTCGACCGGCGGCCCACGAGCCGTGCCACCACTCCCACCGCCCGGTCCTCCTGATTCCTGCCACCGACACGACTCGGTAGCGACGGGATCCAACCGGCGGGGCGATGGGGGCGCGGTGGTTCACGGTCGGTGTCTACAGTGGTGCGCGTGAAGTTTCGTTCCCCAGTAGTTGCTGCCGTCATCGATGTGCTCATGGTCGTGTTGTTCGCCGCGATCGGTCGCCGCAGTCACGCGGAGGCAACCGCGTTGTCCGGCCTGTTCCACACCGCCTGGCCGTTCGTCGTCGGTGCCGCCATCGGCTGGGTCGTCGCGTTCGCTCTGTACCGCAACAAGTTCGACGCGTTCCTCATCGTCCCGACGGGAATCGTGGTGTGGGTGATGACGGTTGTCGCGGGCATGGTGCTGCGGGCGCTGACCGGGCAGGGAACTGCCGGATCGTTCATCGTCGTCGCCACATTGTCCACCGCAGTTCTGCTGCTCGGCTGGCGCGCACTGGCCAAGTTCGTGCCCAGCGTTCGGTGATGGAGACCCGTTCGCGATAGAATGATTCACGGTGCGCCGGGAAGTCTGGTCGGCAACAACTTTGTGCTGCGTGCCCACCGTGTGAAGTTCGGTCGGTTCGCAACTCGACGAAGCTACCGAAAGGCGTTGTCTCCGTGACAGATTCATCCAGCTCCAAAACGCGATTGCCGTTGTTCTCTCGCGGCTCGTGGTCCGAGGCAGACCGGGTTGCGCAAATTCTGCGCAAGGAGACGGTCGGCGGCGCATTGCTCCTCGTCGCCACCCTTGTCGCCTTGATATGGGCCAACTCACCCTGGTCCGCTGCCTACGACTCGTTGATGAGCACCCGCGTCGGGCCCTCGGCGCTACACCTCGACCTCACCCTGTCGACGTGGGCCGCCGACGGACTGCTGGCCATCTTCTTCTTCGTCGTCGGACTCGAACTGAAGCGAGAATTCGTCGCAGGAGATCTTCGCGAACCGGCACGCGCGGCCCTTCCAGTCGCCGCCGCGATCGGCGGAATGGCCGTTCCAGCAATCATTTTCGTGCTGATCAACCTCGGCACCGGTGACGGTGCACTGCTCGGCTGGGCAATCCCGACGGCAACCGACATCGCGTTCGCCGTCGCCGTTCTCGCCGTGATCAGCACCCATCTGCCCACTGCGCTGCGAACCTTCCTGCTGACGCTGGCCGTCGTCGACGACCTTCTGGCCGTCAGCGTCATCGCCATCTTCTACACCGACGACATCAACTTCGTCGCCCTCGGCTTGACGCTCATTCCGCTCGCGCTGTTCGCCGTTGCCGTGCAGATGCGCGTCCGGTCGTGGTGGATCCTCATCCCGTTGGCTGTGGTGACGTGGGTTCTGATGCACGAGTCCGGCGTCCACGCCACGGTCGCAGGCGTTCTGCTCGGCTTCGCCGTCCCGGTCCTGCGCAGCAAGGCTGCCGGCGGTCCGGACGCAGGACCCGGCCTCGCCGAACACTTCGAGCACAAGATTCGGCCCATCTCCGCGGGCATCGCAGTGCCGATCTTCGCATTCTGCGCAGCAGGCGTGACCGTCGGCGGATTCTCCGGCCTGGCCAGCGCGCTGACCGATCCGATCGCCATCGGCATCATCGCCGGCCTCGTGATCGGCAAGGCCATCGGCATCTTCGGCACCACCTACCTCGTCTCTCGCTTCACCCGGGCCACACTCGACGCCGGACTCAAATGGCTCGATGTGCTCGGTGTCTCGATGCTCGCGGGTATCGGATTCACGGTGTCGCTGCTGATCGGTGACCTGGCCTTCGGCGAGGGAACCCAGCGCGACGACCACGTGAAGGTAGGCGTGCTCGCCGGTTCGGTCATCGCCGCATCGCTGGCCGCCCTCATCCTGCGCAGCCGCAACAAGGCCTACCGCGCCATCCACATCGAAGAAACACGCGACGACAACCACGACGGCATTCCGGACGTGTACCAGAACGAGAAGTAGGCAGCAGCCGTTGGCTACGCGCTGACAGCAACACACACCGTGTAAGGCCCGCCCCGTCAGGCGGGCCTTACACGTATCTGCCCGCGACACTGCATCGGAAGTACGCCGAAGCCGAAGCACCTCTACAGTTGTCGCCGTGAACGAGAACCGGCTTCAGGCATGACACAGCCGCTGGCCCGTCGACTCGGTCTTCTCGACGCCGTCGTCATCGGTGTCGGCTCGATGGTCGGAGCAGGGGTGTTCGCGTCGTTCGCCCCCGCGTCCGCCGTCGCAGGTGCCGGCCTTCTCATCGGTCTTGCCATTGCTGCGGTCGTGGCGTTCTGCAACGCGACGTCCTCGGCCCAGCTGGCCGCTCAGTATCCGACGTCGGGCGGCACATACGTCTACGGCCGTGAGCGGCTCGGTGCGTGGCCGGGTTTTCTGGCCGGGTGGACGTTCGTCATCGGCAAGACTGCGAGTTCGGCGGCCATGGCATTGGTTTTCGCGGCCTACGTCGCACCCGCGGGATACACCGAACTCGTTGCCGTGCTCGCTGTTGCGCTACTGACAACGGTGAACTACTTCGGCATCACTCGCACTGCGTCGCTGACCAAAGTTCTGGTCACCGCGGTACTCGCCGTACTTCTCGTCGGGGTCGTTCTCGGGCTCACCGGCTCCAGGGGTCCGGGTGTCGACAACTTCGGGCCCGTCACCGACCACGGGTGGTACGGCATTCTGCAGTCGGCGGGGTTGCTGTTCTTCGCTTTCGCGGGCTACGCGCGCATCGCCACGCTCGGTGAGGAAGTCACCCGGCCGGAACGGACCATTCCGCGTGCCATCGTGTCCGCCCTCGGTATCGCGCTCGTGGTCTATGCGGTGGTTGCGTTGACACTGCTGTCGGTTCTCGGCCCCGAACTCCTGGCCTCGTCGTCTGCCCCATTGGTCGATCTCGTCGTTGCATCGGGACATTCGTGGGCGTCGCCGGTGATGCGAGTCGGTGCCGGCCTGGCTGCGCTGGGGGCGTTGCTCGCGCTGATCGCGGGCATCGGCCGCACATCGCTGGCGATGGCCCGCCACGACGACCTGCCGGCGTACCTGGCCGCGGTCCACCCCCGCTACTCGGTTCCGCATCGCGCCGAGATCACCCTCGCAGTGATCGTCGTCGTGCTGGTCATGATGGTCGACCTGCGTGACGCCATCGGCTTCTCGTCGTTCGGGGTGTTGCTGTACTACCTGGTGGCCAACCTCAGCGCGTACACCCAGGATGCCGAACACCGCCGCTACCCACGGGCCCTTCAGATCCTCGGCAGCATCGGGTGCGTGGTGCTGATCGCCACGCTGCCGGTGACGGCCATCACCGTCGGAACCGTCGTGGTCGTGCTCGGTGTCGCGTACCGCTTTCTTCGGGTTCGACAACTGTTCACTTGACGCCTGATTCGGTAGGCGTCAATATAGACGCATGTCGAATCAAGACCGGCCGCCCGTCGACGGCGAGTGCTGCTCGCCGCTGACCCGCGAGCCCCTCACCGTGGACTGGGCCGGAGATCTGGCCCGCATGTTCAAAGCACTGGGAGATCCCGTCCGACTGCGATTGCTCAGCCTCGTCGCCAGCCACGCAGGCGGCGAAGCCTGCGTCTGCGATATCTCCCCCGCATTCGACCTCTCTCAACCCACCATCTCCCACCACCTCAAGGTGCTCCGCGAGGCGGGACTGCTCGACTGTGAACGGCGCGGAACCTGGGTGTATTACTCGGTGATTCCCGCTGCCCTGCAGCAACTTTCCGCAGTGCTGAACGCTGCAGAGTCCACGGAGGTCATGGCATGAGTACGACGACCGATACTGCCGTAGTCGGCAAGCTCTCCACTCTCGACCGGTTCCTGCCCGTGTGGATCGGCGTGGCGATGGTCGTGGGTCTACTCCTGGGACGCATGATCCCCGGAATGGACGAGGCGCTGTCCACCATCTCCATCGACGGCGTCTCGCTCCCCATCGCCATCGGGCTGCTCGTCATGATGTACCCGGTGCTGGCCAAGGTTCGTTACGACCGCCTCGACACCGTCACCGGAGACAAGCGTCTGCTGATCGGCTCGCTGGTGCTCAACTGGGTCCTCGGCCCGGCCCTGATGTTCGCTCTCGCATGGCTTTTCCTGCCGGACCTCCCCGAATACCGAACTGGCCTGATCATCGTCGGGCTGGCCCGATGCATCGCGATGGTCATCATCTGGAACGACCTCGCTTGCGGGGACCGAGAAGCCGCCGCGGTCCTGGTGGCGATCAACTCGGTGTTCCAGGTGTTCATGTTCGCGATCCTCGGATGGTTCTACCTCTCGGTTCTGCCGGGATGGCTCGGACTCGACCAGACCACCATCGAGGCGTCGCCATGGCAGATCGCCAAGTCGGTCCTCATCTTCCTCGGTATCCCTCTGATAGCCGGATTCGCGTCTCGCTTCTTCGGCGAGCGCGCCAAGGGCCGGGAATGGTACGAGGAGAAGTTCATCCCCAGGATCGCCCCGTGGGCGCTCTACGGTCTGCTCTTCACCATCGTCATTCTCTTTGCGCTGCAGGGTGATCAGATCACGTCACAGCCATTCGACGTGGTTCGCATCGCACTGCCACTACTGGTGTACTTCGCGGTGATGTGGGGCGGCGGTTACGCCCTGGGTGCTGCGATGGGTCTGGGCTACGAACGCACGACCACCCTCGCGTTCACCGCAGCAGGCAACAACTTCGAGTTGGCGATCGCCGTCGCCATCGCGACGTACGGCGCGACATCCGGGCAAGCACTCGCCGGAGTCGTCGGACCACTCATCGAGGTGCCGGTACTGGTCGGCCTCGTCTATGTCTCACTCGCACTGCGCAAGCGCTTCTCCCCCGCACCACCCGTGACCACAGCGACAAAGGAGTCCTGATGTCCGACAACACTTCTCCCTCCAGCCACCGCGCTCAGCCCGAACTACTGATGCCCCAGGCCCTTCTCTCGCGCACCGCCGAGAGACTGGCAGCGGAATACGAGGGCATCTTCTCCACCCAGACCGTCGAGCGCTACGTCTTCGAGTCCTACACCGCACTGCGTCGAACCTCGAAGATTCATACCCACCTGACCACCCTGGCAGGCAAGTTCGCCGCGGATCGCCTCACTGCACTCGCCCAATCACAGGGTGACGCACCCAAACTCGTGCCCGAGGTGCTGTTCATCTGCGTCCACAATGCCGGACGCTCACAGATGGCCGCAGCCCTGCTCGAGCACCACGCACGGGGACTGGTCCACGTCCGATCTGCAGGCTCGGCCCCCACCTACGAAATCAACCCGATCGTGGTGCAGGCGATGGAGGAACAGGGAATCGACCTGGGCAGCGAATTCCCCAAGCCACTGACCGACGACGTCGTCGCCGCGGCAGATGTCGTGGTATCCATGGGATGTGGCGACGCGTGCGCGGTCTACCCGGGCAAGCGCTACCTGGACTGGCAACTGACCGACCCCGACGGCAAGTCCCTCGACGAGGTGCGTCTCATCCGCGACGATCTCGACGTACGTGTCCGCGAACTGCTCACCGAGTTGACCACCACAACCGTACCGGCCTGAGGTATCCGCCTCGCGCTCGAAAGGCAAACGACTCCATGTCCGACACACCCAGTGTTCTGTTCGTCTGTGTCCACAACGCCGGCCGATCTCAGATGGCCGCCGGATTTCTCACTCATCTCGCCGGCGACACCGTCGAGGTGCGTTCTGCCGGTAGCGCTCCCGCGGACACCATCAACTCCGCGGCAGTCGAGGCCATGGCCGAACTCGGTATCGACATCTCGTCGCAGTCCCCGAAGATTCTGACCCCGGAGGCCGTCGAGACGTCCGACGTCGTGATCACCATGGGCTGCGGGGACGCGTGCCCGGTGTTCCCCGGAGTGAGCTACCGCGATTGGGCACTGGCCGACCCGGCAGGCAAAGGCGTCGAGGCGGTCCGTCCGATCCGAGACGAGATCAAGAGTCGAATCGAAGAACTGATCGCCGAACTGGTTCCGGCAAAGCAAGGTTCGCTGTCATGACGACACCGAGCGTGCTGTTCGTCTGCGTCAAGAACGGCGGCAAGTCTCAGATGGCGGCCGGTCTGATGCGCAAGGCCGTCGGCGACTCGGTGGAGGTGCACTCGGCGGGAACGAAGCCGAGCGGAACGGTCAATGCACTCTCGGCCGAGGCCCTCCTCGAAGTCGGCGTCGACCTGTCCGGTGAACAGCCGAAGCCGATCGACCCGGAGTTGTTGTCTCGCATCGACTACGTGATCACCCTCGGGAGCGAGGCGAAGGTCGATCCTGTCGAAGGTCCGACCTTCGAGAACTGGAACACCGACGAGCCGTCCGAACGTGGTATCGACGGAATCGAACGGATGCGTCTGGTGCGCGACGACATCGCCGCTCGTGTCGAGGAACTCGCGTCCCGAATGCGCGGCACCGACGGTTGACTCGAATGACTTCGGAGGTGGTGGTGATCGGCGGCGGTCAGGCAGGACTGGCCGCCGGTTACTACCTGCGAAGGGCCGGTGTGGACTTCGTCATCCTCGACGATCAGACGCATGCAGGAGGCTCCTGGCAGGAGTACTGGCCGTCGCTGCACCTGTTCTCGCCTGCCGAGTACTCGCGATTACCCGGTTGGCCGATGCCGCCGTGGCACAGCGGCTTTCCGCCGGCGTCGCATGTGGTGGACTACCTCCGGGCATACGAGAAGAAGTACGAGTTGCCGGTGCGCAGGCCAGTCGACGTGAAGTCGGTGCATCGTACGACCGACGGCTATCGAGTCGATACCGACGGTGACTCCTACTGCGCCACAACGATCATCAATGCCACCGGCACATGGTCGCGACCGTTCTGGCCCAGCTACCCCGGGATGCGGCAGTTCGCGGGCCCGCAACTGCACGCTGCCGACTACCGGGTGCCTGATCCGTTCGCAGGCAAGCGCGTGGGCATCGTCGGTGGAGGAAACTCGGCTGCGCAGATTCTGGCCGAGATCTCCACCGTCGCCGACACCGCGTGGTTCACCAACCGCGAGCCCAGGTTTCTCCCCGACGATGTCGACGGACGAGTGCTGTTCGATGTCGCCAGCGATCGGGCTCGCGCTCTTGCCGAGGGTGAAACGGACTCCGGCGGCGTCGCCGGTCTGGGAGACATCGTGATGGTCCCGCCGGTGCGAGACGCCCGCGATCGTGGAGTTCTGCAGGCCAAGACGATGTTCACCGCACTCACTTCCGACGGCGTCACCGACGGGCACACGACAGAGACGCTGGACGCGATCGTGTGGTGCACCGGTTTCCGCCCTGCTCTGCATCACCTGCGGCCACTGCACCTGCACGCCGACGGGTCGGGAATCGTGCTGGACGGCAACCATGTTCGAGACGAGCCGAACCTGCTGTTTCTCGGCTACGGCGACTGGACCGGCCCAGCGTCGGCAACGCTCATCGGTGTCGGCCGCACAGCGCGTGCAGCCGTGGACACTGTCATTCGAAGAGGAAAGGTAGATCAGTCATGAACTCATACCCCGTAGTAGTGGTCGGCGCAGGACCCATCGGTCTCGCCGCCGCGGCGCATCTGACCGAAACCGGTTCCGACGTAGTCGTTCTCGAACGCGGACCGTCGGCCGGATCGGCAGTGTCCGAGTGGAATCACGTTCGACTGTTCTCCCCGTGGTCCGAGGTCGTCGACCCCGCTGCCGCCCGGTTGCTCGAACCCACCGGCTGGACCGCGCCGGACGGCGACACCTACGCCACCGGACGCGAATGGGTGGAGCAGTACCTCGCGCCCCTGGCCGCCGTACTGGGCGACGCCATCCGAACCGACTCCGAGGTGGTCGGCGTCGCCCGCCGCGGACGCGACCGCGTGGTCGACGCCGGCCGCGACACCGAACCGCTGTCGGTGCACATCCGCCACTCCGACGGCAGCGAGGAACGCGTCCTCGCCCGCGCGGTCGTCGACGCGTCGGGCACCTGGGGATCACCGAATCCACTGGGCAGCGAGGGACTTCCGGCCATCGGTGAGAAGGCCGCCGCAGACCGGATCGACTACCGGGTGCCCGACCTGACCGACCCGGCGACTCGATCCGCATTCGCAGGCAAGCACATCGTCATCGCCGGCAGCGGACACTCCGCGCTGACCGCGATCATCACCTTCGCCGAACTCGCCGCCGACGAGCCCGGTACCACGCTCACCTGGGCCGTGCGTCGAGGCGTCACCGCAGAGGTCTTCGGCGGCGGGGAAGCGGACGAACTCGCCGCTCGTGGCGCTCTCGGTCAGCGCGCCAAGAAGGCGGTCGACGACGGCTTCCTCACCGTCGTCTCGGGCTTCCGAACCGAAACCGTTGCAGTGGAGGGGGATCGGCTCGCTCTGATCGGTGACACCGGATCGCGCATCGACAACGTCGATCGCGTCGTCGCGCTCACCGGGTTCCGCCCGGATCTGTCCTGGTTGTCCGAGGTTCGCCTCGACCTCGACCCCACCCTGCAGGCACCGAAATTCGTCGCAGAATTGGTGGACCCCAACATGCATTCGTGCGGATCGGTGTCCCCGCACGGCGTCGAGGAACTCACCCAGCCCGAACCGGGCCTGTACCTGGTGGGCATGAAGAGCTACGGCCGTGCACCGACATTCCTGGCGATGACCGGATACGAGCAGGTTCGCAGCATCGCCGCCGAACTCGCAGGCGACCACGAGGGCGCGCGAAAGGTGGAGCTGACACTTCCCGACACCGGCGTCTGCGGTGGCGCAGGCCTGTTCGACGAGCCCGACGCCCCGTCGACCGGCGGTTGCTGTGGTGCCCCCGCGGCACCGGAGTTGATCACCCTCGGATCGCCGTCGGGAAACTGACCCACAACTGACCTGACTGTCCACTATTTCGTTCCGGAAGCGGGTTTCCCGGAGGGAATTGTGGACAGTCTGGTCACCTACTGCATCAGCCGAACGCCTGGTAGCCCAACCAACCGGCGAGACCGAGACCGAGAATCCCGACGCCGATGCGCAAGACGATCGGCGAAATCACCTTGACCGTCGGTGGCCCGCAGGCACCGCCGACGAAACATCCGATCGCCAGCGCAAGCGCAGCCCACCAGTTCACATGGCCGGAGAACGAAAAGATGATCGCCGCAATCAGGTTCGCGATGCCGAGGAAGAAGCTCTTCAGAACGCTTGCGCGCCAGAACGTATCGGCCGTACAGATCAGTGCCAGCGCGAGGAAGATGACGCCGGCCCCGGCACCGAAATAGCCGCCGTAGATCGCCACGGCGAACAGCCCCAGCGGATACAGCGTCGGAAACTGCTTGTCTCCGGACAGCTTTCGGATACTCGGCTGCAGTAAAAGCGCGATGGCTGCCATCGCCACCAGGAACGGTACGACCACCTCGAACGAACCGTCCGGGGTATTGAGCAACAGAATCGCGCCGGTGGTACCACCCAGAGCAGAGTAGATCGCGTAGCGAACCAGCTGCTTGCCGTCCTTGGCGAGCTCGGCAGAGGAACTCGCCGTCGCGCCCACACCGGCGGCGACCAACGCGACCGTGTTCGTCACGTTCGCAGACACCGCAGGCAAACCCACTGCAAGCAGAGCAGGATAGGACACCAGCGACGCGAGCCCGGTGACGAACCCGATGAGCCCGGCGAAGAACCCGGCCACCACCAGAAGTCCGAAATCGAGCACAGTCACCGAATAAAACTACCGCGCCTAACGATCTGGCAGGCACCGCAGGGCTCACCCCACCGGGTTCGCCATTTCCTGCAGCAACCGGCTCGTCATACGCACTGCCTGATCTCCACCGTCCGCGTCTTCGATGTACACCGCGAACGCGACGTCACCACTGGTCGCGAGCACGAAGCGATCGTCACCACTTTCCCCGGCGAATCCCTGCACACCGTCGAAGGTGTCGAGACCACTACTGCGCGACGAGTCGGCCAGTATGCCGCGCAACCGGTTTGCCGCATCCGAACCGATTGCCTCGGACTCACGATTCGCGACGGCGGTCTGACCGGCGACGATCGTCGGAACGGGAGCGCTGCCCCGAGAGATCGCGGCCGCCATCTGCGCGAGTCCGAACGGAGTCACCGTCGCCTCGTCCCCGGAGGCGGTGGACACGGTCCTGATGCCGTCGATCGCGCTGCGACTGTCGGCGGGAGTTCCTGTGTAGGCGTCGAGTCCGGGCATCGAGTAGTTGATACCGAGACCCAACTTCGCAGCTGCATCTTCGGCACTGTCCTCACCGCGATCGGCCTGCACTGCTCTCACCAACTCCGACGCGGTGCCTGCCGGGTAGGAGCCCCCGAACACGACGTCGCCCTGCTCGTTCGCGTAACTGTTCTGTGCCGCAGCGAGAATCGCGCCGGTCGAGGTGGACAGGGCGACGATCGACGCCGACGACCCCGCCATGACAACTGCGTTCTCGGCGGCGAGTTGAACGCGCGGGTCGAGTGTCGCGTGCAGGTCCGGTCCGCCGGGTCCCTGGAAGCCGACGCGGCGTTCGCCGGTTCCGTCGACGGTGTAGGTGTCGACGGCCCAACCTGCGGTGGCGTCGCGTCCTTCCTGCCACGCACTTCGCAAAGAGTCGAGCACGGGTGAGGTGATCCGACGGTCGTCGACGATGAGCTTGGGTTGCGGAGAGACCACCACTCCCGGCACGGCGCGCAGATCGTCTTCGAGGACGGCGAAATCGTCGTCGCGCAAGGTCACTGCGGTGATCGGTGCACCGCGGGCCGAATTCAGTTCGGCCAGCATCGATTCGGAGGTGATGAGCGGTGCGACGACGTCGATGACGTCCGCGAGTTGCGCGGTGGACGCCGCCGGATCACTCATCTGCGCCGGGTCGAGGGAGATGGCGTTGATGGTGCGCTCGCTCATCAACACGTTGTTCGCGGCGTCGAAGATCAGCGGCGGGGCGGCGTCGGTCCGGGTGTAGCGAACCATCCCTCCCGAGGTGAGGTCGGGGACGAGGGTGGCCGGATCCCACGCGATGCGCCAGCCGACGCTGAGCTTCTTGGTCGAGCCCTGAGCGCTGTACTTCCAGTCCTTGCCCTCACCGAAATTCCACGCCGACGCGAGCGTGAAGAAGCCGCTCTCGTCGGAGAGGTCCATGTACTGAGTCAAATCGAAGTCGCCGGTGGAGGTGCCCTCGGCCGACAAGCCGTCGAACATCTGGTTCAGCGCGGCCGTCGCGGCGTTAGGGTAGGTCGTCATCGCGGCAGCGGCAGCGACATCTCGGTTGTCCAGTGCGTCGACGAACTTCGAGACCAGCACCTCGGCTTCGCTCGGCGGGCGATCGACCATCCAGAACACTGCCGAGACCGTCAACGTCGCCGATGCTGCAACTGCGACGAGGTAGCGACCGCGGACCTTGCGCGGGCCACGACGGGCACGACTCATAGAACTCATGAGTCACAATATTCACTGTAGTCACACGAGTAACAAGCACGGGATTCATACGAGCCGGTCACGATTGGGATACGCCCCGGTCGGTCTCTCGCAGAAACCCGTACGCACTACCGCAGAAAACGACCAGCAGCCTCGACGGCCGGCGTCGAGCTACCCGCGTCGTTCACGAACACCGCGAACGCAAGGTCGCCGGAAATTCCGACGAACCAGCCGTGAGCTCCTTCGTTGTTGGCACCGAATTCGGCGGTGCCGGTCTTGCCGAGCAACCCGGGGATGTCGCTGAGCGACGTCGCGGTGCCGCCGGTGATCGTCTCGCGCATCATGGTCTTGATCTGCTCGGTGACCTGCGGGTTCACTGCTGCCGGCTGCATGTTTCCCACTCCGGGCTCACCGGGGACCACCGTCGGTGGGAGCAATCCGTTGTTCGCGATCGACGACGCGACCAGCGCCATTCCGAACGGCGACGCGGTCACCTGCCCCTGACCGATGGCGGATTCGACCCGCTGAGCCGGAGTGTCGGCCGACGGCACCGAACCGGTGACGGTCGTCAGACCCGGGGTGACGTAGTCGACGCCGAGGCCGTACTGCGCGGCCGCGTCGGTCAGTCCGTTCGGCGGGAGTGCCACGCCGAGGCGGCCCATCGTCGTGTTGCAGGACTTGGCGAAGGCGGTGTGCAGCGGCACGTCGCCGAGATCGAAGTTGTCGTCGTTCGGGATCTGCCTGCCCTCGATGTTCTCCGTCGACGGGCACGGCAGCACGGTATCGGGGGTGACGGCACCGGACTGCAGTGCAGCCGAAGTGGTCACCGTCTTGAACGTCGACCCCGGTGGGTACAGACCGGTGAGGGCGATCGGGCCTTCGGCATCCGCGGCGGCATTCTGTGCCACGGCGAGAACCGCCCCGGTCGACGGCCGAAGCGCAACGATGGCCGCCTGCTGCGGCAGCGACGCGAGGGCATTCTCGGCTTTGAGCTGCAGCGCCGAATCCAGGGTGGTCGCAATGTCGTCGCCGGTTCCGGCATCGCGGCCGGCGAGCGGGGTGACGGTGCCATCGGCTGCAACGGCCTGCACGGCCCATCCACGATTGGCCGCCTGCTCCTGCTCCCACAGCGTCGTCAGATCACTGAGTACCGGCGAGACGAGGTTGCGATCGGTGGCCAACAGTCGCGTCTGCGGCGCGAGCGTGACACCGGGGATGGTGGCGAGCTGGGCACCGATGGGGTCGATATCCGACTGCCGAAGCGAGACTATAGTCGCTGAATTACCTTGTGCAGCAGCAACAGTCGCAGCGATGGACTCGGCAGTGATACCCGGAACGACGGATCCGACGAGATTCGCGACAGCTACGGGATCGGCCGTCGAATCGACGTTGACGAGGGTGACCACCTGCTGCGACATCAGTTCGACGCCGTTGCCGTCGAAGATGCGAGGCGCGACGAGCGCATCCGTCGGAGTGAATCGAACCGATGAGTCGGCCGTCAGGCCCGGAACCAACATCGCCGGATCCCAGGTGATCTTCCAGCCCTGCTCGGTCTCCGCCGCTGTCGCAGTGGTCGTGTAGTTCCATTCCTTCGGCTCGCCGTCCGGTTCGGCGGTGCCGTCGGTGGTCGTCGAGAAGCGCCAACCGGCGTTCAACGTGAACGTGCCGACATCCTCGTTGGCGTCGGCGGCCTCGAAATCGGGAGTCGCCGTCACCGTTCCGCCTGCCGAAAGCCCGTCGTACAGCTCGGTGAGCGCCTCCGTCGCGCCGGCCGGATCGGTGGTCAACGCAGCTGCCTGGTCGATATTTGCGCTGTTGACAGCGGCCGCGAACTGCTCGGCGACAGTCTGCGGCTGATCGGGACCACCGTGACCGCAGGCAGCGAGCACCAATGCCAGTACGGACACGATCGCGGCCAGAGTCGTCGGTCTTCTCGAAGTGCGCACGGGGTCGATCATGCCGCAGTACTTGCCCGAAGCAATGGTGGCGCCATTTCCGATTCGGGTGTAATCATGTAATCAGACTTGCAACTCTGGATAGGAGCCCCCATGAAACCCAACGGACGCTCGTTCGGTCGCCCCGGCGGCTGGCAGCACGCAGACGTTCCCGACGCCACCGACGCAGCCGACTGGTTCGGTGGCCGACTCCCGGACACCTGGTTCGACGGTGCCGCCTCGGTCGAGATCGACCGAGAGGAGATCGTCGTCGTCGGGACATTGCCTGCAGAGCAGGACAGTTCACCCGCAGCCAACGAGGGCCGCATCGCGCGATTCCGAGAAACGACCCGCGGCGACCGCATGCAGATCGCCGCCGAGGCCGAGAAGCGATACGGACGCAAGGTCGCATGGGGAGTGAGGAACGGATCAGAGGTGGTCCTGTTCACCCACCTCGCGGTACCGGTCATGACCCGCCTGCGTCAGCCCGAGCGTCGCGTCCTGGACACCCTCGTCGACGCCGGCGTCGCTCGATCCAGGGCCGACGCTCTGGCCTGGGCCGTGAAGCTGGTCGGCGAACACACCCAGGAGTGGCTGGACGAACTGCGCGACGCGATGACGACGGTCGACGAGCTCCGCAAGAAGGGCCCGTCGGTGTAATTCGCTTGCGTGCTCGCCGGGTTCGGGGCTAGCGTGGCCTTCGCCCTGCTGCCCACAGATTCGGAGAGGCCATTGCTCTTCCAAAGGTTCTAGACGCCTGCAGATCCATCGCACGCACACCTTGGGAGCAACCATGCCTCATTCGTCATCACTGTCTATTTCGAACCTGACCTTCTCCTGGCCGGACGGCGACCCCGTGTTCGACGCCATGTCGGCCATCTTCCCCAGCGGCACAACAGGTCTCATCGGCTCCAACGGTGCGGGGAAGTCGACCCTGCTGAGATTGCTCGCCGGGGAATTGACACCGCAACGAGGTTCCATCTCGATGCCGGGCGTCTTGGGGTACCTGCGCCAGGACGTCACACTGGACCCAGACCTGCCCGTGGATCGGGTGCTGGACATCGATTCGGCGCGAGAAGCACTGCACCGCATAGAATCCGGATCCTCCGACGAGGACGACTTCGCAATTGTCGGGTCGGCGTGGGACGTCGAGGAGCGTGCTCTGGCCTTGCTGGACAAGCTCGGCCTCGGCAGCATCGTCGGCTCCCTCGACGACCTCGATCGACGGGTCGACACCCTGTCGGGCGGCGAGGCCATGCTGCTCGCGCTCACTGCGGAGTTACTGGCCGGGCCTGACGTACTGCTGCTGGACGAACCGACCAACAACCTCGATCAGGTTGCGCGCCAACGCCTGTACACGGCGGTCGACGGCTACTCAGGCGTGCTGATCGTGTGTACTCACGATCTCGAACTACTCGAACGCGTCGACTCCATCGCCGAGGTGCGGGCAGAGCGCAGCGGAGTTTCGCGGCTCCGTATGTTCGGCGGCAACTATCGACACTATCGCTCGGTCGTCGACGCCGAACAGGAGGCGGCACGGGCCACGGTCCGCGATGCCAAGAACGACGTCCGCAAGCAGGAACGCGAATTGATCGACACCCGAATCAAACTCGATCGGCGTCAGCGCTTCGGCAAGAAGATGGAAGAGCAGAAGCGCGTGCCTCCGATCCTCGCGGGCCGTCGCAAGCGGGCGGCCCAGGAATCGGCCGGCAAGCTCCGCGGTACCCACAGCGATCGCGTCGACGACGCCCGATCGTCGCTGTCGGCCGCCGAGGATCTCCTGCGCGACGACCGCGAGATACGCGTCGACCTCCCGGCAACCGAAGTGCATGCGGGACAGGTGGCCCTGACCCATGACGATATCCACATCGTGGGTCCGGAGCGCATCGCCCTGATCGGCCCGAACGGCAGCGGCAAGACCACCCTGTTGCGGGCTCTGGACGCCACAGGGGCAGAGGTGCCGTGGAAGTATCTACCGCAGCGACTCGACGTCTTCGATGAATCCCGCACCGTCGCCCAGAACGTATCCGACGTCGCTCCGCACGCCACCGCCGAACAGATCCGAGGCCAACTCGCCCGCTTCCTGTTCCGTGGATCCGACGCCGACGCCGTCGTCTCCACCCTCTCCGGAGGAGAGCGACTCCGGGCCGCACTGGCGCGAATTCTGCTGGCAGAACCTGCCCCGAAACTACTGATGCTCGACGAGCCGACGAACAACCTCGACATCACCAGCCGCCAGCACCTGATCGATGCGCTCGAGAAATTCGAGGGTGCGCTGATCATCGCCAGCCACGACCGACCGTTCCTCGACGCCATCGCCCCCACCCGCACCATCGACCTCACCCCGACCGCCGAGTCCGACCGCGAAGCGCCCGCCCGTGGGGAGTCAATGTGACGTTCAGTGACCTTTTGGGGGGTCAATGTCACGTTGAGTGGACTCGAGAGGCAAGAATCGCGGGGTGGAGTACGCCTCGAATGCAGACGATGGGACACGGATCGCGTACACGGTGGTGGGGTCCGGGCCGCCGTTGTTGATGGTGCACGGCAGTTTTCTGACGCACACGATCTGGCGGACGTTCGGCTATGTGAAGGCCCTGCGTGGCAGTCGGCAGTTGATTTTGATCGACAGTCGCGGGCACGGCCGCAGCGAGAAGCCCCATACTCCCGACGCGTATGCGATGAGCAGTATCGTCGGCGATCTGACGGCGGTGCTCGACGCAGTGGGTGTCGACACCGTCGACTATCTGGGGTATTCGTTCGGGGCCCGGGCGGGCTTGGCGTTGACAGCGGCGAGGCCCGAGCGAGTGCGATCACTGGCTGTCGGCGGCGGTAGTCACGGCGCTCAGGCCGGCGCGTTCGATCGCCTGTTCTTTCCCGGGTGCTCGGATGTGTTGGAGCAGCGCGGCATGGACGGCTTTCTCGAGGCGTGGAGCAGCCACCGCATGTTCCCTATCGACGCCGGAACCCGAGCGGTGTTCTCCGCCAACGACGCCCAGGCCATGGCTGCGTACATCCGAGCGTCCGACGCCGATCCCGGCCTACCCGACGAGGCGTTGCAGCACGTCACCCAGCCGTCATTGTTCTACGTCGGCAATCAGGACGGCACCAGGCTCGACGACACCCGAGCTGCCGCAGCGTTGGTGCCGAACTCCGAGTTGCATGTCATCCGCGGATTCGACCACGCGACGACGATGGCGGCGTCCGATGAGGTCCTCGGGGCTCTCGAACGGTTCTGGGACAACTGAGCTCAGTGTCTCTTCAGTGCAGGAAACTGGTCGTCACGCCACTCGTTGTCCAGCGGACCCACGGCCGCATCCTCGCGGGCTCGCAACTCCACTCGACGGATCTTGCCGGAGATCGTTTTCGGTAGCTCGAAGAACTCGATACGGCGTACACGCAGGAACGGTGCCAGGTGCTCTCGGGCGTACTTGAGAATCTCGAATGCAGTGTCCTCGTTGGGTTCCCAGCCCGACGCCAATGCCACATATGCCTTGGGAACGGCCAGTCGCGTCTCGTCGGGGGCGGGCACCACCGCGGCTTCGGCGACGGCGGGGTGTTCGATGAGTACGCTTTCGAGCTCGAACGGGGAGATCTTGTAATCCGAGGCCTTGAACACGTCGTCGGTGCGGCCGACGTAGGTGATGTAGCCCTCGGAGTCCCGTGCTGCGACGTCGCCGGTGTGGTAGTAGCCGTCGGCCATGACAGCGGCATTGCGTTCGGGGTCGCCGAGGTAGCCGGTCATCAGGTTGAACGGGTTCTGGGCCAGGTCGAGGCAGATTTCGCCCTCGTCGGCGAGTTCGCCGGTGGTGGGGTCGACGATCACCACCGGAACGCCCGGCAGCGGTCTCCCCATCGACCCGGACTTCAGTACCGCGCCGGGGGTATTTGCCACCAGTGCAGTGGTTTCGGTCTGGCCGAACCCGTCGCGGATGCTCAGGCCCCACTCCTGCTGCACCCGCGAGATCACCTCGGGGTTGAGCGGTTCCCCTGCTCCGATGGCCTCGCGCAGCGAACCACCGCCGCCGGCGAGATCGGCTTGAATCAGCATGCGCCACACCGTCGGTGGTGCACAGAACGTCGTCACCTCGGCCCTTCGGATCTGCTCGAGCAGTGCTTTCGCGTCGAATTTTCCGTAGTTGTAGATGAAGATCGTCGCCTCGGCGATCCACGGCGCGAAGAAGCAACTCCACGCATGCTTGGCCCACCCCGGGGAGCTGATGTTCAGGTGCACGTCGCCCGGACGCAGCCCGAGGAAGTACATGGTGCTCAGATGCCCTACGGGGTAGGAGATCTGCGTGTGCTCGACGAGCTTGGGCTTGCTGGTGGTGCCGGAGGTGAAGTACATCAGCAGACGGTCGGCGGGAGCGGTCACCGACTCGAACGGTACGGCCTCGACGCCACGTGCCTCGGCATAGTCGACCCAACCATCACACGCGGAGGTGGCGATGCGCAGGTAGTCACCGGGGACCTCGTCGAATTTGCCGGTGTCCGAGGGGTTCACGATCACGGCGCGCGCATTGCCGCGTACCACGCGATCGGTGAGGTCGGCGGATCCGATGGCCGTGGTGGTCGGCATCAACACCGCGCCCAGCTTCATCACCGCGAGCATCGCTTCCCACAGCTCCACCTGGTTGCCGAGCATCAGGATCACCGAGTCGCCGCGGCCGATTCCCTGCTGCTCGAGCCACCTGGCGACCTGGTCGGAGCGACGAGCGATGTCGTCGAAGCTGTACTTGGCCTCGCTGCCGTTCTCCTCGACTATCCACAGCGCGGTGCCGTCGTTGCCTCGCGCGATCGCATCGAACCAATCGATCGCCCAGTTGAACGTCTCACCGAACGACGGCCATTCGAAAGTTGCTACTGCGCGGTCGTACTCGCCGTAGGCGTCGAGTAGAAGATCGCGTGCGTTCCTGAATGCCGTGTATGCCGATTCGACCATGTTTCCTCCTGCGCGTGTGATGCCCATCACCACCACGCTAGGGGAGATGAACAAACCCTCGCTACCCCTGAACGGGGGTAAAGACTGGGCTACCCTCGGTCACCGTGGCCATCAGATACTTCGCGATCGCATGTGCACTGGGGATAGTCCACGCAGCATTTTCCGGCTATTGGGCCTCCGGTGGACGGTGGATGCTCGATACCGTCGGTTCCTTCGCCACGGAGTGGGTCGACAGCGAACCGGAGACAGCGCGAACTGCACTGCTGGTGCTCGCGCTGGTCAAGCTCGGCGCGGCAATTCTTCCTGGCCTCGCGTACATGAACCGGCCGCGCCTGGCAGCACGGAACCGGACCAGGCTGCCGTCGTTGGTTCTCGGCATATCCTGGCCCGGCTCGGTGCTGCTGATCCTCTGGGGCGGAGCGTCGTTCGTCGGTGCGGTGATCGGCTTGATCGCCTCGGACGAGAATCGAAGTGTCAAGTACGGACACCTGTTCTTCGACGGCATCTTCCTGCTGTGGGGTGCCGCACTTCTGACGGCACTGATCCTCGCTCGAAAGACCCCGTACCAGCCGCGTTAGATGCGCTCCCCGGTTTCCGGGTGGAAGAGGTGGATCGCACCGTCGAGACGTGTCAGGCCGATGCTCTCGCCGATCTTCGCCGGGGCACGCACTGCCGAACGCGCAACCAACGACACAGGTCCCCCGTCGAGTCCCTTGACCTTGGGGTCGTCGAGGTGTGCGTAGACGTAGGACTCGCTGCCCAGCTCCTCGATGAGATCGACCTTGCCCTCGAAGCCCTCGCCGCCGCCGTGGACGATGCCGAGGTTCTCGGGCCGCATTCCGATGGTGACCTCGTCGATACCCAGGCTCGCGAGCTTGGTCAGCTCGTCGCGCTCGAGCGGGAGCAGGAACTTACCGATCTGCACGCCGCCCGAGCCGATGGGTACCGTCATCAGGTTCATTGCCGGGGAGCCGATGAATCCTGCGACGAACGCGTTGACGGGGTTGTCGTAAAGATCTGTGGGAGAGGCGAACTGTTGCAGTTTTCCGCCGCGCAGGACGGCGACGCGATCGCCCATCGTCATGGCCTCGACCTGATCGTGGGTGACGTACACCGTCGTGGTGCCGAGCCTGCGCTGCAACGCCGCGATCTGCGTACGTGTCTGCACCCGTAGCTTGGCATCGAGGTTGGACAGTGGCTCGTCCATGCAGAACACCTGCGGCTCACGAACGATGGCGCGGCCCATGGCAACTCGCTGACGCTGGCCGCCGGAGAGCTTGCCGGGCTTGCGATCGAGGTACTCGGTGAGATCGAGCAGACGGGCCGCTTCCGCGACGCGTGCCTGACGCTTCTCGAGGCTCACTCCGCGCATCTTGAGCGCGAAGCCCATGTTCTCCCCGACGGTCTTGTTGGGGTAGAGCGCGTAGTTCTGGAAGACCATCGCGATGTCGCGGTCCTTGGACGGAACGCCCACCATGTTCTTGCCGCCGATTTCGATTGCGCCACCGTCGATCTCCTCGAGACCGGCGAGCATACGAAGTGCGGTGGACTTGCCGGAGCCGGACGGTCCGACCAGGACGACGAACTCGCCGTCCTTGATGTCGAGGTCGAGGGAATCGACGGCGAGCGAATCGGCACCTTCGTAGACGCAGGATGCCTTCTTGTACGTGATTGCAGCCATGAGACTTTCTCCTATTTGATGGCGCCGAAGGACAGGCCGCGCACGAGCTTGTTCTGCGCGAACCATCCGGCAAGGACGACGGGGAGTGCTGCGAACGTCGCAGCGGCGGACAGCTGGGCCCAGTACAGGCCCTGGCCGGTGATGAATCCGACGAGGTACACCGGAATCGTCTGGGCCTGAACGGCAGTGAGATTGACGGCGAAGAAGAACTCGTTCCACGAGAAGATCACGCAGATCAACGACGTCGCAGCGATGCCGGGCGAGACGAGCGGCAGGATCACCTCGCGTACCGAGGTCCACAGCGATGCACCGTCCATGCTGGCGGCTTCGAGCAGTTCCGCCGGCACCTCCATGAAGAACGAGCGCATCATCCATACGGCGATAGGCAGATTCATCGCGGTGTAGAGGACCACCAGGGCCCAGATGTTGTCGAGCATGCCGATGTCACCGACGATGACGTACAGCGGAACGATGACGGCCACGACGGGCAGCATCTTGGTGGAGATGAAGAAGAACAGCACGTCCTGGGTCTTCTTGACCGGCCGTAGTGACAGCGCGAAGGCCGCCGGAACACCGAGCAGCAGAACGAGAATGGTCGAGACGATCGTCGCGAACGCCGAGTTCAGCAGGGTGGTGCCGATGCCGCTCTCGAGTACACCTCGATACTGATCGAGGGTGGGGGTGAAGATCAGCTTCGGCGGGTTGGAGTAGGCGTCGGCCTCCTGCTTGAATCCGGTGATCACCATCCAGAGCACCGGGAAGAAGAAGGCGATGCCGGCCACCCAGGCGACGAACGACCAGACCGTCCCCGGGCCCCACTTGCTCTTCTTGCGAATCTCCTGGCCGTCGGAGGTGTGCGGGACGGCCTTCTTCTTGCTCGTTGTTGCCGTGCTCATCACGCCGCCTCCTCGTTTGCGCTGAAGCTCTTGAAGATCAATCTCAGCGCCAGGGTGCTGAGGACGATGGTTGCCACCACGGTGACGACGCCCATGGCCGCGGCCTGACCGATGTCGAAGCCGAGGAAGGCACGTTGGTAGATGTAGAACGGCAGGTTCGCCGACGCGACTCCCGGTCCACCGGAGGTCATCATGTAGACGGCGTCGAAGGTGTTGACGAGGTAGATCGCGCCGAGGACGGTGCCCAGTTCGATGAACCGGCGCAGGTGCGGCAACGTCAACTCGCGGAAGAGTTTGAACGGGCCTGCCCCGTCGACACGTGCGGCCTCGGCGATGTCCTTGGGCATGGACTGCAGTCCGGCGAGGATCAGCAGCATCATGAACGGCGTCCACTGCCAGACGAGGTTCGTCATGACCGCGGCCAGTGGGAACCGCGACACCCAGTCGATCTCGCCGACTCCGAACGGACTCAGCGCGAAGTTGATCAGACCGAAGACGGGATCGAACATCGTCGTCTTCCAGATCAGCGCACCGGCCACCGGGGTGACGAGGAACGGGGTGATCAGCAGCGTACGAATGAGGCTGCGCCCGATGAACTTTCGATCGAGCAGCAACGCGAGGGCCAGGCCCAGGACCACCGAGATGATCACCGTTCCGACGATCATGATCACGGTGTTCATCGCGACCTCACGGAACTGACTGTCGCGGAACACATCCACGTAGTTGTTCAGACCGTTGAACTCACGCGAACCCGGACGAACGAGGTTCCAGGACTGCGTCGAGTAGTACAGCGTGAACAGGAACGGGATCTGGGTGACGATGATGGCGAACACCAACGCCGGCAACAGTGGTCCGCGTCGACGCCAGCCCTCGGCCTTGGAGATCGTTCTCGGTCTCGGTACGAACTTCTCCGGTTCGGCCGGAGCCGTCCGCTCTTCGGTGGTGGTCATCCCTGGTCCTCCTGATACGTCTTGCCGACCACTTCGGCGTATTGCTGCGCTTGGTCGAGCGCGTCGTCGACGCTGATCTGTCCGGCGATCGCGGCACTGATCTGTTGGCTGACCCGGGTACCGAGGTCCTGGAACTCCGGAATGGTCAGGAACTGGACTCCGGTGTACGGAACCGGATCCACGGTGGGATCGTTGGGATCCGCACTGTCGATGGAGTCGAGGGTCAGCTGACCGTAGGCGGCCGACGCCTCCGCGTACTCGGGAATCTCGTAGGTCGAGAGCCGACTTCCGGGAGGCACACGCTCCCAACCGAGTTCGTTACCGACCTTGTTCAGGTACTCCTTGCTCGTCATCCATGAGACGAACTTCCACGCCTCGTCGGGAGCCTCGCTGGTCTGGGGAATGCCCAGGGCCCAGGAGTACAGCCAGCCGTTGTCGCCCTTGGCCGCCGACGGGGCCTTGGCGTAACCGATCTGTCCGACGACGTTGCTCGACGACGGGTCTTCGAGAACCGAGACGGCCGAGGTGGCGTCGTACCACATTGCGGTGTTGCCCTGCGAGAGTTGCGTTCCGCACTCGCTGAAGCCACTGGTGGCCGCGCCGGCCTGACCGTGCTCGCGCACGGTGTCGACGTAGAACTGCACGGCTTCACGTACCTCGGGACTGTTCAACTGAGCGTTCCAGTTCTCGTCGTACCAGCGGCCGCCGAATGCGTTGATGACGGTGTTCAGCGGCGCGAGCACCTCACCCCAACCGGGCTTGCCGCGCAGGCAGATTCCGGAGAGGCCGGGGCTGTCGAGTGCAGCCGCAGCATCGGCCACCTGCTGCCAGGTGGGCTCGGCCGGCATGTCGATACCAGCCTGCTCCATCAGATCCTTGCGGTACATCAGGAACGAGGACTCACCGTAGAACGGCACCGAGTACATGCTGCCCTCGTACGACAGCGACTCCTTCAACGTCGGGATGAAGTCGTCCTCGTCGTACCCGGGTGTGGCGTCCGCGTACTCGGAAAGGTTGGTCAGCCAACCGTTCTCGGCCCACTGCGGGGTCTCGAAGTTGCTGATCATCACCACATCGAACTCGCCGCCGCCGGTCGCGACAGAGGCCGTGATCTTGGCGCGGGCCTCGTTCTCCGACAGCGACACGAACTTCAGGTTGATGCCCGGGTTCTCCGCCTCGAACTCCGGAGCAAGCGAGATGGCATCGGACATCTGCGAATTCGAGACGATCGCGACGGTGATCGTCGTCCCGTCACCGTCACCACCGAACGAGCCGGCACCGGCACATCCGGACACCACCAAGGTCGTCGCGAGCGAGGTCGCGACAACCACTTTCGGTAGAACTTTCACTGGGATACCTTTCCATTCGACGCTGATATGGATCGATCGACGAGCCAACGCGCACTTTCGATGTCGGTGACCAAGATCGACGCCAGACCACCGCGCAGTGCACCGAGCAGCGCTTCGTGTTTTCGTTTTCCGCCGGTGACGAGCACGGCCCGATCGCAGGCCCTGATGGCGTCGAGTCCCACCGACACGGTTCGGCCGGGGAGCGATCCACCGGTGTCCTTGCCGTCGGCGTCGTAGAACCGGCCGCCGATCTCACCGACCGCTCCGACCCGGCGGAGTTCGTCGAGCACCTCGAGGTCGATGAAACTGCCCTCGAACAACGTGGTGGACGTGGAAACGGGACCGATGCCGTACATCATCACATCGGCATCGGTCCCGGCCTTGAGGGCGCGCGAGATCACGGAATCCTGCTCCAACGCAACGACGGTCGCCTGATCGGCATACAGCGGTGCGTTGAGCCTGATGGGTGTCGCCTGCAGGTATTCAGCGCACCGTCCGAGCGTGTACTCGACGCCGGTCTGGTAGTCGGCCGAGGTGATGGAACCGTCGAGTTGCACCACCGCAGCACATTTGGTGGATCGAGTCTTCAGCGAACTCGCTACCGCGACCGTCTCGGGTCCCCAGGTGAAGCCCAGAACATCCTGATCCTTCAGCCGACGAGAGAGCAGCGTTGCCGCCGCGCGCCCCAGGGATCCGTAGCCGGCATCCGTGCCGTCGATGACGTCCGAGACGACGAGCACCTCGGTCAACCCGTACTGCGACTCGAGTTCGCGCTCGAGGTCGGCGTGCACGGTGCCCTGCAGATCGTCGGGGACATTGATCTCGATCGTCACCAGCCCCTGCGTGCGGGCCCGTGCGACGAGCCGTCCTGCGGTCGGGCGCGAGACGCCGAGCTTCACGGCGATCTCGGCCTGAGTCGCGCCTTCGAGGTGGTACATGGTTGCGGCGCGCAGAGCCAGGCGCAGGTCCTCGCCGGACCGCGCAGACTTCGCCCCGCCGGGCTCCGTTCCGTCCATCACGCCTCCCTGACCAGTGAGCAAATGCTCAGCTCGTGTTCATCTGCTCACTAAGCTAACATTAAGGTGTGATCTACACAACACCCCCTCGCCACCAGCCACCAGTGCCACAGTCCATGCAGGCCAGCGTCCTGACCGGAGTGCAGGCGATACGACTCGAAGAACGACCCGTCCCCACGCCCGCGCACGACGAGGTCCTCGTGCAGGTCACGGCAGTCGGGGTCTGTGGTTCCGACGCGCATTACTACCGCGAGGGACACATCGGCGACTACGTAGTCGACGGCCCCCTAGTACTCGGCCACGAAGCGGCGGGCGTCATCGTGTCCGTGGGCTCCGAGGTCTCCGACACCCGCGTCGGACAGCGCGTGTCCATCGAACCGCAGCGCCCCGATCCCACCAGCGCGCCGTCCCGCGCAGGCCGCTACAACCTGTGCCCCGCCATGGAGTTCTTCGCGACGCCGCCCATCGACGGTGCGCTCGCGGAGTACGTGCTGATTCAATCGACCTTCGCCCACGACGTCCCCGACGACATCTCCGACGAGGCCGCAGCTCTCTTCGAGCCACTGTCGGTCGGCATCGCGTCGGCCCAGAAGGCACGCATCTCCGCGGGCTCGAGCGTGCTCATCGCGGGAGCGGGTCCCGTCGGGCTCGTCACCGCACAGGTCGCGCGCGCATTCGGAGCCACCGAGGTGATCGTCACCGACATCGACGCTTCCCGCCGCGCCAACGCAGAGAAGTTCGGCGCGACGCGCGTACTCGACCCCGCCGCCGAAGACGTGCGCGCACTGACTGTCGACGCTTTCATCGACGCATCCGGTGCGGCCCGAGCCGTGGTCGACGGCATCCACGCGGTCCGCCCCGCAGGCATGGTCGTCCTCGTCGGCATGGGCGGATCGGACTACCCACTGCCGATCTCGCGGATCCAGAACCGAGAATTGCTGCTCACGGGCGTCTTTCGCTACGCCAACACATGGCCGATCGCACGCGCGCTGGTGGCGTCGGGCATGGTGGATCTCGACGCGATGGTGACGGCGCGTTTCGGACTCGATGGCGTCGAGGATGCATTGAACGCCGACAGGCAACCCGGAAGCATCAAAGCCGTAGTCATTCCAGGACTTTCGAAGGAGAACAACGCATGAAGTTGAACTCGCAGAACCTCGCCGACTTCATCGAGGACGTCGCTGTCCCGACGTACGACCGATCCGAGGTGACGGTGGGCATCGTGCATTTCGGTGTCGGCGGCTTCCATCGCGCCCACCAGGCGATGTACGTCGACCGCCTGCTGCAGCAGGGACAGGCGCTGGACTGGGGAATTTGCGGCGTCGGGGTACTACCCGGTGACCGGCGAATGAACGACGTCATGCACGCACAGGACTGCCTGTACACGTTGGCGCTCAAGCATTCCGACGGCACGTGGGACACCCGCGTCATCGGTTCCATCGTCGAGTATCTCTTCGCGCCGGACGACGCCGAGGCCGTGATCGAGAAGATGGCCGCCGACACGACGAAGATCGTCTCGCTCACCATCACCGAGGGTGGTTACCACTTCTCCGCGACGACGGGCGAGTTCGACGTGGACAATCCCGCCATCGTCGCCGACCTCGCCGACGGCGCAGTGCCCGCAACGACATTCGGGCTCGTCACCGAGGCTCTGGCTCGACGCAAGGACCGCGGCATGATGCCGTTCACCATCATGTCCTGCGACAACATCGAGGGCAACGGCCATATGGCGCAATCGACGTTCACGACGTTCGCGCGCCTGAAGGATCCGGCGTTGGCCGACTGGATCCAAGCGGAAGGCGCGTTCCCCAATTCGATGGTCGATCGCATCACGCCGGTCACGACACCGGAAGTGACCGAACAGCTTTCGCTGCGATACGCCATCGACGATCAGTGGCCCGTCGCGGGCGAGCCGTTCACGCAGTGGGTGCTTGAGGACAACTTCACCCTCGGACGTCCGCCGCTGGAAGAGGTGGGCGTGCAGGTGGTCGAGGATGTCACCCCCTACGAGTTGATGAAGCTGCGGTTGCTCAATGCCAGCCACCAGGCGCTCGCGTACTTCGGCTATCTCAGTGGCTATCGCCTCGTGCACGAGGTGTGCCAGGATTCGCTGTTCTCGGATTTCCTGCTCGCCTACATGGACGAGGAAGCAACCCCGACGCTGCAGCCGGTCCCAGGCATCGATCTGACCGACTACAAGCGGACGTTGATCGAGCGATTCTCCAACCCCGAGATCCGCGATACCGTCGCCCGCCTGTGTGCCGAGTCCTCGGACCGAATTCCCAAGTGGCTCTTGCCTGTCATCCGCAAGAATCTCGAGACCGGCGGTGAGATCGCCCGCTCCACCGCGGTGGTGGCCAGTTGGGCTCGCTACGCCGAGGCCGTCGACGAATCCGGCGAGCCCATCGAGATCGTCGACCAGCTGAAGGATTCATTGGTGCCGATCGCGCAGAGTCAGCGCGAGAATCCCACGGCGTTCATCGCCAACCGCGCAGTGTTCGGGGATCTCATCGACAACGAGCGCTTCGTCGCCGAGTACACGAAACAACTGGCGTCTCTCCAGGAGCAGGGCGCGCGGGCGACTCTGGAATCACTCAGGTCGACTCACTGAATCGTTCGGCGTCTCGAACCTGACCGGAGACGATGACGGTATCGCCTGCGCCGATCACCGTGTCGGCCGTGGCGTAGGTGAATCCCTCACCCTGACGCTTGACCGCGACGACAGTGACACGATGCTTGGTACGTATTCCGCTCTCGCCCAACTTCTTTCCGATGATGGAGGTGGGCGGAGAGGTCTTGATCATGGCGAAACCGTCGTCGAATTCGATGTAGTCCATCATCCGGCCGCGGACCAGGTGGGCGACGCGCTTGCCCATGTCGTGCTCGGGCCTCACCACATGGTGCACGCCGATCTGGGTGAGAATCTTGGCGTGTGCGTTGCTGATCGCCTTGGCCCAGATGTTGGACACCGACAGGTTGATCAACGCGGATGCGGTCAACAGACTCGCCTCGAGATCCGATCCGATGCCCACGACTGCGCGGTCGTACTCGTGCACCGACAGTTGCCGCAACGACTCCTCGTCGGTGGTGTCGGCCACGGCAGCGTGCGTGAGTCGGTCCGAGACACGTTGCACCACAGCCTCGTCGGTGTCGATGCCGAGGACCTCGACACCCTGGCCCATCAGTTCCAGTGCCAGCGACTTGCCGAAGCGGCCGAGGCCGAGGACGACGACGACTTCGGAGGACGGTTTCCTAGCCAATGAACGGCCTTTCCGTGGGGAGCGTGTAACGCCGACCGCGGTCGCGGGCGGCAAGGGCGCTGACCAGAGTGATGGAACCGATGCGGCCCAGGTACATCAGAACGATCAGAATCACCTGCCCCCACCCCGGCAACTGCGCGGTGATGCCCGTGGAAAGACCCACGGTGGCGAAAGCCGAGACGACCTCGAACAGCAGGACGTCGAGGTCGAAATCCGTTCCCGCCAGCAACGCGACGACCGGGAGCATGACCAGGGCGACACCGATCAGGGCCACGGTCAACGCCTGACGCTGTACTCGCGGGTCGATCCGGCGATCGAAGATGCTCACATCACGATCGCCACGGATTTCGGCGAGGATGACGAACAGCAACAGTGCGAAGGTGGTGACCTTGATGCCGCCTGCGGTGCCGCCGCTGCCGCCACCGATGAACATGAGAACGTCGGTGACGAGCAGGGTCGCGTTGTCGACGTCGGCGTAGTCGACGCTGTTGAACCCAGCGGTGCGCGGCATGACGCCCGCGAACGTGGCGACGAGCATCTTGTCCCAGATCCCGAACTCGCCCAGGGTTCTGGACCACTCGAGCAACAGAACCAGCGCCGGTCCCACCACGAGCAGAACGCCGGTGACCGAGAGCGTCAGGCGGGTGTGCAGCGACCATTTCTGCCTGCCCCGACGCCGCCGAACGTGCCGGAACAGCTCGAACAGCACCGGAAACCCGATGCCTCCCAGCACGACGGCGGCCATCACTGGAACACAGATCCACGGATCGGTGGCGAACCCGATCATGCTGTCGCTGAACAGCGCGAATCCGGCGTTGTTGAACGCCGACACGGAGTGGAAGACGCCGAGCCAGAGGGCCCGACCGGGACTCTCGCCGTACCCGATCGCGAACCTGAGCGTGAGAGCGATCGCGACGACGGTCTCGATCAGCAGGCTGGTTCGGAACACTCCGATGACAACGCTGCGAACGTCGCCGAGGCCGGAGGTGCGTACCTCTGCGGCGGCATTGAGTCTGCCACGCAGTCCGATTCGGTCGGCAAGCACCAAACCGACCAACGACGCGATCGTCATGATGCCGAATCCACCGACCTGAATGGCCGCCAGAATGACGCCCTGCCCGAATCCCGACCAGTGGTTCGGTGTGTCCACCACGATCAACCCGGTGAGGCTGATGGCCGAGGTGGACGTGAACAGGGCCTGGAGGGCGTCGGTCTCGCTGCCGGGAAGAGTGGCGATCGGGAGCATGAGAACTCCCGCACCGACGATGATCGCGAGCGCGAACCCGGTGGCCATGACCCGAACCGGCGTGGGCCGAAAGATCGCGGACCATCGCGATGCCTGGTGAGCGTCTGTCACTCGAGAAACAGTACCGGTGGGACGAGCCGCTTCGCGGCATGTGCACGGAACCTCGTAGCAGGGGAACACGTAGCAGGCTCCACTCCCGCGCACCTGGGTCATTCCGCAGGCTCCACTCCCGCGCACCTGTGTCATTCCGCAGGCTCCACTCCCGCGCACCTGGGTCATTCCGCAGGCTCCACTCCCGCGCACCTGGGTCATTCCGAAGGCTCCACTCCCGCGCACCTGCGCGTCAGCGCTCCCGCGCGTCAGCGCTCCACTACTAGTCGACCAAACGCTCGCCGGTCACCGTGGAGAAAAGGTGGGTGCGCTCGGCGGCGTAGGAGAGCGTGATCGTCGATCCGCGTTTCGGTGGGATGCGACCGTCGGCGCGGACGACGATGGGCTGACGAGTGCCGTTGATATCGGCCTGGCCGTAGACGTAGGCGTCGGCTCCGAGTTCTTCGACGACGTCGATGGTCACTTCGAGGCCCGCCCCGGTGGTGATCTGCAGGTCCTCGGGCCGCACGCCGAGTGTCACTGTGTTCTGTCCGATTCCGGCGATGGCGGAGCGGGGAACCGGAACCACTTCGCCGCCGAAGCGGACGCCGCCGTCGACGAGGGGCAGCTCGAGGAGGTTCATTGCAGGCGATCCGATGAAGCCGGCGACGAAGACGTTGTTCGGATGTTCGTACATGCGCCTCGGCGAGTCACACTGTTGCAGTACACCGTCTTTGAGGACGGCCACGCGATCGCCCATGGTCATGGCCTCGACCTGATCGTGGGTGACGTACACGGTCGTCGTGGCGAGTCGACGCTGCAGCGCGGAAATCTGCGCGCGGGTCTGTACCCGGAGTTTGGCGTCGAGGTTGGACAGCGGCTCGTCCATCAGGAACACCTGGGGTTTGCGAACGATGGCGCGGCCCATGGCAACTCGCTGACGCTGACCACCTGAGAGCGCCTTGGGCTTGCGGTCGAGGAACTTGGTGAGGTCGAGGATCTTGGCAGCATCCTCGACGCGACGCTTGATCTCGGCCTTGTCCTCACCCGCGATACGCAGGCCGAATCCCATGTTCTCGCCGACTGTCATGTGCGGGTAGAGAGCGTAGTTCTGGAAGACCATCGCGATGTCGCGATCCTTGGGCTGATGGTCGGTGACGTCCTTGCCGCCGATGGTGATGGCTCCCTTGTCGACTTCTTCGAGACCGGCGAGCATCCGCAGCGACGTCGACTTTCCGCAGCCGGACGGGCCGACGAGGACGAGGAATTCACCGTCCTGGATGTCGAGATCGAGTTGGTCGACGGCAGCTTTGTCGCCGCCGGGAAAGAGTTTGGTGACGCCCTGGAATGCGACGGTGGCCATGATGGTGGTCCCTTCACCGGCAGGAACGTGCCGGACGATCCGAGTGAGGTTCACATATATGAATGAATGCCAGAATGCTGACTTCGTTTAGAAGTATGTACTACTGTGATGCCCATTACAAGGTTTCCATCGAAGGAGTTCGAGAAGAATGACCGACACCGTTTCACGAGTGCTCATCACCGGAGCCGCGGGCAACATGGGCGCGATGCTCCGGCCGCTACTGGCGGCTCCCGGCCGCATGCTGCGCCTGTTCGATATCGCCGAGATCAGCGACATCGATTCTGCTACCGAGGAATTCGTGCAGGGATCGGTCACCGATCGCGCCGCGGTGGCCGCTGCGGTGGACGGTGTCGACGCGATTGTGCACCTCGGCGGATTGAGCACCGAGGACTCGTGGGCCAACATCCTGTCGGTCAACGTCGACGGCACTCAGGCCGTGTTCGAGGCCGCGGTGACGCACGGAGTCACCCGCGTGGTGGTGGCGTCGAGCAATCACGCGGTCGGCTTCTGGACGCACGACGAGGCGGGTGGCGAACCGCTTCCGGGGACGCCGCTCCACGACCCGACGGCTTCTACGGGTGGAGCAAGGCCGCAGTGGAAGCCCTGGGCCGGATGTACCACGACCGCTTCGGCATCGACGTCGTCAATCTCCGTATCGGCTCGAGCTTCGACGCGCCGCCGAACTACCGTGGCCTGGCCACCTGGATGTCCCCTGCCGATACTGCCCGGCTGATCGAGGCGTCACTGTCGGACAGCGCCAAGGGTTTTCACACAGTGTGGGGCATCTCGAAGAACTCGCGCGCGTGGTGGTCCGGCAGCGAGGGTGCGGAGATCGGATACCTGCCTCGCGACGACGCGGAACAGTTCGCCGAGCAGTTCCTGGCCGAGCACGAGTGGACGTTCTCCGACCCGATCCTGCAGCGAGTCGGCGGAGCGTTCTGCGACCACCCGCTCGGCCAACGAATGCGGTGATGCACGTTCTGCTCCACTCGACCACCCCGACTACGGGATTCCGCGCCGAGGCCGGTCGAGTGGAGCACCCGTTGCAGACCCCTACGAATACGTTGTGACGATCGACCCCAACGCATCGAGCTGGGGTCGATTGACGAGACCGAGGTGATAGAGGTGCAGCTCGTTCGCCCCGGCGTCGACCGCCGCAGCCACGTGCGCGGCCACCTCGTCGAGCTTCTTCGGCGGCAGTACCGATACATAGGCACCCACATCCACCCCGTCGCCGACGGCAGCGCGGGTGGCCTCGACCACCGACACGGTCTCGGCCGTCGCAGGCCAGGCCGAGACGAGTACCGCGTCGACATCGGCCGGTGCGGCAGCGGTCAGCGCAGGCGAGGGGCCCGTCTTCCATGGATCGGGATGACTGTGCAACGTCACGCGTGCCGACGGTGCCTGGTCACGCACGGCGGCAAGCACTTCGCCGCGAAGGTGATCGGCGTCGGCGTGACGGACCGCCACCACCGCATCGATCTCGTCGGCGGCCAACACGTCCGTGATCGCCGCACCTGCAGGCAAAGTTCCGGCCGACAGCGCGTCGACGCCGTCGCGCAGCTTCTGCGTCACCTTCGCCGAGTCGACGCCCCGCTCGCTCCACGCGTCGAGCTCGCGCGGCGTGCAGCTGATCGACATCAGGGTGTCGCCGATTCCGGGGAACGCGCCGTCCGTCTTCTCGTGTGGTCCGACATGCGCGAAACCGAGCTGTCCGCAGGCCTCGACGGACACGCCGTGTACCTCGACGCCGCGTATCGCCTCGGCGGCGAGCGTCGCGCAGTACCGAACGATGTCGGGATGCCCTGGAGCGAGCGCATAGCGATAGGCGTCTCCGAAACAGTTGACGACGGTCGCGTCGGGATGGGTGTGGCCGAGAATTGTGCTGTGCGTCAGTACGATCCAGGCGTTCACCAGAAATCCGGCGTCGAGCAGGATGGCCGCCGCCTCGCCGAACGCGTCCTGGGCCCCGCCCCAGTCGGCCGTTTTCGCTGTGATCGCGTGGCCGGCCCAGGCCTCGGGACGCACCGGCCGGTACAGCGCGGCGTGATGGGCGTCGACCACCTTGTGCTGCGGGTGCAGCGGAGTTGCCGCCCTGGTGGAGTGATAGGTCGCGGCGAGCGAGATCTCACGCACCCCGAGCCTGCGGGCGCGCTCGACGAAGTGAGGATCACCGAGTACGTCCCAGGGATAGGCGTGCGCGACGATGCGGTCGACGGTCATAGGGGTCATCCTTCGATGGCTGATTTGTTCGATAGAGAGAACTGAGTTCACACATGGGAACACAATTCGAGCCCGGCTGTCCACGATTCGCCCGTCGCGCGGCAATAGGGAAGGCCCTCGGAGTCACCGAAACCCCACCGCCCCCGCACGTGACACGCGGTCGCAGGTGGATACGTGACGGCGTCCGCGGAGTGGAACTGACCTGGAACGACACGTCTGCGTGGCTGCTGACGCCCCCGGAAGCAGAGCACCCACTGCCCGCGATCCTGCTCATGCACGGCCACGACGGGGTGAAGTTCTACGGCAAGGAGAAGGTGGCCGACGGTCCCGACGGCATCGCGCCCGGCATCGCCGCACTGCGCGAGCACGGGTACGACGGCGGTGCGCCCGCAGTGGGCCTGGTGGCAGCGGGTTTCGCGGTCCTGATCCACGACGTGTTCCCGTGGGGCTCCCGCCGGGTGCCGTGGGAGCAGCTTCCCGAGCGGGCTCGCCGGGCCGGAGCACACCTGGACGGACTGGAGCGATACGAGGCGGCCGCCCGCGAGCACGAGCACGGCCTGGCGAAAGTGGCTGCGCTGCAGAGCAGCTCGCTGGCAGGCCGGATACTGACCGAAGATCTGACGGCGCTGCACGTGCTACGCGCCTGCGCCGAGGTGGATCCCGATCGCATCGCCTCCGCCGGATTCTCCGGCGGCGGAGCCCGCGTCGCACATCTACTGGCCTGCAGCGACCGACTGCGAGCCGGGGTGATCACCGCCTCGATGAGCACGTACGCCGACATCGCCGACGGTCGTGCGGACGACACCAGCTGGCTGATGATCACTCCGGGCATGCCAGCAGTCTGCGACTGGCCGGAGATCGCGGGCTCGGCCGCCCCGACTCCGCTACTGGTCCAATTCGCCGAGCAGGACTCACATTTCGGTACGGCAGGCATGCGCGACGCCGAGGCATCGTTGCGTCGCGACTACGAAGGCTCCAAAACCCTGTCGATTCAATGGTTTTCGGAGCCACACCGCTTCACGGCGGCGATGCAGGACGCCGCAGCGAGCTGGTTGAGGCTGCACGTGTGACCGGCCATGCTTGACAGCGCTTGTGACTGCCGTCATAGTTGGTCCAGAAATTCACATAGCAGACGACAGTTCAGATATGTGAACAGCACAGACTTTCCACTGCCCGGCTCCTCAGGGCCGGAAGAACCCGCCAGACCCACTCGCCGGCTCCCCGATCCGGCCCCGAACGCTTCGGAGCGTCCCCCATGGTCACCACCACACCACCCCGGTCGGGAGGCACCCGTGCGCAGAGCTCGGCCGTCCCTCCCGTCCGGCCGAAACGCAAGCGCCGCATCTCGGCCCCGTACATTCTGATCGCACCGGTCGTCATCCTGCTCGCCGTGTTCATCTTCTACCCGGTCGGCAGTGTCTTCTACTACAGCCTGCAGTTCTACAACCCGACGACGCCGTGGGACAACGGCTTCGCCGGCCTCGAGAACTTCAAGTTGATGTTCGCCGACGACCTGTTCTGGAACAGCCTGCTCGTCACCGCCAAGTGGGTCGGCGTTCAGGTCGTGTTCCAGCTGATCCTCGGCCTCGGACTGGCTCTCCTGGTCAACGAGGTCTTCCGTGGACGCGGACTGGCCCGAGCCCTGGTGTTCTCTCCCTGGGCCGTCTCCGGTGTGCTCACCACCGGTATCTGGCTGCTGATCTACAACCCGTCGACCGGGTTGTTCAAACTACTCGGAGACATGGGCATCGGCGACGGCACCGCCGCACCGATCGCAGATCCGGACACCGCGTTCTGGGCCACCAGCGTCGCCGAGCTCTGGCGCGGTGTTCCGTTCTTCGCCATTCTCATCCTCGCCGAACTGCAGAGTGCACCCAAGGACCTGTACGAGGCAGCGAACGTGGACGGTGCGAACCGCTGGCAGCGCTTCCGATTCGTGACACTGCCGCACCTGAAGGCCGTGATCATCCTGTCGACCCTGCTGCGCGGGGTCTGGGAGTTCAACAACGTCGATCTTCTGTACACCCTCACCGCAGGCGGACCGGCCGACGTCACCACGACGTTGCCGCTCTACGTCTCTCAGCTCGCCACCACCGCGCAGGACTTCGGATACGGATCGGCTCTGACCACCGTGGCCTTCGTCATCCTGCTGTTCTGCTCGATCCTCTACTTGCGCCTCAGCAAATTCAACAGCGATAAGGCCTGACGCACATGACCACTACCGCAGATCGTCCCGTCGTGACCACGCCGCCGCAGGACCACTCCGAGAAGGTGCGCGTGCATCGCACCAAGCCCCGCGTGTTCAGCGTCGGCCTTCCGTTGGCCGTCTACCTGCTCTTCACCCTCGTCCCGTTCTACTGGATGATCGTCTTCGCATTCCGGCCCGCCGGTTCCAATTCGATGCTCCCCTGGCCCATCACGCTCGACCATTTCGACACCGTCTGGAACACACTCGGTTTCAGCTTCTTCTTCAAGAACAGCCTCATCGTGGCCGGCCTGTCTCTCGTGCTCACCACCTTCGTTGCACTGGCGACCGGCTATGCGTTGGCACGCTTCAAGTTCCGCGCCAAGATACCCCTGGTGATGGCCCTGCTGTGCAGCCAGTTCGTGCCCGGTGCGATGCTGCTCATCCCGCTGTTCCAGGTGTTCCGCGAGATGGGACTGGTGAACAACCTGTTCGGCCTCATCGTCGCCGACACCGTTTTCCAACTGCCGCTGGCGGCAATGTTGATGGCCGGCTTCATCTCTCAGATTCCCGTGGAACTCGAGGAGGCCGCGATGGTCGACGGCTGCTCGCGCCTGAAGGCCTTCCGCATCATCATGCTGCCGCTGCTGCGCCCCGGCCTGATCGCCGTCGGTTCCTTCGCGTTCATCGGCAGTTGGAACAACTTCCTGTTCGGCCTGATGTTCATCAGCAGCCAGGACAAGTTCACCCTCCCAGTCGGATTGAGCTACACGATCGGTTCCTACAACGTCGACTTCGGCGTCCTCGCGGCCGGCGGTCTGATCGCCGCGGTACCGGTGGTCGCTGTGTTCGCCGTCATCCAGAAGTACCTCGTCCAGGGCCTCAGCGCCGGCGCGGTCAAGGGCTGATCATGACGCACGGAAAGAGAATCGACATGAATCGACGCACCCTGCTGCGCACCACCCTCGTCGGCGCGGTCGCGACGCTGGTGCTGGCATCCTGCAGTTCCGAGACCTCACTGCCCGACGGTGAACTCGGAGATCCGAACAGTGGCACCCTCACCTTCTGGGACAACAATGCCGGACCGGATCGAACCCCGTTGTACGAGGAACTGATTCGACGCTTCGAGGAGGTCAATCCCGGCATCGACATCCAGTACGTCGGGCTACCATCCGACAGTGCTCAGCAGAAGTATCAGACGGCTCTCGCCGGTGGGTCGGCACCCGATCTGGGGATCGTGTCCACCGCATATCTGGCGCCTCTCGTCGCGCAGGATGCCGTCATTCCGCTCGACGACTTCATGGCGTCCTCTCCGCAGCGCGGCGAGTACGACCCGAAGATCATCGAGTCGGCGATGGAGTCCGGTGGCGGTGAGAACCTGTACGGTCTGCCGTTCACCAGCAACAACGCGACGCTGTGGTATCGGGCGGATTGGTTCGACGAGGCCGGCATCGAGCCTCCGGAGACGTGGGACGAATTCTACGACGCTGCAGACGAACTGACCGACAAGTCCGATGGCCGCTACGGGTTCACCATCCGAGGCGGTGCCGGTTCGATCTACCCGTTGCTGCAGCACATGTTCGCCACCACCGGCATCGACAACTTCTTCGACGGCAGCGAATCCACCGTCAACCGGCCCGAGATGGTGCAGGCCATCGAACGTTTCGCCGCCCTGTACGACGTGGACACCCCCACCGCCGACGTCAACAACGGCTTCCCGCAGATGGTCGCCAGCTTCGGCGGTGGCTCGGTGGCGATGATGCAGCACAACCTCGGATCGTTGAGCAATCACCGTAAGGCGCTCGGCGACAACGTCGGTGCCGTCGCACTGCCCCGCGCCGACAACGGTGTCCGTACGGTGATGACGGACCCGTTCCCGTCCTACACGGTGTTCAAGAGCAGCAAGCATCAGGCTGCGGCCTGGAAGTTCCTCGAGTTCATGACCTCGCCGGAATCGCAGGCCTACTGGAACGAGAACGTGGGTCAGATTCCGGTCAACGCCGCCGCTCGCTCCGCTCCCGCCTTCCAGGCGATGCCGTCGGTGCAAGCTGCTCAGGCCGCCCTCGACGATCCGGAGACGGTGCTGGTCACCCCACCGGACTACCTGCCGGATTTCGGCAAGATCGTTCAGGTTCAGATGCTGGGCCAGTGGCAGAAGGTCCTCATCGGGCAACTCAGCGCTCAGGACTTTGCCGACGACTTCGCCGAGAAGCTCGACCGCTCCAAGGCCAAATACGATGCCCGACAGGGTAAATAGGGGATTCACAGCCATGTCCAGCGTCATCACCGAGGTTGCCGTCCAGGTCTTCAAGACCGAGGCGCGCACCGCCGTCGATTCCTACGGGCATCGACACCCCGGACCGTCCGTCCCGACCACCCAGGCACTGTTGCGCATCACCGATTCCGACGGCGTCAGCGGCTACGTCCTGGGCAAGCCCAACTACCTGCGCGAAGACCAAGTGGAGCAACACTTCCGGCCGGTCATGATCGGCACCGACCCGTTGCACCGCGAGGAGATGGACCGCAAGTTCGCGATCCGACAGCGCACCAGAGCCGTCGAACTGCCCGAGCACACCTGCAGCTACCTCGATCAGGCACTGTGGGATCTGGCGGGCAACCGGTTCGACACCCCGGTGTGGAAGCTGCTCGGCGGGGCCCGCAGCGAGGTCAAGGCCTACGCGAGCACCATGTGTGGAGACACCATCGAGGGCGGACTGTCGAGCCCGCAGGAGTACGCGGATTTCGCTGTGGCGCTGAAGAATCAGGGCTACCAGGGAATCAAACTGCACACTTGGATGCCGCCGCTCGAAGGGGCACCGAGCCTCACCAGGGACATCGAGGCCTGCGCCGCGGTGCGAGATGCCGTCGGGCCCGGGTTCTCGTTGATGCTCGACGGCTATCACTGGTACTCGCGTAGCGATGCGCTCGAGCTCGGCCGCGAACTGGACGCGCTGAAGTTCGATTGGTTCGAGGAGCCGATGGACGAGTTCTCGATGCGCTCGTACAAATGGCTCGCGAATCAGATCGACACTCCGGTGATCGGCCCGGAGACCACTCCTGGTCGGCATCGTTCGCGGGCGGACTGGATCGCCGACGAGGCATGCGACATCCTGCGAGTCGGCGCGATGAACGGCGGCGGCATCACGCCTGCACTCAAGACGGTGCACATGGCCGACGGGTTCGGGCTCGAGTGCGAGATCCACGGCAACGGTGCACCCAATCTGGCGCTCGTCGGCGGTGCCCCCAACATCCAGTGGTACGAGCGCGGCCTGCTGCATCCGCTGGTGGACTACGACTGGGTGCCACCACACCTGAAGTCCATCGTCGACCCGATCGACGCGAACGGAATGGTGCAGATGCCGACCTGTCCGGGCCTGGGCGAGGACATCGACCTCGAGTACATCTCGAACAATCTGATCGCCGAGTACTGATGGCCGTCGACAATATCGGTGTCCGCGTATGAAACATCGTTCATCATGAGGGACACTGTCTTCATGGTGAACGATGTCACGGCCACAGCTGCGCCGGATAGTCAGCCGGTGAAGTCGGCCGAACGCACGATCCACATCCTCGAGACCCTGGCGGCGTCCCCCACGCGCATGAGTCTCGGCGAGCTCCAGGAGGCCTGCGGGTACCCACGGTCGAGTCTGCACGCCCTGCTCCGGACGCTCAAGGACCTGCGCTGGATCGAGGCCGACGAGTCCGGCTCGCGGTACGGCATCGGCACCCACGCCCTGCTCACCGGCACGTCCTACCTCGACAAGGACTCCGTCGTCGGCCGAGCCGCGGCAGTGCTCGAAACACTGCGCTCCGATGTGCGGCACACCGTGCACTTCGCCAGACGCGACGAGGACTGCGTCATCTACCTCGCCAGCCGCGGTTCCAAGCTCGAGGTGCGTCGCATGCACCGCGTCGGACGCAAGTTGCCGTGCCACGTCACCGCCCTCGGGCAAGCACTGCTCGCCGAGCTGACGACCGACGAGGTGACGACGCTACTTCCGAAGAAGCTCGAGCGGTACACCGCGAACACCATCGTCGACCGAGATGCCCTCATCGCCGAACTCGCTCAGGTGCGCAGGCGCGGCTGGTCGCTCGAGCAGGAGCAGGGCACTGTCGGCGTGGTGTGCATCGCGACCGTCGTGCCGTATCGAATTCCTGCCACCGATGCGCTGAGTGTCTCGATGCCCGCCGGGATCGCCTCCTACCCCGGCGAACTGGAACGTATCGCCGGCGTGCTGACCGAACACGCCGCCGCCTGGGCACGCGAACTGCGCGCCGAGGGAGTTCGCTGACGTACCCGGATGCGTGTCCTACGTCCACCGAACGCCGACCAGGCGGGTAACGTCGGAAACGAGCTGAAGACTTACTGTTCGATCGCGAAGAAGGACACCTTCATGCCGGACGACGCTGTGCGCGAGCGTTCCTCGCACGAGGCGATTTCCTCTGTCCTCGCCGATGTGAACGCTGTCCGCCCGGTGTTCCAACCCGTGATCGAACTCGCCACCGGAACCGTCCTCGGGTACGAGGCTCTGGCGCGGTGGCCCGAGTGGCCCCTACTGGACCTGGATTCCGTGTTTTCGACGGCGGCAGATCTGGGCGTGGTGGACGATCTCGATTGGGCTTGTCGCACAGGCGCGGTCGACGCGGCACTCGCTGCAGGGATGGCACAGGAATTGTGTTTGTTCGTCAACGTAGAACCCCATACCGCGACCGGACCGACCGACGCCGCCAAGCGCGCGTTCGCAGCAGCCGAGGGCCGATTTTCCGTGGTGTTGGAGTTGACGGAGAGGTCACTGCTGGCCGATCCCGCAGTGTTGTTGGCCGTGGTTGCCGACGGTCGGCGGGCAGGATGCCGCATCGCTCTGGACGACATCAGCGTGCATCCGGACACGGTGACCATGCTCGAGTTCGTCGCACCGGACATCATCAAGCTCGACCGTTCGTTGGTCCAGCGAGATCCGAATCGAGCGCAGGCGCGCGTGATCGCCGCGGTACGAGCGCATTCCGAGGCGACCGGGGCGACCGTTCTGGCAGAGGGGATCGAAAACGACGAACACCTCGCCCGCGCTCACTCACTCGGGGCGGTACTGGGCCAGGGATGGCTGTTCGGAAGGCCCGGTCCGCTGCCCGAGTCGGTGCGGACCGCACCGGGTGCGCTGTCGATTCTGAGCGAGCCCGTTGCCAACTCCGGTCTGGTGCCGAACATGCCATCGGATCTGTTCGAGCTCGTGGCTCCGTCGATCGGAACCAAAGCCTTCATCCGCGCCATCTCCCGCCAGATCGAGGACCACGCCCGCGATACCAACGATTCGCTGGCCCTCATCTCCACCTTCCAGCATTCCCGTTGGTTCAGCCCGTCTGTCGCTGAGCAATACGCCTTGCTGGCCACCAAGCACGCATTCGTCGCGGCCGTGGGCGTCGGTCTGGGAGGCGAACCTGCACCGGGTGTGCGCGGGGCAGATCTCGACCCCACGGAGGAGTTCACCCGGGAGTGGACGATCACCGCGGTCGGTCAGCACTATTTCTCGGCGCTCATCGCCCGCGATCTGGGCGATACCGACTGCGCCGACGCGGATCGACGATTCGAGTTCGTGCACACGCACAATCGGCAGCTCGTCGTCGCCGCGGCCAGATCGCTCATGCGCCGCATCATTCCCATGTGACCGGGGCCGATACCGGCTAGCGCACCAGCACCCTCGCCACGGTCCACGCACGACCCTGCTCGCTCAGCGTGAATCCGAGCCCCGGGCGAGCGGACAGGTGCATGCGTCCGTCCCGGGTCTCCAGGTGCTCGTCGAACAGCGGGTCCAGCCAGTCGAAATGCTCCACCCACGTCTGCAATGGATACACCGCCGCGAGGTGCAGATGGATCTCCATGGCGAAGTGCGGGGCCAGCTGCAGATTGTGGTGCTCTGCCAACGCCGCCAACTTCAGGAACTGCGTGATTCCGCCGATGCGGGGAGCGTCGGGCTGGAGGATGTCGACCGATCCGGCCTCGATGAGTCGCACGTGCTCGCCGACGCTGGCCAGCATCCCCCCCGTCGCGATGGACGTATCGAGACCACGAGCGAGCTGCGCGTGCCCCTCGGCGTCGTAGGCATCGAGTGGCTCCTCGATCCAGACGAGATCGAACTGCTCCAGGATGCGGCACATGCGGTTCGCCGTTGGTCGATCCCATTGCTGATTGGCGTCGACCATCAACGGGATGTCTTCGCCGAGAAACTCGCGCACCGCGGTGACTCGGGCGATGTCGGTGCGCCAATCAGGCTGTCCCACCTTGATTTTGAGCCCGCCGATGCCGTTGGCCAGTGAGATGGCGGCGTTCTCGATGACCTCCTCGATCGGCGTGTGCAGAAATCCGCCGGAAGTGTTGTAGGTCTGCACCGAATCGCGCGCCGAGCCGATCAGCTTCGCCAGCGGCAAACCGGCCCTCTTGGCCTTGAGATCCCACAGCGCGATGTCGATTGCGGCAATCGCCTGCGTGGCAACACCGCTACGCCCCACCGAGGCTCCGGCCCACACCAGTTTCGTCCAGATCTTGCCGATGTCATTGGGGTCCTCGCCGATCAGAACTGGGGCGATCTCCTGGGCATGCGCAAATTGGGCGGGACCACCTGCCCTCTTGGAATAGCTGAAACCGATTCCCTCGTGGCCTTGTTCGGTACGAATCTCGACGAACAAGAAGACCACCTCGGTCATCGCCTTCTGGCGGCCGGTGAGCACCTTGGCGTCGCTGATCGGATTCCTCAGCGGTAGCACGACCGAGGACAGCGTCACCTCGGCGATGCGGTCGATACTCGCGGCACCGGGTGCAAGTGCAGCGATCGCAGCCCCCGGGGCGGTGAGGCCACTGATGGGCTTGTCGGTGTCGATGGTCATCTGCGACTCCTGAGATCGTCGATCATGTTGCTTCACAGCCTATTTAGACGATCGATGTGGATCCAACACCATTTATCGGCGGATCGATACCGCCAGAGCATCGATGTTCGACGCGATGTCCGCAACCCGACCCACGAACGTATGATGCGTGACGCCCGACGAGTGGGGCGTCATCAGCACATTGTCGAGATCGCGGAACGGCAACACACTCGGCTCGCCCACGCCGTCCGGTCCGGGGTATCGGTACCAGACGTCGACCGCGGCCGCGGCAATCTGTTTGCGCGACAACGCGTCGAACAATGGTTGTTCCTGTACCAAGGGTCCACGTCCGACATTGACGAGTACCCCGTCGCTGCCGAGCCTGCCCAGTTCCTCGGCACCGATCATGCCGCGGGTGCGGTCGTTCAGCGGTGCGGACACCACCAGTACATCGGCGAAGTCCATCAAACGTCCCAGATCACTTGAATTCGAAACCCATTGGAGGCCAACGACTGGAGCCCGCCCGCTCCCGGTGACCGCAGCCCCGGTTGACCCGTACGCCTGAAAGAGCTGCCAGGTTCGTCGACCGATATGCCCGAAGCCGACGAATCCGATTCGAGCACCGCTCAGCGAGAATGGTTGCGCGATGCTCGGGTCGTAGACCGAAGTGGCGAACACTCCCGAGCGGAGTGCGCGGTCCTGTTGCAGAAACTTTCGCCGCAGCATCACCGTCGCAGCCACGACGTACTCGGCGATGGACTGCTCATGGTGAAAGGTGTTGCACACCTGCACATCGGGGCCCAATCCGGAGCGGTCGACGTTGTCCGTTCCCGCGCCGACAACGTGCACCATCCGTAACCTCGGCGCAGCGGCACCCATGGCCGCACTGAATTTGCCGCCGACGTACACGTCCGCGTCGGCGAGTTCTTCGATGACTCGACTTTCGTCGAACGGAACACACCAGACGACCTCGGTGCCGACGGGCAGACCCGCCTCGAACTGCTCACGATGCGGCAGCACATTTCGATCGCCGACGACGACCTTCATCAGCGTACGAGAACTCATCGAACCAGGGCCGGCCGCTTGCTGTCGAACGTCCATCCCTCGATCAGGTACTGCATTCCGATGGCGTCGTCGCGGGCACCGAGCCCCTCCTTCTGGTACAGCTCGTGCGCCGCATCGATCTGTTCGAAGTCGAGTTCCACGCCGAGTCCGGGTTTGTCGGGCACGGTGAGGAAGCCGCCCTCGATGGCGAACGGCTCCTTGGTCACTCGCTGCCCGTCCTGCCAGATCCAGTGTGTGTCGATGGCGGTGATGATGCCGGGGGCTGCCGCCGCAACGTGCGTGAACATGGCCAGGGAGACGTCGAAGTGGTTGTTGGAGTGCGACCCCCACGTCAGGCCCCAGGCGTCGCACAGCTGAGCGACACGCACCGAGCCGGCCATCGTCCAGAAATGTGGGTCGGCCAGCGGGATGTCGACGGCACCGGACCGAACGGTGTGGCCCATCTCGCGCCAGTCGGTGGCGATCATATTGGTCGCAGTCTGCAATCCAGTGGCACGTTTGAATTCGGTCATCACTTCGCGGCCGGAGTAGCCACCCTCCGGTCCGACCGGATCCTCGGCGTAGGCCAACACGTCACGCAGGCCACGACAAGTCTCGATCGCGTCCTTCAGCAACCAACCGCCGTTGGGATCCAACGTGATTCGAGCCTCCGGGAACCGCTCGGCCAGTGCGCGAACGGCGGCGGCCTCCTCGGCGGCAGGCAGTGCGCCACCCTTGAGCTTGAAGTCCTGAAACCCGTACCGGGCCTGCGCAGCCTCGGCAAGACGCACGATTGCCTCGGGATCCATGGCCTCCTCGTGCCGGACGCGCATCCAGTCATCGGCACCGGACGCCTCGTCGGCTGCACCGCGGTAAGGGAGGTACGTCTTGGTGCGATCGGCGACGAAGAACAGGTATCCCAGAGCTTGCACCTTCTCGCGCTGCTGACCGTCGCCCAACAGCGCTGCAACAGTGACGCCGAGATGCTGGCCCAGCAGATCGAGCAGAGCGGATTCCACCGCGGTCACTGCGTGAATCGCAATCCGCAGATCGAACGTCTGCGCGCCGCGGCCGCCGGAATCACGATCGGCGAATGCGCGGCGCATGTCGGCGAGAATCGCGTTGTAGCGGCCGACTCCCTGGCCCTCGACGAGCACGCGCGCATCCTCCAGGGTCTGGCGAATAGCCTCCCCGCCCGGCACTTCCCCAACACCGGTGCGGCCGTCGGAATCGGTGAGTACCACCAGGTTGCGGGTGAAGTACGGGGCGTGTGCGCCACTGAGGTTCAACAACATGTCATCGTGACCCGCAATGGGTATGACACGCATTTCGGTGACGACGGGCGTGCTGGTGTGGACGTTCATGTCCGACCTTTCTCACATACTTCTGGTGACTCGGCTCACACGGGACACTAGGTCGCACGGTCGATGCACGTCCAAGACCACTTACGCATCGACCGATGCAGTAGAGGTATCGGCAATCGCAGGACGTGCTCATCGAGCCTGACAGCGGGATCGATACCGAGACTGAATCGAATGCGACTTTTTTCGACTTGGACATGTATCGATCGGCCTTCTACCGTGTTGAGCTATGAGCCAGGTCACGCCCTGGCGTCAGTGCATGTATCGCACCACAGCCCTAGGAGTCACCCCATGACAGCGTCGACGACACAGTCCACCAACCTCACCGGCCGGATGATCATCGCCGGCGTCCCGGTCTTCGGTGCCGGCACGCAGATTCACGGAATCGACCCCAGCACCGGCGCGAACCTCGATCCTGCCTACGGTCACGGCGACAATACCGACGTCGACAAGGCCTGTGCCGCAGCGGCCGAAGCGTTCGCCGATTACCGGGCCACTTCCTCGGAGACTCGAGCTCAGTTCCTCGAGACCATCGCAGACAACATCTCGGCTCTCGGCGACACGCTGATCGAGCGCACCGTCGCCGAGTCCGGACTTCCGTTGGCCCGCATCACCGGCGAGGTCGGCCGCACCACCGGGCAGCTCCGCCTGTTCGCTTCGGTTCTGCGCGAAGGTAGTTGGAACGGCGCCCGCATCGATCCGGCACAGCCCGAGCGCACGCCACTCCCCCGCGCCGACATCCGCCAACGGCAGATTCCGTTGGGCCCGGTTGCAGTGTTCGGAGCCAGCAACTTCCCGCTCGCGTTCTCCGTCGCCGGCGGCGATACCGCTTCTGCCCTTGCCGCCGGATGCCCCGTAGTGGTCAAAGCACACGATGCCCATCCGGGAACGTCCGAGCTGGTCGGTCGAGCGATCGCCGACGCCGTCGCGTCCACCGGAATGCCCTCGGGCATATTCTCTCTGCTGTTCGGATCCGGCCGCGGACTCGGTACCGCCCTGGTCACCGATCCGCGCATCAAGGCCGTCGGCTTCACCGGATCGCGTTCGGGTGGAACGGCTCTCGTCGCCGCCGCAGCCGGTCGCCGTGAGCCCATCCCGGTGTACGCGGAGATGAGTTCCATCAACCCCGTGTTCGTCATGGACGGAGCTCTCGCCACCCGCGGTGCCGAACTCGGCCGCGCGTTCGTCGCCTCGTTGACGATGGGCTCGGGCCAGTTCTGCACCAACCCCGGCCTCGTCATCGCCGCGGACGGTCCGGGGCTGCAGTCCTTCACCGATGCAGCGGCCGCCGCGGTACAGGAGTCCACCCCCACCACTATGCTGACCCCGAACATCGCGTCCAGCTACGCCGACGGCGTCACCACCCTGTCCGACGCGGTGACCGTGGTGGCGCGAGGATCGGATTCCGACGCCCCGAACGCCTGTCGCGCAGCACTGTTCGGTACCGATGCCGATACGTTCCTCACCTCCGAGGCTGCTCAGGCCGAGGTGTTCGGTGCCTCGAGTCTCATCGTTCGTTGCACAGACGCTCAGCAGGTACGCGACGTTGCCGCACTGTTGGAAGGCCAGCTCACCGCCACGGTGCACGCCGACGAGTCCGATCACGCCGAGGCAGGCAAGCTCCTCTCGGTTCTCGAACTCAAGGCCGGCCGCATCCTCTTCGACGGATGGCCCACCGGCGTCGAGGTCGGCCACGCAATGGTGCACGGCGGCCCCTTCCCCGCCACCTCCAACTCCCGCACCACCTCGGTCGGATCGCTCGCAATCGAGCGCTTCCTGCGTCCCGTTTCGTACCAGGACGTTCCGACATCGTTGCTGCCCAGCGCAATTGCCGACGGAAATCCCGACGGGATCTTCCGCCGCATCGACGGCCGGCTCATCCAAGACTGATTCACCCACACCTAGTTCAACGAGGAGACCCCCATGCTCGACGGAGTCCTGTTCTTCCCCGTCACCCCGTTCACCGCCGCCGGTGAGGTCGATTACGACCTACTCGCCGCCCACATCGCGAAGGGTGTCGACGCCGGGCCCGGTGGAGTGTTCATCGCCTGCGGCACCGGTGAATTCCACGCCCTCGAAATCGAGGAGTTCGGCACGATCGTGCGCACCGCGGTCGACGTCGTCGCGGGCCGCGTTCCGGTCTACGCCGGCGCGGGTGGATCCGTCGCGCAGGCCAAGGCATTCGCGATCGCTGCGAAAGCCAACGGAGCCGACGGCATCCTGCTGCTCCCGCCGTACCTGGTGACCATGCCGCAGGCCGGTCTGGTCAACTACACCAAGGCCGTTGCCGGTGCATCGGATCTACCGTTGATCGTCTACAACCGCGGCAACGCCCGCTTCACCGAGGACTCGGCCGTCGAGGTAGCGCAGCTGCCCACCGTCGTCGGATTCAAGGACGGCACAGGAGATCTCGATCAGGTCGGCCGCATCGTCCGCGCGGTGCTGGACGCCCTGGAACCGTCGGGCAAGCCCTTTCAGTTCTTCAACGGCCTGCCTACGGCGGAGGTCTCGCAGCAGGCATATCGAGCCATCGGTGTCACGCTGTACTCCTCGGCGACGTTCGCCTTCGCGCCCGAGCTGGCCCTGGCGTTCTACCGCTCGCTCGACAGCGGTAACGACAAGCTCACTGCCGCACTGCTTCGCGAGTTCTTCCACCCGCTGGTTCGCCTGCGAGACAAGGTTCCCGGTTACGCCGTCTCGCTCATCAAGGCGGGCGTGACGATGGAAGGGATCGAGGCAGGCCCCGTGCGCCCGCCGCTGGTTGACATCAGCGCACCGCACCTCGAGGAACTGACCGCGATCGTTGCCGCCGGCCGGGCCGTGTTGGCAGACGAGCTCGCGGTGCACTGATGCAGGATCCGGTCCTGATCACCGGCGCTCGAATCACTCCGATCGCCTTCGTCGACCCGCCGTTGCTCAACACCGTCGGCGTGCATCAGCCCTACGCACTGCGCGCGATCATTCAGTTGGACACCGATGCGGGCGTCGTCGGACTCGGCGAGACCTACGCGGACACCGCGCATCTCGCTCGTCTCGACGAGGCAGCCCGGGCCATCACCGGGCTGGACGTGTTCGCACTCCACTCCATTCGAGACGCCGTCGATACCGTGTTGGGGACGTTGTCGACCACCGGCGGAGACGGCGTCGCCGGAATGATCACCACGGCCAGTACGACAGACCGCGTGTTCTCCCCGTTCGAGATCGCCTGCCTGGATGTTCAGGGCAAAGTGCTGGGGCGACCGGTGTCGGATCTGCTCGGCGGCAAGGTCCGCGATTCGGTTCCGTTCAGTGCATATCTGTTCTACAAGTGGGCGGCGCATCCCGGCCGGAACCCCGACGAATGGGGCGAGGCCGTCGGCCCGGCCGGTCTGGTGCGCCAAGCGCGAAAGATGATCGACGAGTACGGCTTCGGGGCCATCAAGGTCAAAGGCGGGGTCTTTCCGCCCGACGAGGAGATAGCCGGAATCAAAACGCTCCGCGAGGCATTCCCCGAGCTGCCGCTTCGGCTCGACCCCAACGCGGCGTGGACGGTCGACACCTCCATCCGCGTCGCCGCCGAGCTCGACGGCATCGTGGAGTATCTGGAAGATCCGACACCGGGACTCGACGGGATGGCAGAAGTCGCGCGTGAGGCGAAGATGCCACTGGCGACCAACATGTGCGTCGTCGCGTTCGATCATCTGAAGCCTGCAGTACTGAAGGACTCGGTGCAGGTGGTGCTGTCGGATCACCACTACTGGGGTGGTCTGCAACGGTCGAGGCTGCTGGCCGGAATCTGCGACACCTTCGAGATGGGACTGTCGATGCACTCGAACAGCCATCTCGGCATCAGCCTGGCCGCAATGGTTCACCTCGCCGCAGCGACACCGAACCTGACGTACGCCTGCGACACGCACTGGCCGTGGAAGAACGAGGACGTCGTGGTGCCGGGGAAGTTGAACTTCGTCGACGGCGCAGTGGCCGTTCCCACCGGCCCGGGTCTGGGCGTCGAGATAGACGAGGACGCTCTCGCGGCACTGCATCGGCAGTACCTCGAGTGCGGTATCCGGGACCGCGACGACACCGGATACATGCAGAGCATCGATCCGAGCTTCGAGAACACGTGCCCTCGTTGGTAGCGGGCTAAGCTCGCCGGCAGGTCGTGGGGATCTGTGCGGGAGGATTCGTCGTGTGAACAGCGGTTGGCAGTATTCCCCTACCTCGGTGGCCCGAACGTCCGGGGTCAATTGCCTCGTCAGCGGACTGGTAGGTGTCGTCACCGTCTTCGGGGCGTCGACGCAGGCCGAGCCGGTGCTGGCCATGCTGGCCGTGCTGTGGTGCGGAATAGGCGTCTACATGATCGCCGCAGCACCTGCTCTCTCTCGACGGCTGTATCTGTCGATGCACCTGTCGGGCCTGACGAGTATCGCTCTGTTCTGCACTGCTGCGGACGGCGAGGTTGCTGCGCTGTGCGGGATCTTCCTCCAGCTACTGTTGGTGACGCCGGCATTCATCGTGCTTCCCAATCGCATCGCCTGGCGTACAACGGTTCTCAATGCGAGCTACATTGCTTACCTGGGCCTCGCGGTCGGAAACCTGCACCCCGTTCTGGTGATCAACGCCGAGCTCACGCTGATCGCGATCGCAATTTCCGCGGCATGGGTGCAGAGCGTGGCATCGACCTCCGAGATCGACGATCTCACCCAACTCGCGAATCGGCGACGTCTCACTCGCGAGTTGGACGCGCGGCCGGGAACGGTGACGAGCGGAAAGATCGACGCCATCGCGGTGGTTGACATCGATCACTTCAAGGCCATCAACGACGACTTCGGGCACGCGGCCGGCGACCACGCGCTCGAGATCGTATCGGCCGCACTTCGTCGATGCCTGCCTCCGGAATACCTACTGAGCCGTTCCGGCGGCGACGAGTTCACCGTGTTGTGCACGTCCGGCACGATCGCGGAACTGAGCGACGCCGTCGACCGCGTCCGGGCCGAGCTCCCGCCGGACCTGACGATCTCGGTGGGCGTGGCGGGTAGGCAGGGCACCGAGGCCGCCCGCACCACGCTCGGTCGGGCCGATCGGGCCCTGTACGAGTCCAAGAATCTCGGGCGGAACCGCACGACCGTCCACGAGTAGGTCAGCGCGAGACGCCGACTTTGCGGAACAACAGATCGACGATGGCACGTTTCGACGCCTCGTCCTGCGGGTGCGTCAGCATGGCCTCGATGACGAAGACGATCATCCGGGTCGACGGTTCGATGTCGGCATCGTCCACGCCTTCGCTGCGTAGCTCGACGGCGATCCACTGTTCCCACAACGCGTGAAAATCGTTGTGCCATTTGTCGATGCACGCCGATGCGGACGTGCGGGCGTGGACCGTGTCGACCAGCCGGTGATACTTCTCGAGCTCTTCGACCACCCAGAGAACCTGTTCGTTCACCGGATGCCCCGCGAGGGCACCGAATCGACCGAGAGCCTCGGTGTGTATGTCGTCGAGCACCCCGACGAGGAGCTCGTCCTTGTCGCCGAAATACCAGTAGATCGTATTGGTGGTCACTCCGGCAGCGCTGGCGATTCGCCCCATCGGGGTGTGCTCGTAGCCGTCGTCGACGAACAGCGACCGAGCGGCGTCCACGATCTCGGAGCGTTTCTCGGCTCGGTCGACGGGTCGGCGGTTGCGCGGCATTCGACCATCGTATCTTGATCGAGGTTCAAGATAGTGCTATTTTCTTGAATGCCGATCAAGAATCCGACGAAGGACGACCGACATGAGCGCCGACGAACAGCCCGGATACACCCGAACCGACGAACGGTTCGAATCGGAGGGAGTCCGTTGCGCCGTAGCCGTATACCGGCCGACCGGAGCCACAGCCGATAGCCCGGCAGTGGTCATGGCCCACGGATTCGGCACCCCACGTGTAATTCGCCTCTTCGCCTACGCGGAGATCTTCGCCCGCGCCGGCTACACGGTTCTCGTCTTCGACTACCGCCACTTCGGTGACAGCGACGGTGAGCCACGTCAGCTACTCGACATCGGCAAGCAACTCGTCGATTGGCGCAACGCCGTCGCCCACGCCCGAACACTCGACGGCGTCGACTCGGATCGCATCGTCGGTTGGGGTACCTCCTTCGCCGGCGGACACGTGCTCACCCGAGCCGGCACAGGGGAGAACTTCGCCGCTGTCATCGCCCAGATCCCGCATGTGGACGGAATCGCAGCCGTGCGCGCGACCGGACTTCGGCGCACCGTCAAGCTTGCCCCGTCAGCGGTGATCGACCAGATCCGCGCGTTGCGCGGGAAATCACCCCTGTACGTCGATTCGGTCGGCAACCCCGGCGATCGAGCCGTCATGACCTCGCCCGACGCCGTCCCCGGCCGCGACCTCCTCCTCGCCGAATCCGGATTGACGGACGGCGACTACCCGGAAACCGTTGCAGCACGGATTCTTCTGCGTATCGGGCTGTACTCGCCGGGTCGCACGGCGTCGTCCATCACGTGCCCAGTTCTGTTGCAGATCATGTCCGAGGACGTCGTCACACCGGCCTACGTCACCGTGAAGGTCGCAGCGAAGATCCCCGACGCCACCGTGCACATCCACAAGGGCGGGCACTTCGACCCCTACGTGCAGCCGCTGTTCCCGACCATCATCGAAGAACAACTCGCGTTCCTGAAAAGGGTTGTGCCGCCGAGCTAGGGCTCACGACGCACCGATTGCGCTGCCAGCGGCTCGACGATACTGCCCAGCAGTGTCGCGAGGGTGGCGACGACGACTCGGCGCTCGGCAGCGTAGCCGCTGAGATACCAGGTCATGGCGGTGTGGCTGATGCCGCCGATGGCCGCGGTCGCGAGCAGATCGACATCGAGATCCGGCCCCGACGAGACGTCCCCTGCGAACGCGCGGAGGTAGCCGAGCAGCAGGGCACCGAACTCGTGCATCACCGCCAGATACGTCTGCTCGACGCGCGGGCTGACCCCGAGCACCTCCATCCACACCACTCGGGCCAGGTGTGGATCTTCGATGACCTCGAAGAAGGAATCGAGCACCTGCACGGCGACGGCCCGGACATCACTGCGCGGATCCACCTCGGCCATCGCCTCGACGGCCGAATTCGTCAGGCGAGCAATGCATTCGCCATAGACCGCGAGCAGCAGGTCCTCGGTCTTGTCGAAGTGCCGATAGAAGTGACGATCTGCGACCTTGGCCCCGCGGCACAATCCGCGCACGGTCGCGGCTCGGTAGCCGACAGTGCCGAACACCCGAAGACCCGCATCCAACAGCTGCCTGCGCCTGCGCTCGTCGCGATCAGCGGCACTCTCACCGCCGTAGGCGCGTCCTGCGTTCTCGACGACCTCTGTCACTGTCGGCGAGTGTCGAGTTGCGCGGTCAGACGGCGCACTTCGGCATCTCGCTCCAGAATCGCGTCGTACACCGGATTGATGATGCCGCGCAGCAGCGACATCGGAATCCAGCGACCGGGCACCTGAATTCGCGGCGCCCGCCGCTCGATACCCCGCACCACACCTCGCGCAAGCGTGTCCGGGGAAATCGGACGGCGCAAGGGCGAGGGAAACCCCTTGGCGACCAGCGCTGTCGCGATCTCGTCGCCGCCGAACGCCACCTCGACGATCGGCGTGGCAATCCAACCGGGATACAGCACCCCGGCCGTGGCACCCGTGCCGGCCAACTCCAGCCTCAACGCCCGGCCGAGTTGTTCCACGGCTGCCTTCGAGGCCGCGTACGGCGCATTGGCCAACCCGTTGAGGTAGGCGTACGTCGAGGAGGTCAGCAAGACGTAGCCACCGGACTCGACGATGGACGGCAGTGCGGCCCGCACGGTGTTCCACACGCCCATCAGATTCACGCCGATGACCCTCTCGAAGACCCCATCCTCCGCGGATCGTACGGTGGATGCCCTTGCGCCACTGGAGATTCCGGCATTGGCGAACACCACGTCGAGCCGTCCGAACGTGGAGATCGCGGCGGCGACCGCGGCGTCCAACTGCTCGCGCACGGTAACGTCGGCGCGGGCCACGAGGACGCGCTCGCTGCCCAGCTTGCGACTCACCGAGTCGAGATCCGAGGACTCGGTGTCGACCAGAACGACGGAGGCACCCCGTCGATGCAGCGCCGCCGCGACGGCGGCACCGATTCCCCCGGCCGCACCGGTGATCAGGACGACCTTGCCCGAATGATCTTTCATGCCGGCACCTCGTCTTTCGTGATCGCATCGGTGGGCGCGAAGTGAATGTGGTGCTCCTGCGGACGAAAACGCTTGGCCCACCGACGGAAGGTGAAACTGAAACCGGGGAACATGGCCACGACGTGCCCGGACTTGGACTGATACCAGCTGTGGCAGCCGCCGTCCTTCCAGACGGTGCCGTCCATCTCGCGGTGAATCTTGTCGGTGTAGGCCTGCTCGGCATCTGCAGTGACCTCGATCGCCAGTGCCCCGCTCTGCTTGACGGCGTCGACGGCCCGCACGATGTACTCCATCTGCGCCTCGATGAGGAAGATCGCGGAGGTGTGCCCGATTCCGGTGTTGGGTCCGGTGACGACGAACAGGTTGGGGAACCCGGGGACCGTCGTGCCGAGGTAGGCGCGCGGGTAGGGATCCCAGACCTCGGACAGGGCCCGGCCGTCGCGTCCGATCACCGGGTACGAGATGACTCCGTCGGTGGCGTCGTATCCGGTGGACCACACCAACAGATCCACATCGACGTGTTCGCCTGTGGTGGTGACGATTCCGGTCTCGGTGATCTCGGCAATGCCGTCGTGCTTGTCGTGCAGAGTGACGTTCGACTTCCCCAGTGCCGGATACAACGTGTTGGACAGCAATACCCGCTTGCACCCGATGGTGTAGTCCGGGGTGACCTTGGCTCGAAGCTCGGGATCGGGCACCTGAGACTGGATGTGCTTCAACGCAGTTCGCTGCGCCACGGCCTTCAGCATCGTCCGCGAGTACTTGAACCCGACGACGCGAGTCTCGAGGGTCCAGTAGATGCCGGCGCGAACCGCCCTCCGAATCGGTTCGATACGCAGCAGCTTTCGCTGGAGCGCAGTGAATTCGCGATCGTGGCGCGGCATCACCCAGTGCGGGGTGCGCTGGAAGACGTGCAGTTGCTCCACCTCGGGTTGGATCGCCGGGATCACCTGTGCGGCGCTGGCACCGCTGCCGACGATCGCCACCCTCTTGCCTGCGTGGTCGTACTCGGTGTCCCAGTCGTTGGTGTGAAACTGCTTGCCGCCGAATCCCTCTCGGCCGGGGAAGGGCGGAATCACCGGCGTACTGAGCGGACCCGACGCGTTCACCACGAACGTGGCGGCGTAATCGCCGCGCGAGGTGGAGATCAGCCAGTGATCGCCGACCCATTCGATCTTCCGGACGTCGGTGTCGACATGCGTTCGAGCAGGCAGACCATTCGATTCGAGTACGTGGTCGGTGTACCGCTCGAGCTCCTCGCGTTCGGCGAACATGCGCGACCATTCGAACGGCTCGGACGCGATCGAATACAGCGGACTCTGCACGTCGACGGCTGCGCCCGGATATCGGTTCTGCTTCCACGTGCCACCGAGGAAGGGACGCCTCTCCAGGATGACGAAGTCGTCGATCCCTCGATCGAGCAGCGCTTTGGCTGCGCATTGGCCACCGAAGCCGCTGCCGATGATCACCACGTTGTGCACCTGCATCCTGACGGACCCCTCCCACGAGCGCTGCATCCGATGACGCGCGACATCACTTTAAAGTGATGACGCGCGATTCCGCAATGGAATCGGTAGATCGGCGAGCGCTGGTCAATGACCGCCCGAAAGCTGCCCGGTCAGCCGAACATGCCGCTCCGCAGAGGCCGCGTCGAGACCGACGATCACTGCCCGCTTGCCCTTCGCCTCGTACTTCGTGGTGATGGCATCGAGCGTGGCGACCGTGGACGCATCCCAGACATGGGCACCGCTGAGGTCGATGACGATGTTCTTCGGATCTCCCGCGTAGTCGAACCGATAGACCAGATCGTTGCTCGACGCGAAGAACAACTCCCCCTTCACTGCGTAGATGCGAGTGCCCTCGTTCGGATGCGCTACGTCGATGACCTCGGTCAGGTGCGCCACCCGCCGAGCGAACAGCACCATCGCGGTGACGACGCCGACGACGACGCCGTACGCGAGGTTGTGGGTGGCGACGGTGACGACCACGGTTGCCACCATGACTGCTGTTTCGCTCTTGGGCATGCGCCGCAACGTCTTCGGGCTGATGCTGTGCCAATCCATCGTGCCGATCGCAACCATGATCATCACGGCGGCAAGTGCGGCCATCGGGATCAGTGCCACGACGTCGCCCAGTCCGACCACGAGTATCAACAGGAACACCCCGGCCAGGAACGTGGAAATGCGAGTCCGGGCACCCGAGGCCTTGACGTTGATCATCGTCTGGCCGACCATCGCGCACCCACCCATGCCACCGAAGAAGCCGGTGATGACGTTCGCTGCGCCCTGGCCCCAACTCTCCCGGGTCTTGTTCGAGTGAGTGTCGGTGACGTCGTCGACGAGTTTTGCCGTCAGCAGCGATTCGAGCAGTCCGACGATGGCCATGGCGAGGGCGTACGGAGCGATGATGCTCAGCGTCTCGAGGTTCAGCGGGACGTCGGGGATCAGCAGCGCGGGCAGGCTCGACGGCAGTTCGCCCTCATCGCCGACGTCGGGGACGTTCAGCGTGAAGACCACTGTGGCAACGGTCAGCAGCACGATGGCGACGAGCGGTGCGGGCACGACCGACGTGATCCTCGGCAGCAGGAACATGATCAGCAGACCGACGGCCACCAGCGGGTAGACCAGCCACGGCACACCTATCAACGCAGGAAACTGAGAGGTGAAGATGAGAATGGCGAGCGCGTTGACGAAGCCGACCATGACGCTACGCGGGATGAAGCGCATCAACTTGGCAACCCCGAGGACCCCGAAAATCACTTGGAAGACGCCGGCGAGGATGACGGTGGCGATGAAGTAGTCGAGACCGTACTGCTTTGCGACCGGGGCGATGACCAGGGCAATAGCGCCGGTAGCGGCCGAAATCATCGCGGGACGACCACCGAGGAACGCGATCGACACGGCCATGGTGAAGGACGCGAACAGGCCCACTCGCGGATCGACGCCGGCAATGATCGAGAAGGCGATGGCCTCGGGAATCAGTGCCAGGGCCACGACGAGGCTTGCCAGCACCTCGGTCTTCAGCATTCGCGGGGACCGCAGGGCACTCATGACGGTCGGAATCCGTTCGGCGGAGTCGCTCATGTCTCTCCATTCGTGATCGATGGACCGCACGTGCCGACGAATGGCCGCTCTCATCCATGGGGTGGACGCATCGCTGCGCCCGAAGGCTTTTGTCGTGGAGCCCGATGGGCATCTCACGCGTCCCGCACACATCGGCGGGGGAGGAACGGTCAGGAAACTGATCCCTACTCTTACGCAATAGTAGAGTTGACGCAAATCAACAGTCTTCGGACCGGGGTCGACACCAGGTCGGAGGCCCCCCGTAGCGTAAGAGGCATGTCGAGATCACCACGCAACCGCAGATCCCCCGCCGCACCGAGAAAGCGATCCTCTTCCGCGCTTTCGGCAGGGCACCTTCGCGTGATCGCGACCGGCGGTCTCGGCGAGATCGGCCGGAACATGACCGTCTTCGAGTTCGACGGAAAACTGCTCATCGTCGACTGCGGCGTACTCTTCCCCGAGGAACATCAGCCCGGTGTCGACGTCATCCTCCCCGACTGGAGTTGCATCCGAGATCGTCTCGACGACGTCGTCGCGATCGTCCTCACCCACGGACACGAAGACCACATCGGCGGTGTCCCCTATCTGCTGCGCGAACGCGGCGACATTCCCGTCATCTCGTCGCGGCTGACACTGCACTTCCTGGCTGCCAAGTTCGAGGAGTTCAAGGTCTCGACAAAGCTGATCGAGGTCGAGGCGGGGCAAACCCGTCAGGAAGGCCCGTTCGAGCTCGAGTTCATTGCCGTCAACCACTCGATTCCCGACGGTCTGGCCATCGCCATTCGCACCGACGCCGGGCTGGTGCTGCACACCGGCGATTTCAAGATGGACCAGTTCCCGCTCGATGGTCGGATCACCGACCTCCGCAGCTTCGCACGCCTCGGCGAGGAAGGGCTCGATCTACTCCTGGTCGACTCGACCAACGCCGAGGTTCCGGGGTTCATGGTCTCCGAACGAGATCTGGTCCCGGCCATCGAGAAGGTATTCCGCGAAACGTCGGGACGCGTGATCGTCTCGAGCTTCGCCAGTCACGTACACCGCATTCAGCAGGTCCTCGACGCCGCGCATGCGCAAGGCCGCAAGGTCGCTTTCGTGGGCCGATCGATGGTGCGCAACATGAAAATTGCCACCGATCTGAACTACCTCGACGTACCCGACGGGCTCGTGGTCGATCTCCCGAAGCTCAATCGTCTTCCGGCGAACAAGATCACGTTGATCTGCACCGGATCTCAGGGCGAGCCGCTGGCCGCACTGTCTCGCATGGCGTCGGGTGAGCATCAGATCAAGGTGGGTGACGGCGACACCGTACTGATGGCCAGCAGCCTGATTCCCGGAAACGAGAATGCGATCTACCGCGTCATCAACGGCCTCGTCGACAAGGGTGCACGCGTGGTGCACAAGGGGAATGCGAAGGTGCACGTCTCGGGCCACGCCAGCGCAGGCGAGTTGGTCTACTGCTACAACATCCTCGAACCCGCGAATGTGCTTCCCGTACACGGTGAGTCGCGACACCTGCGCGCCAATGCCGATCTCGCGATCAGGACCGGCGTTCCCCGCGATCGCGTGTTGATCGCCGAGAACGGAAGCGTCATCGACCTGTTCGACGGCGTCGCGCAAATCACCGGCTCCGTCCCCATCGAGCTGATCTACGTCGACGGCAGTTCCGTCGGTGGTGTGACCGAGGATTCGCTGGCCGATCGACGCCTGCTCGCCAACGAGGGCGTCCTGACCGTCATCGCGATCGTGGACCCCGACACCGGTCTGCTCGTCGACGACGTCGACTTCATCGGACGCGGATTCGCCCACGAGGCCAACGCTTTCGACTCACTGGCCAAGGCGATCGGCAAGACCCTCACGCGCGAGAGCGACGTGAAGGTCGCCTCCCGGGAGAACATCGAGAAGCGCATCGTGCAGGAATCGGCCCGGTGGGCCAAGCAGACCCTGGGCCGTCAGCCCCTCATCGTCCCGGTGGTCGTGGACGGCTGAGCACGTCTTCTCAGTGGTGAGGTGGGTGACCACACGAAAGCCGCGCGCAGAACGGCTCCTGCCCGGTACGCCAAGGCCAGCTTGTCGTACCGGGTCGCCAGTCCCCGCCCGATCCGAGCAAATTTTGCGTTCGGCCCCTGTAAATGGTTCCGGCCCCTAGAGTCGTTTGGAAAGCTCCGGTAACGATCCGGAACTTCGACCGGGGGTCTCGATGGGGAAGTACGTGAAGTTCGGCCGTCGGTGTGCGGCGGTGGTCGCTGCGGTTTCACTGGTGGTGTCGGGCGGGCAATGGTCGGCGGGTGCCGATCCACTCGGCGATTTCCAGAATCCGCCGCGCACCGCCGAATCGATCGCCGCGACACCGCTCGACGATCCGTGGGTCGTTCCGCCGCCCGGATACGAAACAGCCGCTCCCGGAACAGTTCTACGGACCCGCAGCGTCACCGTCGGACCACTTGTCACCCCGGTCACCACCACCCAACTGCTGGTTGCCTCGACCGACGCTAAGGACCGCCCCGCTGCCATCGTCACCAGCGTCATCGTCCCGACCGCGCCCTGGACCTCGCCCGGTCCGCGCCCTGTTGTTGCATACAACATGGCCATCGATTCGCTCGGCGCCACGTGTGAGCCATCGTGGACCATGCAACGCGGCATCGCTCCGGAAATGGCACCCGTGCAGCTGCTTCTGGCGCGGGGCTACGCCGTCGTCGTCACCGACCATCAGGGGCCCCGCCATGCGTACGCCGTCGGACCGATGGCAGCGCACGCCGTACTCGACGGTCTGCGCGGCGCGGTCACGACCGCCGCGATCGGCCTCGATCCGACTGCGCCCCTGGGCATTACGGGCTACTCGGGCGGGGCGATCGCATCGGGCTGGGCCGTGCAGGAGGCTCCGGCCTACGCCCCCGAACTGAACATCGTCGGCGCAGCGTTCGGCGGAACGCCCACCGACTTCGCGCTGCTACGTCAGTCCATGAACGGCAACGCAGCGTCGGCGGTGTTCCTCGCGGCAGCGATGGGCGTTGCGCGCGAGTACCCGGAGATGCTGTCGCTCTACAACGACGACGGGTGGCGGCTCGCACAGGCGTCGAAGGACCTGTGCATCATCGGGATTGCACCGTTCGGAGTCGTTGCTCCGATCCGCATCGAGTCACTGTCCATCACTCCCGATGCGTTCAATTCGCCGCTGGCGCTCGCGGTTGCTGATCAGAATCGATTGGGAGACAGCGGAACCCCGACGGCACCGGTGTTCCTGTATCACGGACAGCAGGAGTTCTGGATTCCGAAGGAAGGTCCCGAGGCCGTGTTCGACAAGTGGTGTTCACGCGGAGCCGACGTCCGCCTCGAGGAATACCTGGGTGAGCACAGCATCGTTGCCGGCAGCGGAGCTCCCGGTGCGTTCGCGTGGTTGGACGACCGCCTCGCGGGAATTCCGGTTCAACCCGGATGCAGTAGCTTCGGCCGCTAGAGCCGAACCTACTCGCTCCGGGCTACTGCTCCGCGAGTCGACAACACCTCGGTGAGCTCCTCTGCGTAGGCGAGCTGCCGCCGCAACGTGCGGCAGCTGTCCTCGGCCTTGGTGTGACATTCACGAACGAAGGCCGCGGCCGACGACCTGGCGTCGTCGGTCGCGTTCTCGTCTCCGAGAACGTCGAGAGATTCCAGTAGCTGTTTCATTTCGGCCAACGTGAAGTCGAGTGGCTTCATCCGGCGAATGACGAGCAGGCGTTCGACGTCGGTCTCGGTGTAGAGCCGGAAGCCCCCGACGGTCCGAGCAGAGGGCGTGACCAGACCGACGTCGTCGTAGTGACGAACCGTGCGAATCGACAGCTCGGTTCGCTGAGCTACCTGGCCGATCTGCATGTGCATGTCGTCGTCCGTCATGTGCCACCTCTCTTCGCTCGAGCGTCCACCCTAGTCAGTGATCGGCACCCAGGTTTCCGCTGAGCCGATCGTGCCGTTCGATGGACGGCGCATTCAGACCCACGATCTCCACTGTCTTGCCCTTCGCGGCGTACTTGGTGGTGATGGCGTCCAGCGTCGCAACGGTCGATGCGTCCCAGATGTGCGACTCCGACATGTCGATGACGACGTTCTTCGGATCGCCCACGTAGTCGAACTGATAGATCAGGTCGTTGCTCGACGCGAAGAACAGCTCGCCCTTCACCGCGTAGACGCGGGTGTCCTCGTCGGGATGAGCCACATCGATCACCTCGGTCAGGTGCGCAACCCGCCTGGCGAACAGCACCATCGCGGTGATCACTCCGACGAGCACGCCGTATGCAAGGTTGTGGGTGATCACGGTGACTGCCACGGTCGAGACCATCACGAGGGTTTCGCTCTTGGGCATGCGCCGCAACGTCTTCGGGTTGATGCTGTGCCAGTCGAAGGTTCCGATCGAGACCATGATCATGACGGCGACGAGCGCGGCCATCGGAATCAGCGCGACGATGTCGCCGAGACCGACCACCAGAATCAGCAGGAAGACGCCGGCGAGGAACGTCGAGATCCGAGTGCGCGCACCGGAGACCTTGACGTTGATCATGGTCTGACCGATCATCGCGCAACCGCCCATGCCGCCGGTGAACCCGGTGACAAGGTTGGCCACACCCTGGCCCCAGCCCTCGCGGGTCTTGTTGGAATGCGAATCGGTGATGTCGTCGACGAGCTTGGCCGTCATCAGTGATTCGAGTAGACCGACCAGCGCAATGGCCAACGCGAACGGCGCGACGATCGACAACGTGTCGAAGGTGAACGGCACATCCGGGATCAGGAACGACGGCAGCGAGGACGGCAGTTCACCTTCGTCGCCGACGTCGGGCACGGCCAGCGCGAAGACGAGTGTGACGCCGGTCAGTATCACGATCGCGATCAGTGGTGCCGGCACGATGGTGGTGAGCTTGGGTAGGAAGAACATGATGGCCAGGCCCACGGCGACCATCGGGTAGACCAACCAGGGCACACCGATCAGGTACGGGATCTGCGAGGAGAAGATCAGAATCGCCAGCGCGTTGACGAACCCGACCATGACGCTGCGCGGTATGAAGCGCATCAGCTTGGCGACGCCGAGAACGCTGAGCAGGACCTGCAGAATTCCGCCGAGGATCACCGCTGCGATGAGGTAGTCGAGGCCGTAATCCCTCGCCAACGGGGCTACCACCAGCGCAATGGCTCCGGTCGCAGCGGAGATCATCGCGGGACGGCCACCGACGATGGAGATCGTGACCGCCATCGTGAACGACGCGAACAGCCCGACTCGCGGATCCACCCCGGCGATGATCGAGAACGAAATGGCTTCCGGAATGAGCGCCAGTGCCACGACCAGGCCTGCGAGCACTTCGGTCTTGAGTCGCTTCGGTGAGCGCAGCGCACCGAGCACCGAGACGTCTTCGATGGAGGTGGCAGGCACCTGGGCAGCTCGAGACACGACGGCTCCATTCGATGGGTGCAAGGGGGTGCTGCGCGGGAACTCTACTCTTACCGGAGGGAAGGTTACCAAATCGTCGGGATCGGGCTCGTACGCTAGTTTTATACGCAAAGGCACGCCGAAACTCCCCGCGCGATGCAAGGAATGAATCGATGTTCTCGCTCAACAGGCTCTCCTGCTTCATCGCCGTCGCCGAGGAGTTGCACTTCGGCCGCGCTGCCGAGAGGCTGCACATGACCCAGCCGCCCTTGAGCAGACAGATACAACAGCTCGAAAGCGAGGTCGGCGTACAGCTGATCGACCGCACGAGTCGATCGGTCACGCTGACGGCCGCGGGCCTGGCCTTCCTTCCCGAGGCTCGACGCATCCTCGATCTCGCCGAGGGCGCATTGCTGACGGTACGACGCGTCCCCACCGGCGACCTGGGGACCGTGGTCGTCGGATTCACCGGCGCATCGGCCCATGCGGTGCTGCCGCAGTTGCTCGATGCCGCACGCGCGAAGCTCCCGGATGTGAAACTCGTTCTGCGCGAGATGGTCTCGGCCGTACAGATGGAATCGTTGGCCGTCGGCGATCTGGATCTCGGGTTGGCCAGGCCACCACTCAAGCGACCGGGCATCGCGTCCCGGCCGGTGCTGCACGAGTCGTTGATCGCAGCAATGCCCGAGCATCACCCTCTGGCCGAGAAAGACGAACTGTCGGTGGAGGACTTCGACGAGCAGCCGATCATCATGTATTCACCCGTCGATGCTCGGTACTTCCACGAGCTGCTGATCAGCACCTTCACCATCGTCGGGGTTTCTCCGCGCTACGTGCAGTACGTGACCCAGGTGCACACGATGCTGGTGCTCGTTCGCTCCGGCATCGGATTGGCATTGGTGCCGGAGTCGGCATCGACCATGCGGCCGGAAGGTGTTGCGTTCCGGCCGGTTCGGACCGTGAAGGAGCGTCCCGTCGAACTCGACGCCGCCTGGCGCGTGGACAACGACAACCCGGCACTGCACCGCTTCATGACCGATGTGCTTCCGACGCGTGAGTGGTCGTGACGCGCAGCTGATCGAGCTGTGCCCGAAACCGCAAGTGAGCGCCCTTTTTACCGACTGCGCGCCCCCGATCACGTCATAGCGGGGGCGCGCAGTCGGTAACAGCGGTGTGAGGTCCCCGTTTGCGTGATCGATGGTCCGACAACCGCCGTGGGTTACGGAACCGCACGACCCTCATCTGGCAGCCATCGGCGTGCATTCGAGCAGCATGAAGAGTGGGCGGGTGAAATTGGTTGCCCAGAACTCGTCGGATTGTCGTTGCTCAGCAGACGGGCGAGGCTCTCGCAGGTTCGTGATGACGAACCCTGCTGCGGTGATCATCCCGATGTGCTCTTCCAACGAATAGAACTGCTGAAAGGACTCTGCAGGCGACGTCAGACCCGCAACGTCGAAACGCTGCTGGACCGTTCTGACACCGAAGTAGTCGTCGATCGTGGACGCGAAGCCGATTCCCTCTCGATCTGTGCGGGCGGCGTAGAAGCAGGGATGCATGGACAACACGATCAACCGCCCAGCGGGCTGAAGGACTCGACGAAACTCGACGAATCTTTTTGCGGGGTCGGCTATCCCGTGCGGAAGACGATTCGCGACGACGACGTCGACACTCGAGTCCGGCAACGGTAGGTCGGCCACATCGGCGCGATGATATTCCGCGCGGCGGTCTCCGCTCTCGGGGTGCTCGCGAGCTGCGACGATCAGCTCGGCGCAGGTATCGACGCCATGCACGTGCGCAGCCCCGCGTGCGATGAGTTCACGAGTGAAATACCCCTCGCCACAACCCGCGTCGAGTACGCAGACGCTTTCGGGGTCACCGATCAGATCCAGCAAGGCAACGTCGGTGACCTCCGTCTGAAACTTGTCGAGCCGTTGCCGAACGATGCGCTCCCAGTACGCCGCGTTCTGCTGATACCCGCGCGATACTTCGAGGTCACCCAGCATCTCGTCTCCCCGTGTCACCTGTTGATGTGATGGCCGTGAGCAACGCGTCGCACCGCCCGATCTTCGACCCGGTTCAGCGTATCCACCGAGCGCGACAGGGGACCCGTCTCCGTGAGGATTGCGGACAGTCGTTACTTTTCCTTATGATTTACCAGCGCGCCGGGAAGATCATCGGCGCTGCCGCATCCGGCTTCGACCCAGGGGGATCGCGTGACCACCGTTTTCTGGACACCACGTTTCGCTGCTGTGTACTTCCTCGCAGCTCTCGCAGCGTTCGTCCTGTTCACTGCGATCGGCTCGAACATGGCGATAGTCGCACCACTGATCTTGACCCTGATCGGACTGGGCATCGCCGTGTTGATTCGACACGGCAGGACCCGCCGATGAAGCGCACTCAGCGCGGCAACCCCACCGGCGGCTTGACGGCCGTCACCGGGCAGTGGGCCTCGAGTAGTACACGCTGAGAGACGCTGCCCATGAACAACTTTCCGACGGGTGATCGACGCCGGATGCCGATGACGACAAGCTGAGCGTGCTCGTCGAACGAGAGGTCGATCAGATTGTCGGCATGCGAGCGGCCCGCTTCGTTGTCGTGAATCTTCGTCGTCACACCGAGCGCCGACGCCTCCTCGCGAGCCGATTCGACGGTGGCAGCGAAGTCGGCGTCGGCTGCGCTGTTGTCCTCGGCCACGATGAGCAAGTCCGTCCCGCGCATGAGAGCCTCGCGAAATGCGAAGGGCAGCGCGCCTTTTCCTTCGACGGTCGGCGAGTAGCCGACGACGACGGTCATCGCGTCACCGGGGTGACGAGGGTGCCGTCGTTCAGGAAGCGATCGAGGTTCTCGAGCGTGAGCGCTTCCATCGCGGCGCGGGTCTCCACCGTTGCGCTCCCCACGTGCGGCAGCAGCACCACGTTGTCCATCACCAGCAGGGCGTCGGGCACGTTCGGTTCGTGGGCGAAGACGTCCAGGCCGGCACCGGCCAGCTTCCCTCCGGCAAGCAACTCGATCAGCGCCTCCTCGTCGACGACGCTTCCGCGGGCCACATTGATCAGATATCCCTGCGGCCCCAGCGCTTCGAGTACCGCGCGATCGACCAGATGTGCAGTTCCTGATCCGCCGGACGCGGCGATGATCAGCACGTCGACGTTCTCGGCGAGCGCTGCCGGGCCGGCAGCGTAGACGTAGGGCGAACCGACGATCTCGTTGCGATTGTGGTACGAGATCTCACAGCGAAAGCCGTTGAGTCGATCCGCAATTGCCGAGCCGATACGCCCGAGCCCGATGATTCCGACGCGCTTTCCGGTGACTTGGCGCGTCAGCGGTGTGTTGCCCTCGGCGGGCCAGCGGCCGGTGCGCACGAACCGCTCGGCGGACGAGAGCCCGCGCATGGTGTCGATCACCAGGCCGACGGCGAGGTCTGCCACGCAGTCGGTCAGCACGTCCGGGGTGTTGCTGACGGCGATGTCTCGGGCGGCTGCTGCGTCGATGTCGGTGGTGTCGTAGCCGACGCCGAAGTTGACGACAGCCCCGAGCTGCGGCAACCGGTCCATCAGCGCAGCATCGACGCCGGTCCGGCCGGAGGTGACCACCGCGGTGATCGAACTGCCGTGTGCGGCCAGGAAGTCCTCGCGCTCGTCCCCCTCGGGGAGAACCAGCGCGTCGTACTCGGCGACCAGAGTGTCCATCAACGACGGCTTGAGCGGTCCCACTCGGAGCACCCGACCGTTCCGGCGCGAATCCTGCTGCGACACAGACGGTCTCTCTGAGCTGACGGTGACCATTGTTCTCCTCGCGAGATGGTGGAGCGTGCGCGTTTCCTGTACGGTATTCCGCTTCTCGAATACCTGTCCAACACGGAAATAACATGGACCGATACCCAAACGGCATGAACGACGCATTGGCGATGCCGCGTCGGCCATCCCGTCCGGCATCGAGCCTGGTCAGTACCCCACTACTGTGACCCAAGCCCCAACCAAGGACCCGATGTGACCCACGAAACTGCTCGAAAAGCCGATTTCGCCCGGTTGACGTCGCAGATCACGCGCTCCTACCGTGTGTCTACCGTCACAGATTCGGCTGCGGCATGCAGACGCGGATCCTTTTCCCACTGGAGGCCACCATGAGCCCTGCACTCTTCGTGCAGCAGGGACGGAACCATCGCGTCGCCGCA